>JAUILH010000036.1 GCA_030433115.1 Bacteroidia bacterium | reverse complement strand
GGAGTATCATCAATGCCATGGAAAACAACCAACGTTCAGAAATAGAGGCAGAGATCAAAACAAATGAAAATTGGACCTTGTTCTATCAGCAGATAGAGACAGAAAATGCCTTGAAGGATTTAAGAGGATTGGAAGAGTCGCAAATCAGGCAAAAACTGACTAACTCGGATTATGTGCGATCTATTGAGCCATTTCTGGCAGAGCAGCGGTATGCCAAAATAAAGCTAACTGCTAAAGTGGATGTGACGGGAAAAGAAGTTGGGAATTTCCTGATCTCAGAATTCAATCGATTGAAAGATTCTGTGTCCATAGACCTGAATTCAGTGGGTATGCAAAAGAAAACCAAGCGCTCTTTAGACACCCTGTCCAGCATACAATGGTATATGTATCGTTTAATCAAACAAGGAAAAGTAGATACGCTATTGTTTGAACAATTGACAGTGCCTTTGTCCCAAGACTATTCTAAATTAATCAAAGATCATTTGTGGTACGACTTGGATATTCATGGAACTGGTGAAGGAAATGACCAATGGGAAGGGCAATTTTACCAACAACTGAATCAACTGGATAGATTGGGAATCTCATCATTTGAAATCAGATATGACGTCAGCAACTACTTAATGAGGAATTGGCCCAAAAGAGTGCCTTACCGAGGAGATGTTGGGCGTTTACTTGAAAGCATAGAAGTGCTCCAGGAAACGGCTACAAACGACAGTACTAAAGCAATGGCAGATAGGTTGTGGGTAAATTACCATTTCGCCAATGCGAATTACAGACATTTTTCAAATAGGTCTTCACGAGATGATGAGGACATGAGAAAGAGCATGGTATTGCTCGAAAAATACTTTTTGAAACACCCTTTGTCGGATGAAGACAACCACCGTTTGGCACTTTTCTTTACCTGGGGAGAGCAAGAGGATTTGGCTTATAACATGTTGCACCCGCGAATGCTCTTAAAATCAGTGCACGGACCGAGCATAGCACTGTATACCAAATTGACGTTCTTACACGAAGAAGAATACCACGACCAGGCTTACTATGAATGGATCAAGACCATAAAAGATAGGATGACGAAGGAAGAATGGTGTGGGATGTTTGTTGGTCCGTGCAACTTGAGTTTTCAATTATTTGATAATGAAGCGCTCAGAGATTTGTACTGTAAAGAATGTGCTGGAATTAAGAATTATGCTCAACGACCCGAGGATTGGACTAAATGATAATGGGCGTTTTCAAAGTGACTCTGGTGCCTTGATCCAGGTCTTCATAAGCAATACTAAAGTCTTTTTTATGCAGATTTCTCAACCATTTGATTCTATCTGCAATAATGTTGGCACCATGGGAAGTTCCGGTATGCGTTTTACTTATCCTTGCGGCCTCCTTTCTGCCAACGCCATTGTCCTCTATAATCCATAAAATGTGGTCTTCTTTTGGTGAAATTTTGATTGTGAGCTCTTTAACGCCATTTGTTTTGTGATAAAGTCCATGCATCAAAGCATTTTCAACAAAAGGCTGTATCAGCATAGGAGGTGTGTTTACAAAATCTTCAACCTCATCTTCATCATAAATAAATGTGCAATGTATGTTGCGATGAGTCTTGAATTGATGAAGATTGATATAGTCTTTAAGGTATTTTATCTCGGAGGATAACGGAATTGCACTTTCACGAGAATGATCGAGCGTAGATCGCAGAACTCTAGATAGGTTTTGAATGTATTGTTTAGTGAAGTCAGAATCATTGATGGAGATACTGGCCTCAACAGTAGTCAGTGCATTAAAAATAAAATGCGGATTCATTTGTTGGGTCAACATTTTTTCCATCGATTTAGCATATTCCGCGGAACTTAAAATGTCTCTGTTTTGTTGTTCCAATTGAGAGGCTTGCTCGGAAAGCAATTGGTTCATTGTCTTTTTTCGTTTGATAGAAATTAGTAAGACTGCAATAAGACTTAGCAGCGAGAGCGCCACTGCCATTGACAAGTAAGTGATCGTCCGGTTTTTAGATTTTAAGTAGGCGTTTTTGGCGGATACTTGTTGGCGTTGTTGGGTTTCGGAAGTGAGCTTTTTTTGCGTCTGTGACAGACTTGTTTTAACAGACTGATAATCCATGTTGTTCTTGAGGGCAGTTAGCAAGCTTGCTCTGTCCATATCGTAAAGAGAGTCTTTGATAGACGACAACTTAAGTTGGTATTTAAGGGCATTTGAGGTGTCTCCCAATTGCAAATAGTTTGTACTTAAGTAGTGATACAAGTCAAATTCAAGTCGCAGGTCAATGCCCTTCTTAGCAGTAGCCATAGCCAGTTCCTGGTACTTAGCTGTATTCAAAGAATCTCCAGACAGGAAGTAACAATTGTATAAGTTAATATGGCATAAGGCAATCCCAAAGTGGTCGCCAACCTTGTTTTCTATTTGCAAAGCAGACTCCAACTTCACAATGGCGCTGTCATATTTTTCCAAATCCATGTAACATAAGCCCTGGTTGGTGAATATGTCCCCTTTAAGTGGCTCGTTATTGATTACGGGGGTTAAATTAAATGCACTGTCCAGGTAGGCCAATGCATGATGATAATTTTCCAAATGATAACTCACCAGTGATATGTTGTTATAGGCCATCGCGAGATCGTTTTGAGCATCAAGTCGCTTAAATTCGTTGAGTGCACTCTGATAAGTCTTTTGTGCCATCTCGTAGTCTTTAATGGCAAGAAAAACGTTTCCCAAATTCAGATTGGTGATACTGATGCCTTCAGAATCTTGTAAAGAAGTATAAATTTTAAGCGCCTCACTGTACGACTGAATCGCCTGAATGTAGCGATTTAGCAAGGCGTAGTTCAGACCAAGCTCAATATAATAATCGGCTGTATGAAGGCTGTCGTTTGCCAGAATACACAGGCTGTCAACCTCAGATAGGATTTCCAGCGCTTTTTCCGGCTGGGTCCATAACCTGTGCATTTGAGCGCCATACTTATGTGCCGAAATCAATCCATTTAGATTATTGTCCTCTTCATATGCATTAACTGCCCTATGGTAGCAAAAAAGTGTAGAATCCTGATCGTTTGATCTGTTATGGATGAACATGAGTTGGGTGTACAAATCTCCTTTTATGTCAGAAAATGTTGAAGTTGAGTATGCGTCAATTTGCTCTCTGAAAATAGTTTTGGCAGCGTCAAGATGTCCATCGAAAGCATAGTGCCATGCCAACATGGTTTTGACTTTGGATGAAAGTCTATGCATGCTCTTTTGCTTGTAATATGCGGATAATTCAGTCAACTGAAGATGGGTGTCGCTGGAATCTAATTTGGTCTTGTTATTATGATAAAAGTTATTTAGCTGGTCAAATTTGCTTGTGTCTTTTTTTGCGGCATCCACCAGATCAGTAAAGGTATTTTGGATTTGATCTTTAGGCTGTGCGCAGATAGATTCCGTCCATGGCATGACACCAAGTAGGAGTAAGCTCAGAATTATGTGCTTTATGTATTTCAACGAATTCTGGAATTAAGAAATTCTAAAAAATCATCCTTTTTTCTTCTTGAAATTGGAACGATATCTCCATTTTTGAGTTGTACGGCTCCACCTTCAGACTTAATCACCGCTTCAACACAACTCACATTGATGATATGGGATCGGTGTATTTTACTGAATTCATGATGCGGCAAAAGTCCCTCGTAATGTGCCATGTTTTTAGAGCTCATAAGATGCTTCCCATTTGCCAAAACTATTTTACAATAGCTTCTTTGAGCTTCAAAACGAACAATGTCTCTGATTTCAACATAAGTGACAGAATCAAGACTGCTAATTCCGATTTTTTTGTTGCCTATGCCTTTTAATTCATTGAACAACAACTCGAACTTCTCCTTATAATCATCAGACACTGATTTTTGTTGATTCAGTTTGTCCAGTGCAGCGCTTAGTTCACCTGGATCAATTGGCTTGAGTAAATAATCAAAAGCAGAGTATTTAATGGCTTTAATGGCAAAATGACCATGAGCAGTGGCAAAAATGATCTTGAAATCAATTTTTGGAAGTGCATCCAATATATCGAAACTGGTGCCTTCGATGATCTCTATGTCGAATACAACCAATTCGGGTTGGTGACGCATAATGAGTCCAATGCCTTCAGTAACACTTCCAGCGCCAGCAATTACTTTAAAACCAGATCCATACCCGTTGATCTGTTGTTCTAAACTCTTTCTGAGTTGAATTTGATCTTCAATAACAACCGTTCTCATAACTCTTAACGGCTAAACTATTTAAAATAACCGTTAAGAAGATAGCCGTTTGGAAATTAAAAACAACCATTCGCAAAAAGGCTCTGGCTAAGAGGAAAATGCATTGAAAAGTGCCATTTCTGCAGTGTAGTTTGGCAGTCATAAAATAGAACTATGACTGCAAAAAAATCAACTTTGATATTGTTTCTGATGCTGATAAGTGTTTACAAACAGGCTGACGCTCAACTGACTATTTCCGGAATGGTTGAAACTGAAGATGGTGCAGTGTTATCAGGAACCATATTGGCGTATAACCCCGGTGACTCAAGCCTTTTGAAGGGAGGTTTTATAGAGGACAATCACTTTAGTTTGAAGTTGGATGTGGAAGAAGCCATCATAGAAGTTAAAGTAATCGGGTTTGAGTCATACTCCGAACTGATATCTGAATCAAAGCAAGATTATAAGATAAGGCTGGTTGAGTTAGAGGCATTGAGTGGACTATCCATTAAAGGGGAACGTCAGTTATTTGAACAATCCAATGGACACGTTATTGTTAATGTGGACAACACTGTGTTGTCTACTATGAACAACCTTCTGGGACTTTTAGAGAAATCACCTGGCGTAGTGGTTAGTAACGGAAACATATCCGTTGTAGGAAAGGGAGATGCGCATGTATATCTGGATGGTCAAAAAATTAGTCCCGATAGATTGTCTACAATTCCTGTTGCACAGATTGATCGAATAGAGATCATTAATGATCCGGGCGTTCAGTATGATGCAGAAGGTCAGGCAGTGATTGTCATTCATCTTAAAAAAGACAAACGTCAAGGCTATCAGGCTTCCATATTACAACATTACACAAAGGGGTATTATCATCTCTATTTTGTAGACGCCAACCTGAACATTCAGGGAAAGAAATGGTCGCTCAGGATGAATTTAAACAATAATCTGGGTGCGACCGGACTGCGGGCAAAAAATGTGCTCGATCTTAAAAACATCAGCGATCCATATATAGGCAGAACTAACTATGTGGAAAAGACTACACTTCAGAATATGCCAAATTACGCTTTGGGTTTAAACTACAAGTTCTCTGAAAGATCCAGACTATCGGTAGAATATGGTGGTAGACTCAGCAGGAATCATGTCTACGGGAATAATACAATACATGTGAACTACGATTCCGGAGATAGTGTGCGTATGGTGGCAAAAAACAACTCAGACAATTTGGAAACTGTCAATTCAGTGTCAATAAATTATACCTTCAATACTGATACTTTGGGCCATCAATTATTTATTGGGGCGAATTACGCATTTACTGAAATTGCATATCACGATCAGATTGATGAAACACAAAGAGGAAACAATGTGTCTGTTGACGGTGATGTTATATCAAAAGGAAATAATAGAAACGACCTGTATACACTTCAGATAGATCAATCGCTGTCGTTCTTGAAGCACTATGAATTGGCTTTTGGTGCCAAATACAATCAAGCAGAATTGAACTCTTCTATCTACGTCAATAATACACGCCCTGATTCGGTCGAAATCATAGATTCCAGTTCTTACGTTTATGATGAGAAAATAATGGCGTCTTATATATCGCTTCAAAGGTCATATGATAAATGGAATTTCAATTTGGGCGTGCGCTTAGAACATGTAGACGCTCTGGCAAAGCAAAAGGGAGCATACGAGCCATATTACAATCTCAACAGATGGAATTTGTTTCCAAAAGCGAGTCTGTCGGTAAAAGGAGAAAAAGTATCCTGGCACCAATCCTACACTATGCGTGTGTCTAGACCAAGTTATTCCAATATAACGCCCTATTATTATTACATGAATGCATTGACTTCAATTCAAGGAAATCCTGGGATTAAACCAAGTTATACGCATTCGCTTGAAAGTAAATTCACCATTCAAATGGCTAGTTTGGTTGTGGGGCACAATTACAGCATTGATCCAGCATTATTCATCAATAGAGTAGGAGAAGATGGTGTGTCAAATGTGATTCAAAGTGTCAACATAAGTCAGTTAAACAGCACCTACATTCAGCTGGCCATACCCACAGCATATAAGTTATGGGAGAGCTACAATATGGCAAATATCTCTTTCAATAAGTATCAGGACAATACCTACGATTTCGGTAATGATTTGAGCACGCCTAAGTTGTATTTATATACCTATCATGGCTTCAAAGTAAAAGACATAGTCAAATTGGAGTTGATAGGAGAATATCAAGGCAGGTATGCGGATGGGAGCAGATCTTTTTTGCCAAATGGGGCCTTAAATATTGGTGCTTCCAGAACATTTGGGAAGGCAAAACAATGGTACGTTCAACTATTTTTAAACGACATGTTTCGAACGAGCTTGTATCGCGCTCAGTTAGAAATTGATGGCAATCAAACTGCTTGGAATCAGGCATCAGATACCAGATTTCTAAGATGTTTGCTTAAATATAGATTCGGTAAATTGAAAGAAGTGGACTATGAAGCAAGAAAAATAAATGAAGATGCTTTGAACAGAACCAAGTAGTTTGATTTGACTAATTAATGATTACAATTTCACTGAAAGCTAACATCATATTGTTTTTCTGATTATTTTTTTACGCGTGAAAGCCGTAATCCCGCAATACGAATTCAGTAAGGATGATGAACAAAGTATTCCGTTCAAACTCATTCCGCTTCAGGTGAAGACGGCCTATGATACCTCTCAACCTCACAGGCACAATTACTACGAAATCTTCATCTTCTTCGGGGAGGGAGGTACGCACACCATAGATTTCGAAAATTTTGAGATCAGAAATAACAGTGTACATTTTGTCTCGCCCGGACAGGTTCATCGTGTGGAAAGAGAACTGGGGACATTCGGATATGTGATTTTGTTTTCAAGGGAGTTTATATCACTTCAGAAGAGCAATCACGCATTGCTATATGATTTGCCATATCTACACAATGCTAATTTTCCAATTATCAACCTGGATGAAGCGGATAATCAGGTGCTCAAGTCTACCATTGATCAAATGGAAGCAGAGTTATCCGGAAGCGCCAAGCACAACGAAGAAATGATCCGTTCTTATTTGAAGATTTTTCTCATGCATTGCGATCGGTTTCACAAGAAGCTTTATCCGGATGATAAAAACATGTACAAATCATCAACTTTCAGAGATTTTAGAATCGAACTGGAAGAGAACTTCATCTCCAAACACAAGGTGCAAGACTATTGCGACCTACTTAGTATGAGTGAAAAAAAACTCAATGAACTATGCAAAAACATCACAGGAATGAAGGTGAGTGACTTGATTAGTCAACGCATTTTATTGGAAGCCAAACGCCTTTTGTTGCACTCAGACCAATCCACCAAAGAGATCGCTTACTATTTAAATTATACGGATCCTGCTCATTTTAGCAAATTTTTTAAGTTGAAAACGGGACAAAGTCCTACTGATTTTAGACAGAAAGGCTGAATTATACAATTTATTGGCGGTTTTTGACATGGCGTCACGTATCCCCATTGCCTAAGTTTGACATTATGAAACAATTAATTCAAACTTTAATGTGTGTTGCCATCTTACCTGTGACTTCTCTGTCACAATGGAATATTAGTTATAACACCGGAAACTTTAGTTCTAGCGCGATTGCTGTTACCAATGCAGATACCGCCATGTTGGTTGGAAATGAATACGGACGAATATATAGAACAGATGACGGTGGTCAATCATGGACATCTTATCAAACACAATTCACTTCTTCCTGGTTCTTCGATCTCGATTTTATCAATGAATCTGTTGGGTACGCTGCCGGAGGAACTTTTTTTGGAACCCATACAGACCTGCTGGCCCGTACGACTGACGGTGGCGTTACCTGGGATTCGATCACTTCAAATAATGGTCTGTTCGGCTATACCATAGATCATATCGACTTTGTAAATATGGATACTGGATTTGTTGCTGGACATTCCGGCTTGCAAAAAACCATGAATGGGGGCACCTCATTTTCTCCAATACCGCATCCTTTTAATTCTATTTCTGAGGTGTACTTTGATAACAACAATACAGGGTTTGTTGCTGAGTCAAAAGCACTAAACAATAACTATACAGGCTACCAGATCTGGAAAACTCTGGATTTAGGTGATTCGTGGAACTTAGTTTATGAGGATTCTGTTCAAAATGCCACAGCACTGGACCACCGATTAATATATAGAATACAAATGGTTGATGCCAATACAGGCTATGCATCCGGAGGTGGGAGTACCATCTTGAAAACAACGGATGGGGGAGACTCTTGGGTAAGAAACAACATTGCGCCATATTCTACCCTGTTAACAGGCATGTGGTTCACGGATGTAAATACCGGATACATCAATAATGCAGGAGGAATCTACAAGACAACTGATGGTGGACAAAATTGGGTAGTTCAAACCGTGTCTCCCGTTGGGGCGATTAATCATATTGCTTTTGGTGATGATCAACATGGTTTTGCAGGCGGTCAAATTGGGATTTACAAAACTGATAATGGCGGAATTCAAACAAATGTGGAGCAGTTGGATGAATCCAATGTTCAGATTTTCCCTAATCCTGTTCAGGATATTTTGAACGTGAGATATGATTCGGAGCAGGCACTTCAAGTTACAGTAATCGATCTCAAAGGTCGTATTCAGATCAGTGATAAACAAACAAGAGAAATTGATGTGAGTAAGCTTGCTCCGGGAAGTTATGTGGTTCGCTTAACTTCAAATAATCAGGTGGTAAGCAAACCGTTTATTAAATTTTAGTCCGATGAAAATCTCGTTTTCAATTATACTTTTTCTATTTGTCGGATTTAATGGGTTTGCACAGACCATTTTAAACTCAGATTTTGAATCTCACAACTCTGGGGTTCTCAATCAATTGAATTCCGGGATATACCTTGTGAAAATCATTCAGGCCTCTGGCAATACAAAACAGGGCAGACTCATCATCCAGCATTAAACTGTTTTCAGAATGTCTCTAATTATCTTCAAATGATGCCGGGTATGGATTCTCAAGAAAATACACGTGCGTCTTTTATTGAGCTTTCCGAAATAAGGATGCTTGAAAAATTGTTTGCTATCAGCGTTATCAAGTTTGGTCAAGAGTGTCTCTAGTACAGAAAATTGGTCTTCTAATAAACTGGAGGAAATCTCCTCCGGAGGAAGAACAACTTTTGGAGCTTTCCCTACACCACGGGGAATAGAGCGTCTGGAGAAAATGTAAATTCTGCTGAGGCTGAATTCCAAGCTGTATTTTTTCGGATTGGATTCAGTGAGCGCTGTACTAATGGCAATGATGGCCTTTAAGGAATGATCTATATGCCAATACGTGCCTTTAGAAGACACCAGTGAGGTATGATTTCCCTTTGCAATGGCATCTCTCAATTCATGTAATTCATGATTTTGGAGCTTGTTGAGGTGGGAAGATTGGAACGTTTTAGACAAACTCATCTTTTTTGTCCGACTTTAAGTCGGTCACAAATTCCTTAATCTTTTGCTCGTCGTGTTTGCGCACAATCAGTAAGGTCTTCTCGGTATCCACCACAATGTAGTCTTCAAGTCCCTGAATGACCGCCAATTTACCTTTAGGGATGTTCACAATGTTATTGCTGGAGTCATACATGCGAATCTCATCTCCAATCACACCGTTGCCCTTTTTGTCAAGGTCTAAATGCGTATATAAAGACCCCCAGGTGCCTAAATCACTCCATCCAAAATCACTGAGAACCACAAACACATTTTCAGCCGCTTCCATAATACCGTGGTCGATGGAGATATTCTTGCACACCGCATATACGTCTTCTATGAAAGATTTTTCTTCAGCAGTATTGTATTTATCATTGCCGGCAACAAATAAATCTCCCACCTCCGGAAGGTGTTTTTTAAATGCTTCAAGGATGGTTTTTGCCGAAAAGATGAAGATGCCGCTGTTCCAAAAGAAGTCACCACTCTCAATAAACGTAACAGCCAAATCATGTTCCGGTTTTTCCGTAAAAGTTTTCACTTTCTTAACATCTCCGCTGTTCTCATCATCAATAAATTGGATGTAGCCGTAGCCAGTATCAGGTCGGCTTGGTTTAATACCCAGAGTGACCAGGAACTCACCAGATCTTGATTTGTCCAATGCCTTGTGTAAGGTGTTGATGTACTCTTCAGTTTTTAAAATCAAATGGTCTGAAGGAGCCACAACAATATTCGCTTCTGGGTTGATTGTACTGATTTTAGAAGCAGCATAGGCAATACATGGTGCTGTATTTCGTCTGCTTGGCTCACACAATACCTGATCTGCTGAAATGTCCGGGAGTTGTTCCAGGACCAGGTCTTTGTATTGTTCGTTGGTCACTACAAAAATATTTTCCTTAGCACAAGTCTTCAAAAATCTCTGGTAGGTCATTTGGATCAAGGTTTCTCCGGTTCCTAAAATATCCAGGAACTGTTTCGGAAACGAACTTTTACTCATTGGCCAGAATCTGCTGCCGATTCCGCCAGCCATGATAACGCCATACGTATTGTCTTTACTCATGATAATTTGATAAGTGCTTTTTCTAGTCGGTCAATAATGATTTCAATATCCTCCATTTTAGCTGTGCCAACGGACAACCTGAACCAGGAAGAGTCTTTTGACGCACCAAATGCATAAAATGGTACAATCGCTAATTGTGCTTCATTTAATACGTAAGCAGTGGCTTCCTGAGTGTTAGTTATAGTCGAACCATCTGTCTTGGTTTTTCCAACCAAATCTATTTGAATTGTGAGGTACATGGCAGCTTCAGGGGCGATTGAATTTACGGGAAGTCCTTTTGCCTTGAGTGCCTGGAAACCTGCGTGAAAACCATTCAGACGATCTGAAATTTTGCCTTTAATGTCGGTCATATACTGGTCAACAGCACCAAAATTAGTGATGAATCTTGAACTGGCCACTTGTTCGGCTTTAGGCGACCATGCACCAACGTGTCCTAAAATAGCCCTCATTTTATTGATGATCTTATCAGGTCCAAAAGCCCATCCCACACGTACACCGGTTGAGGCAAATGCTTTGGAAATGCCATCAATATAAACTGTGTAATTTTTCATTTCAGGATTCAAACTGACTGGATCGTAATGAACTGTATCACCATGGGTGAGCATCCAATAAATTTGATCATATAGGAGGTAAACGGGTTTTTCTCTCTCACCGCGTCTGCTGTTTTCGGCTACAATCAGGTCACAAAGGTCGCTCAATTGCTGTTTTGTAAATGTGGTTCCTGTCGGATTCAACGGTGAGCATACGGCAATTAAAGTAGCATCCTTGATATACGGTGCAAGGTCACTGGCTTCCGGCATAAACTTGTTGTCTGCCTGTGTTTCAACAAAAACTGCCTTGCCATGAGATAGGTGAGTGTAGTGATTGTTGTTCCAAGATGGCACGGGGAAAACTACAGTATCTTCAGGATCAACCAGAGTTTGGTATAAAGCATAAATCAGCGGTCTTGCACCGCCAGCGATTAAAATCTGATCTGCCGAATAATCAAGTTTGCCATAGTGTTTCAGATATTGAGATACGGATTCTCTTAATTCCGGAATGCCATTAGCTGCAGGATAATTCGTATGATCTTCCCGATAGGCTTGAATGATATTTGACTTAAGTTCAGTTGGAATCGGGAAAATTTTCGGATTGAAGTCTCCAATGGTTAAATTTTTAATGTCTTCTCCGTTGGCAATCAATTGCTTAACCTCTCCTGCCAATTTGATGATTTCTGATCCAACCAGTTTCTCAGCCATTTGAGAAACGATCAATTCTTTTTGTGTTGTAGTTTCCATGATGCGATCGTCTTAAATCGAGCGCAAATGTACACATAATGAAAGCAATAGAGGCTTGGAAAGATGAATAAATTATGACTTTTGGGTGAATCTTTTCACATTGGTTTAAAAGTGTCTGCAGGATTGAGAATTATTCACTGAGTTGAACGCAACCGCATTTCTTCTGACGTCTTTTTTTGATGAGTTTGCAAGATTGAATTGAGCCAATCAAAAGGCACAAAAGTAGAATGCTACCTGTTTTCTTTAGATTCATGATGTCTGCGTTTAATCATATAGGGCGCAGAGGTGTCATTTTCCATAGATTCATGAGCAGCCGGCTCATCATTCCATTTAGGACAGGTGTTGCACTTGTTTTTCTTTCTGAACAAACCGCAAGAAGCCAGGCTGATCATCAATCCCATGATCAATAATTTTGCTGTATGTTTCTTAATTAGATTCATTTTTATAAGTGCTTTGTTCAAAAATACAAAATTTCATAAGGAATTCCCAAAGTATAATCCTTAATTTCGCTAAGAATATAAACCCGATCAGGTAACTTTTGGATATAATTTCACACATAGGAAGGTACACTATGATGCTGTATGCCACTTTCAGCAAACCCGATAAACTGTCGGTGTTCTGGAGACGGGTGGCTACGGAATGTGTCAATATTGGGATCAGTTCCTTAATGATCGTAATGATCATCTCTTTGTTTATCGGTATTTCTGTAACAACGCAGGTTGGAGAGCTTTTGAGTGCGCCGTGGATTCCTGATTATACGCTTGGATATACGTTGAGACAGATGTCGATTCTCGAATTTTCACCAACCATTATCAGCTTGATTTTGGCAGGAAAGGTTGGGTCGAATATTGCTGGTGAAATTGGCACAATGAGAGTGACAGAGCAAATAGACGCCCTGGATATCATGGGAGTCAATTCTCAGAATTATTTGATTCTCCCCAAGATCATAGCATCTATGTTTACTTTGCCATTATTAGTGATTTACAGCATGGTGGCATGTATTTACGGAGGGTATTTTATTTGTGAATTGACTGGTTTGAGATCAACGGAGGTTTATGTAGACGGAATTAGGGAATATTTTTATGATGAGGCCTTTACTGTGTATTGGGCTCTTTTGAAACCGGTGATCTTCGGGTTCATCATCGCGTCAATTTCTGCCTATTATGGCTACTTTACGAAAGGTGGCGCCCTGGATGTTGGAAAGTCGGGGACAAAATCTGTGGTTACTTCAAGTTTATTAATTCTAGCGTTTGATGTCATTATTTCCAGCATGATGTTCTAATGATAGAATTGAAAAACATATCGAAAACCTTTGCAGGAACTCAAATTCTGCATGATATCAATTTTACTTTTGAGACAGGAAAGGTGAACCTGATCATCGGGCAGAGTGGTTCTGGTAAATCGGTTTTAACCAAGTGTATTGTAGGTCTACATGAACCAGACAAAGGGGGCAGCGTTTTGTATGACGACCGTGATTTTACCGCCATGAAGCGCAGAAAACGAAAGGCAATTCGTAAAGAAATCGGAATGTTGTTCCAGCACAGCGCCTTATTTGATTCATTGACGGTTGAAGAAAATGTTGGTTTTCCTTTGGTGATGTTTACTAAAATGAGCGAAGAGGAGATTGCCGATCGTGTCAATTTTTGCTTGAAACGGGTAGAACTTGAGAATAAGAACAATCTATTTCCATCTGAGATTAGTGGAGGAATGCAAAAAAGGGTCGCCATTGCGCGCGCCATCGCTATGAAACCAAAATACTTGTTTTGTGATGAGCCCAACTCGGGACTTGATCCTAAAACATCCATCGTCATTGATAACTTGATTAAGGATATTACCTATGAGTATGGCATGACCACAGTTGTGATTACACATGATATGAATTCAGTAATTGAGATTGGGGACAACATCATGTTCATTTTCGAAGGCAAGAAATGGTGGGAAGGCGATAACAAGTCCATCATCAGAACCGACAACGAGGAAATCAATAATTTTGTTTATGCTTCTGAGTTCATGAAAACTTTGAAGGATAAGTTGGGAGGGTAAATGAATTTTCTATACCGCAACTAGACTCCTTCGTCGTGCCTCCTCTGAGAGCGGTTGCTACTTCAGTGTTGTTCATCGTGGTGTTCTCATGCAGGAGAGGCGGTGATAGACCCTTCAAAACTTATTAGACATAAGCCTCTGTGTTGCCTTTTGACCGTTAGAGGAGAAACGACCAAAGAGTCTGTATATTGAGGGGCAGACCCTTTTGTCCGCTGATTATTTTAAATATTTCTCTTCTGCCTGATTTCGGGCCTCCGCAAGAGGTTTTAAGCTCTCTTGATACGCTGAACTAACCGGAAAAGACTTCATGTACATGGACTTAATTTGGTCCAACTGACCGTCATCCATGGCAACCACAATGCTATTGAAGGTTTCAATCAATGACAGGTATTTTTTTTCTGCTGTAATCGTGAGATCAAGCACATTTAGGTCGGGATCAGCATCTTCCAATTTCGAGAGCTCCTGTATGTATTCGGTTTGATTTGCCTGAGCATCTGAATACATGGCAACTGCTCTATCGATTTGCTCATCATTCACCTCTCCCTGGCTCATAAATTTTGCGGTTACGGATCTACACAGTGTGTAAAAAGTATCAACCACAGGTTTATAGTTTTGAGCCAATACAGTCAGCTCTTTATAAAATAGTTTTGGGTCTGCCTCCTTATCCACGGTCTCGGATGAAGCATTTTTTTCTTCATTGGAAGACTTTGATTCTTCGGAATTTTCAGTTTCACCACAACTTGTCAGTGCACAACAAGTCAGGAATAATAGTACATACTTTTTCATGAGTTCTGATCCAGTTTTCTCACCATGGTCAAGATCGTTGCTAAACCAACCGTTTCACCAGTTTCGTCGTAAATATCCACCAAGAATTTCACGATTCCCTTGGCAATATCGTCTTCAGAACGTTTCTCCTGATCAATCTTTTCTTTAACTGTGAAACGAACACCAATTGTTGCTCCTGCATATACAGGCTTTGTGAAACGGCATTCGTCAATCCCGTAATTCAATAAAACCGGACCTTTTTTTGGCTCAACAAATAAGCCGGCCGCTTTGGATAAGATGAAGTAGCCATGCGCCACGCGTTCCTCAAAAATAGTTCCGTCCAAAGAAGTTTCGTCCATATGAGCGTAAAAGTTATCTCCACTCACATTTGCGAAATTCACAATGTCTGTAGTGGTGACTGTGTGTTTGTGCGTGAATACGGTTTCTCCAATCTCCAATTCTTCAAAGTGCTTTCTGAAAACGTGGGGATTGGCTTCTGGCATATCAGCACCAACCTGGAATTGTTCGGTGATTCTTGTAATGGTCTCAGGATGTCCTTGAATGGCTGTTCTTTGAAGGTAGTGCAGGATGCCTCTTTTTCCACCCATTTCTTCACCACCACCGGCTCTACCCGGACCACCGTGTGTTAACAATGGCATTGGTGAACCATGACCGGTACTTTCTTTGGCACAACATTCGTTCAGGACCAAAATACGGCCGTTGCTGTGCGCAGTATTCACCACAAATTCTCTGGCTAGCTGGTTATCTGCTGTAACTATTGAGGTTACCAATGATCCTCTTCCCATCTCAACCAATCTGCTTGCTTCATCCAAGTCTTTGTAAGGCATTATGGTCGATACAGGACCAAATGCTTCAATATTGTGTACATCTGTTTTGTTAAACGGATCAGAATTTCTAAAAATGATTGGTGAAAAGAAAGCACCCTTGTTCTTGTCGGCACCCATCACCTCAAAATTGTCCATATCTCCGTACACGACTTCCTGACTTCCCATAAGCGTTTCAACACTTTCTCTAACCCGATCAACCTGAGTTTTAGTGGCCAAAGCACCCATTCTAACACCTTCAACTGAAGGATCACCGATGACGTTTTTATCTAATCGTTTCGAGAGCGCAGTTTCAACGTCTTCAACCAGATTTTCCGGCACAATAATTCGTCTTACGGCCGTACACTTCTGTCCTGTTTTAACCGTAATCTCCTTTTGGACTTCTTTGATGAACAGATCAAATTCTGCCGTGCCAGGAACTGCATCTGCCCCCAGCACACAGGCATTTAACGAATCTGCCTCCAAATTAAATGGCACTGAGTTTTCAATGATATGTGGCAAGCCTTTTAGCTTCTTTCCTGTATGTGCCGATCCTGTGAAAGTCACAACATCCTGCAGGTCTACATGATCAATGATGCCTCTTCCAAGTCCGCATACTAGCTGCAAGGATCCTTCCGGCAAAATACCGGATGCAATGATCTCTCTTACCATGAGTTCTGTGAGGTAGCATGTGTACTCTGACGGTTTAACCACTGCTGGGACGCCTGCCATTAAGTTGACGGCGATCTTTTCAAGCATTCCCCAGATTGGGAAATTAAATGCATTGATATGAACCGCAACTCCTCTTTTAGGCACCATGATGTGATGCCCGATGAAAGTGCCATTTTTTGACAAGGGTGCTGCGCTGCCGTCTACGTAATAGGGGAGGTCAGGGAATTGTCGTCTCAATGAGGCATTGGCAAATAAATTTCCAATTCCCCCTTCGATATCGATCCAGGAATCAATTTTAGTCGCACCAGTGGCGGCACTCAAAGTATAAAACTTTTCCTTGATGGAGATCAGGTGAAGCGCCAATGCTTTTAACATACGTCCACGTTCCTGGAAAGTCATTTTTCTCAATGCAGGTCCTCCCACAGTTCTTCCATAATCCAGAATAGCTGCATAATCCAAGCCTTCACTTGAGCAAGTCCCTAATTGTTCTCCGGTAATGGCGTTATGAAGTGCAAAGCCTTCTCCATCTCCCGAAATCCATTTCCCCTGAACGTAATTTTCGTATGTTTTCATGTCAAAAAATCTTTGGATTTAAAGATAGCGACTTTCGGGATAACAGCTTCCTATTTTGAGTCAGACTTTTTCTTTTTTTCTCTGAGCCATAAGAAGAGAAAAGCGAGTCCGGCCAATGCAGCTGCAATGACTTGTCTCTGTCTCATCGATTTTGCTTCCTTTAATTCTATGAGAACATCTTGCCTATTGTATGCCAAAGCAGGACCATCTAACTGAGTGTAAAGACTATTGATATAAGCAGAATAGTATAAACTGATGACAGTAAAGATGATGCCTAGCGCAGCACAAGCAGAGATCAGTTGTTCATCCCATTCAGACGAAAAGTTTTCTTTCTTAAAATCCTTGTAATCCATATGCGCTTCCCGGAAAGCTTCTCTTTTGGCACGTGCAGCCATTAAGTCCGACCATTTTTCATAGGCACTTTTTGATGTTGTGGATTGATGAGAAGCTTTGGAAGTTGACTTATACCGGCTTCCACGGTCATACGATTTACGTGCCTCTGGGTCCGAGAGAATTTTGTAGGCCTCAGTTATTTTAATGAAACGCGCTTCAGCACCAGGTGATTTGTTTTTGTCCGGATGCCATTTCAAGGCTAATTTTCTGTAGGCTTTTTTAATCTGTGCTTGAGATGCCGATTTGGTAATGCCAAGTATGTTGTAATAATTGTGCATCTCCTGGCTATTTTTTACTGCGTGGATAATATTTCACTAAGCAATAGAAAGCAGGGATGAGTGCGAGCCAGAAAAAGAATATTTTCAATCTTAAACCTTTGAAATATTTGATTTGAGTGCGAATCGCCATTTTGTCATATTTGCCAGCCATATCGTATTCGTTTTCTAGACCAGCAATCATGGCGAATAACAACAAGATCGCCAGGATTCCCATACCTAAGAGCGATACATTGACCACCCATAATTTGTTATACCAATCGTTGCGAAAGTTTTTCTTCTTGAACTGACCATAGCTTTGAGAGGCTTGTTGTTTAGCTTTTTCTCTGGATCGCCGTCTCAGTGTTTCCTGCCATTCCTCAAAGGCGGATGTAGTTGATGTTGTATTCGGCTTGGCAGTGTTTGTTTGTGTCGGACGTGTGGGGCGTGACCGACCTTGCCTATCATATTTCCGTCTTTTTTCCGGATCAGATAGAATGTCATAGGCTTCTGTGATTTCCATGAACTTTTCTTCGGCTCCTCTCGACTTGTTTTTATCCGGATGCCATTTGAGTGCCAACTTACGGTAGGCTTTTTTGATTTGAGTGTCTGTGGCGTTCTTGGGAATACCTAGTATTTTATAGTAGTTGCTCATCTAAGAAATCCTACTCCAGTTTGGTCTGTTTTTCATCTGATACATGAGTTGAATGCCTAATTCCCTATTTTCGATTTTTTTGAGGGATGGGTCATCTTCAAGAAGCTCAATTGCAGCGCGTCTGGCTGCACTTAAAATCGCTTGATCTTTTGCTAGGTCAGCAATTTTGAGATCGAGCACACCGCTTTGTTGGGTGCCCATAAGATTTCCCGGACCCCTTAGTTTCAGATCCACCTCTGAAATTTCGAATCCATCATTGGTTCTCACCATGGTTTCCAATCTTACTTTGCCGTCCTTGGAGAGCTTATAATCGCTCATTAAAATGCAATAAGATTGTTTAGCGCCTCTGCCAACACGCCCTCTCAACTGGTGAAGCTGAGACAAGCCAAAGCGTTCGGCGTTTTCTATTACCATAACGGAAGCGTTTGGCACATTCACGCCCACTTCTATAACCGTAGTAGCTACCATGATGTTGGTTTTGCCTTGTGCAAATAGTTGCATTTCATAATCCTTGTTTTCCGGTTTCATCTTACCATGAACTACACTCACTTGGTAGTCTGGTTTTGGGAATCGCCTCTCTATTGATTCAAATCCTTCGCTTAAGTTTTTTAAGTCTAATTTTTCGGATTCATCGATTAAGGGGTATACAATGTAGACCTGCCGACCTTCTGCAATTTGTTCTTCAATAAAACCGAAAAGCTTAAGGCGGGCGCTTTCATAATAGTGAACTGTTTTTATCGGCTTTCTGCCCGGCGGTAATTCATCTATGATAGATACGTCCAGATCGCCATACAGTGTCATGGCTAAAGTTCTGGGGATAGGAGTGGCGGTCATTACTAAAATATGAGGCGGAATACTGTTTTTGTGCCACAGTCTTGCGCGTTGAGCCACTCCAAACCTGTGTTGCTCATCAATGACTACTAATCCCAGGTTTTTGAATTTCACAGCGTCTTCGAGCAACGCATGGGTGCCTATCAGAATATGAATGTCTCCATTTTCGAGACCTTCATGAATGGGTTTTCTGGCCGACTTCTTAACCGAGCCTGTTAACAATTCGATTCTCAGTTTCATGCCTTTGCACATGCTAGTGAGCGTTTCGTAGTGCTGTTGAGCGAGAATCTCTGTAGGTGCCATAAGGGCGGCTTGGCAATCATTTCCAATGGCAATGAGCATCACCATTAACGCCACTAAAGTTTTGCCACTGCCCACATCTCCTTGAAGCAAGCGATTCATTTGAGCACCATTTCCCATATCTCTGCGGATTTCCTTAATCACTCTTTTCTGAGCACCGGTAAGCTCAAATGGGAGATAATTTTCAAAAAAATCGTTAAAATAAGGTCCTAATTGATCGAATACCTGACCCTTATATTTTTTTTGAACCAATTGTTTGGTCATGAGGAGTTCTAATTGTACGAACAAAAGCTCTTCAAACTTGAGTCTGAATTTGGCTTTAGCCAGGCTGGTTTCATCATCAGGAAAATGAACTTGTCTAAACGCCATTTCCCGATTAATCAAATTATATTGATTCAATATAAACTCTGGAATATTCTCGGAGATTCTACCATGGACTTTGTTAAGACAATTTGCTATTACAGTTTCAAATCCTTTACTGTTGAGTCCTTTGGTATTTAGTTTTTCACTGGAATGATACACTGGCTGTAGACCCTTTGTTTCGGGCTTTCCATTAATTTCAGCGATATCTGGATGAGTCATATTGAACTTGCCGTTGTACTGTGTGACCTTTCCGTAGATGGTATACGACTTTCCTATTTGTAATTTAGGTTTGATCCATCTGATACCTTTGAACCAAACCAATTCCAATTGACCGGAAGAATCTTCAACCTTAGCCACCAATCTTCTTTTGAATTTGGTACCAACTTCCTCAAACTGTAGCATTTTAACCACAATTTGAGCAGACAAGTCGGACTGTTTGGCTTGCGCTATTGAAAAGAATTGTGTTTTATCAATGTATCGGAAGGGAAAGTAGCGCAACAAGTCGCGAAAGGTGAATAAATGAAGTTCCTTTTTAATGGTATCTGCACGCTGAGGACCCACACCTTTGAGGTATTCAATTACGGTATCGAAGACTGGGTCGCGCATAGGACTTGAAATGGAAAAATGGAGAGTAACTAATTCATTTTAAAGCGAATGGCATTTTTTGACAAAGTGTCAAGGTAGATAAAGTTATAATCTTCTGTTGAATTTCGATGAAAAAGGACGATTTATCTGTTCGGAAGTGTTTTTGGTCGAATAAAAGTATGCGTGCATAATAAAAGGCATCAACTTTGCATTATGGTTCTCTGATTAACAGAAAGATATATGAAAATTAACAAAAACAGGTACAATCAAATTATCATTGAAGTTGAAGATCAAATTGATCTTGACATTGAAGATGTAGCATGGGCCACACAAACGGTCATGAAGCTTCAGGAGATTGGCATAGAACTGATAGTCGATTTGGAAAAGGGCTACATTAACATGACGCCCAACGCCTTAAAGTATCTATCAACACACAAAATACACGACAGCATCTCGGCTTTAGCCATAGTGTTAAAGTCTCTGCCTAACCGAATTTTGGCCAATTCTTTTGTAAAGAATAATAGATTTCAATATCCTGCCCGGGTATTTGAAACAAGACCAGAAGCAGAAACTTGGTTACTTAATTAAATCTGATTCTCTCCAAGGAGTAGAATTGGATTCTCCATGTACTCTTTAAAGGTGTTGAGGAAAGCAGAGCCAACTGCGCCATCAACCACTCTATGATCACAGGATAGCGTTACTTTCATTACATTTCCAGGAACTATTTGCCCGTTCTTAACAACTGGCACCTGGCTAATTCCGCCTACTGCCAAAATACAGGCATCTGGCGGGTTGATAATGGCTGTGAATTCTTCGATTCCAAACATACCCAGGTTTGAAATGGTGAAAGTATTGCCTTCCCAATCTTCGGGTTGAAGCTTTTTGGCTTTTGCTTTTCCAGCATAGTCTTTTACCTCAGCACCAATTTGAGTCAAGGTTTTTCCATCTGCAAATCTCACTACAGGTACTAGTAGACCTTCATCTACTGCAACGGCAACACCAATGTGTACATGCTCGTTGAAGCGAATTTTATCTCCCAACCATGAGGCATTTACCTTAGGGTGTTTGATCAATGCTTTAGCAACTGCCTTGATCACCAGGTCGTTGAAAGAGATTTTTGCCGGGGCAATATTGTTGTTGATAGACTTTCTAGCAGCTATGGCGTTGTCCATATCCATAGAAATGGTCAGGTAGAAGTGCGGTGCGGAAAACTTGCTTTCTCCTAATCTTTGCGCAATTACCTTTCTCATCTGAGAAACAGGAACTTCACTGTATTTTTCAATGCCCACAAAGGAACCGCCACCCTGATAATTGTCGATATCTCTTTTTACGATACGTCCACCTTCACCAGTACCTTTTACCATGGATAAATTGATGTGTCTTTCCTCTGCAAGTCTTTTGGCAAGCGGAGAGGCTTTGACTTTGCCGTTGGTTTCTGGTGAAACGATATTCACACTACTGGCAACACTGGTAGTTGTCGTGGTGGAGGTTGGTTTGGCTTCAACTGGGGCAGATTTGGTTTCAACAGGCTTAGCTTCTTCCTTCTGCGTGTCGCTGTTGGCTCCAGCGGAGGCACTGGCTTCAGTTTTTTCCTCTGGCTTAGCCTGAGCAGCTTCTTCAATTATTTTTGCAACATCTTCACCCTTCTCACCAATAATTGCAAGGATGTCGTTAACTGGTGCGGCATTGCCCTTTTCAACACCAATATGAAGGAGCACACCATCATAAAAGGATTCGAACTCCATTGTTGCTTTGTCAGTTTCAATCTCGGCGAGTAGCTCACCAGACGATACTTCATCTCCAACTTTCTTGTGCCATTCAGCCACCACGCCTTCGGTCATGGTGTCACTCAATTTAGGCATTTTTACAACCTCAGCCATAGCAATAAATTTTATTCGTATTCCTTAATAAATGGATAATTGGGTTCTTTATATACATCCTCATATAATTCGCTGGCCTCTGGGTAGGGAGACTCTTCAGCAAACTGCACAGATTCTGCAACAATCTCTTTTACTTTATCATCAATCTTTTTCAACTGAGCCGGAGTGGCTAATTTGTTGTCAAGAATGGTTTTCTTAACCTTCTCAATGGGGTCCTGATTTTGATATTCTTCTACCTCATCTTTGGTTCTGTACTTTTGCGGGTCGGACATTGAGTGTCCTTTGTATCTGTATGTTCTTACGTCCAGTAAAGTGGGGCCTTCTCCTTTTCTACCGCGATTGGCAGCTCTTTCAATGGCTTCATAAACAGCTTCAACTGTCATACCGTCCACAATTTCTGAAGGCATGTCGTAAGACTCTCCAAGTTCTGCAAGATTGGTAACGTTAGACGTTCTTTCAACAGACGTTCCCATGGCATAATTGTTATTTTCAATCAAGAAAATCACAGGCAATTTCCATGTCATAGCCATATTGAAGGTCTCGTGCAAAGCACCTTGTCTGGATGCGCCATCTCCAAATGAACAAACACAAACGTTTTTGGTACCCTTGTATTTCTCTGCAAAAGCTATACCTGCACCCATTGGAATTTGAGCGCCTACAATACCATGTCCTCCCATCAAATTGGTCTCTTTGTGGAACATGTGCATGGAGCCTCCTTTACCTTTGGACATTCCAGTTGTACGACCATATAATTCAGCCATCATATATTTCGGATGCACTCCCAAAGCAATTGGATGGGCGTGATCCCTGTAAGCTGTGATGTGCTTGTCATCCTTTTTACAGGCTGCCATAGTCCCCGCAACAACAGCTTCCTGACCAATGTATAGGTGACAGAATCCACCAAACTTCTGTTGGATATATAATTGGCCTGCTTTTTCCTCAATTTTCCGCATCACCATCATGTCTTCATACCACTTAAGGTATTGAGCTTTAGAAAATTTGAGCTTCTTAGATCCAGGGGTCGATTTTTTTGCTTTGGTCGCCATAAAATTCGTTTAGTGAAAACAAATATATATAAAAGATAATTCTATGAGTCCTTTAGACCACTGGCATCAAAAATAAATGGTAAAAGATCACCTGCTTTGTCGATCACAATGGCTTCAGTTTCGTTCACTAAAATCACTTTGATGTTGGCTGATTGTTTGATTTCGTATTCACACATCACCTGTCGGCAAGCACCACATGGTTTCACTATGTCTTTGTAGTCAAAACTCTCTGATGCGGCATATACAGCAATGGTTTCAATTGATTCATTAGGATGGTTTGAAGCTGCATTAAATAGGGCTACCCGTTCGGCACACAAACCGGATGGATAGGCTATATTCTCTTGGTTGTTCCCAACTATGATGTCGCCATTTCCTAGTTTAAGGGCGGCTCCGACATTAAACTTAGAATATGGCGCATAAGCGTTTTTTGAGGCTTCTTTTGCCGCAGTCACCAATTCCTGATCTAGCTGATCTAATTCAGATATGGCCAATTGATTATAGTTAATGTTTATCGACTTCTCCACAGTTCAAATGTAACGAGTTTTCCTGAAATCCCTGAGTTGGGTATAAAAGCCCCCAATATTAAATGAATGTTAAGGATTTGTATTAATTTTAACTTTTTAGTGATTCGGAAAAATTGTAGGATGAGATTTAAAGTGTGGGTATGTTGGGGAATAGGACTTACGTGCTTAATGTCTTGCAATGACTCAAAGAGTTCTGAAAAACCGGAGCTAAAAAAAACTGATCAATCGAACACCCAGCAACAGGAGCTTGTGGACAAGACTGTTCAGCAGAATGAGTTAAGTTTTGATGTTTATTCGACTGGCGAAGGATTTGGTTATTCAATATCGTCTAACAATAAGAAATTGATCATCCAGGATCATATTCCGGGTATTCAGGGAAATCAAGCTTTTCGTTCGCATGAGGATGCTACCAAGGTGGCTGAGTTGATGATTGGTAAACTTGAAAATAACATAATGCCCCCAAGTGTGACCATTGAAGAAATGGAACAGTTGGGAATTGAAATGAATTGATATGCGATATTTGGGCTTTGTATTAGTAGTAATGTTATCTGTCGGATTGTCTTCTTGTAGAAAAGGTCCCGGACCAGGAGGAAAAGCAAAAATCACCGGAAAGGTTTACGTGGAGGAATACAATGCTACCTGGAGTGTACTGCTTAACGAATACTATGGTGGTGATGTGGATGTTTTTATAGTATATGGCGACAATGCAGTTTACAATGATAAGACCAGTACACATCACGACGGGACATTCGAATTTACGTATTTACTCCCGGGAGATTATACCATTTATGTTTACTCAAAGGACAATACCGGTACCAGTGCTTCAGGAGATTTAATTGTGTCTAAAACGGTTACAATTACAGAGAAAAAGGAAGAGTTGGTGTTATCGGACTTCATTATATTGGACAATTAATTGAAGTCGATCGATCACATATTGCAGGAATTGGATCCCATCACTTTGGATGAAATGGATTCTGTGAAATTGATGAACCGAACAGATACCAAGTTCCTGATCAATAAAACCCAATTATTGAACCTGCTTGATACCATTAAAGACGATTACAGTGTTTTGGAAGTGGATTCTTTAAGACAAAGCAGGTATAAATCGCTCTACTTTGATACACCTGATTTGCAGTTTTATTTTGATCATCATAATGGGAGAAACGACCGACACAAGGTGAGGATCCGTAAATATTTGGAGTCGGATTTGACTTTTTTGGAGGTGAAGCACAAATACAAAGGTCGCACCAACAAGAAGCGTATTAAAATTGCAGATTTTGAGGAAGAGTTGAGTGAAAATTCTAAGGAGTTTTTGAATGAATCTAATGGCCTAACAAAGAAACTGAAAGCCAGCCTATGGAACAGTTTCTCAAGAATTACTTTGGTGAATAAAAGGTCTCCCGAAAGAATGACCATAGACTTAAATTTAACGTTTGAGTGGAAGGATTGGACTCATACGGAATCAGATTTGGTGATTGTGGAGGTGAAGCAAGAAAAGTTAGATCGGTCTTCTCCGTTTATGAAGGCAGCCAAGAACAGTTTGATCAGACCCTTGAGGGTCAGTAAATATTGTGTGGGAATGGTTCTAAGTGCTCCCAACAACATAAAATACAATAATTTTAAGCCCAAATTAAGGGCAATAAAAAAAGTGACGCATGGAATGGCTAGTTGATATTTTTGAAGCATCCGGGAAGGTGATGAGTGGCTTATCTTTTGGTGGCTCCAATGGAGGCGCATTTGGAGGCATAGAGTTTCTGAGTGGCGGAAACCTTTTAGGGGTCAAGTACTACGATGACGACTTTCTAAAACTTTTGATGCGCTTCTGCATTAATTTGGTATTTGTAGGACTCATAGTGCGTTTTCTGTATTATCCAGTGGCAAAGCGAAAGGACTATTTGTTTACCTATTTGATGATCTCTGTGATCACTTTTTTCATCTGTTTCGCATTGAAGAAATTTGACCTGGGAACTGGTATGGCTCTTGCCTTATTCGCCATATTTGGAATCATACGGTATCGAACAGACCCTATTCCCATTAAGGAAATGACTTATCTGTTCATCGTTATTGGTGTTTCTGTAATCAACGCCCTTGCCAACAAGAAGATGAGCTACACAGAGTTGCTTTTTGCCAATTTTGCCGTGATTGGAATGACCTATGGTTTGGAGAAGATTTGGTTGATGAAGCATGAAGCATATAAGACCATTATATATGAAAAGATAGATTTGATAAAGCCTGGTCAATACCAGGATCTTAAAGCAGATTTGGAGGAAAGAACAGGTTTAAAGATCAATAGAGTTGAGGTAGGCAAAATTGACTTTTTGAGAGATGTGGCCAATCTCAAGATTTATTACTTTGAAGAAGAACAAGACAGCCCACAATTTGAGGACCGCGCAAACACTGAATGAAACATGTTGCTGCCATATTGATCCTATTTGCCAGTATTGAAGGCTATTCGCAAACTAGAAGTTTTGACGTTTGGAGCTCCATCTCAACCGGAGGGGAGGTGTTTAAGGATTTTAGTGTTTCCATTGAAGAGGGTGTGCGCTTGTCAGACTTTAACCAATCTTTGTGGTATCAGGATTTAACCGCTAAGTATGCCTTTAATAAATACTTCAAATTGGCTGCAACGTGGCGTTACGGAGGGAGAGGTCACCTGTTTGATGTGGACGCCATTGATAATCGATTTCAAATTGATGCGAATGGCAAGTATGAAGTTCTCAAAGACCTGGAGATTGGGTTAAGAGCACGATACCAGAAGAGATACAGAGATATGTTTGTGAGTGACGATGGTTTGCTGTCTGCCGATTATTTGCGATTACGTCCGGCTTTAGGGTATAAGATTTCAAGTGACATTTCAGTAGATGGGGGATTTGAGGCTTACTTTCAAACGAATAATGAAAAAGGCAATTTCATGGACAAGTATCGAATATACGCAGGTGTTGAATTCGACCTGGGTGATTATCATGAATTAGGGGTGTCTTATATTTTTCAGAATGAAATTCAAGTGCCAAACCCTCATGCAAATAACATTGTGAGTCTTGCTTACAGCTTCAAATTAGATAAGTTTATACAGAAGCGAAAGACACCAGTTCAATTGATAGATGAACAGATCATTAATTGGTATAGATTACCCGGTAATTAGACAAACCGCATAGGCACTAACGCCTTCTTCACGACCAACAAACCCCAGTTTTTCAGTAGTAGTGGCTTTGATAGACACATCTTCAATGGAAATTCCTAAGGTGTCTGCAACGCATGATTTCATTGGTTCAATGTGAGGCTTGATTTTGGGCAGTTGTAAGCATATTGTGCAGTCAATATTCGAAATGGAAAAGCCTTTGTCTTGAACTAATTTGTAGGCATCACGCAACAGTATTTTGCTGTCTGCTCCTTTATAGGCTGGGTCTGTGTCTGGAAAATGATATCCGATATCTCTAAGGTTGGCAGCACCAAGAAGCGCATCCGTAATGGCGTGTAGGAGTACATCAGCATCTGAGTGCCCCACCGCACCTTTCTCATGTTCTAAAAGAATACCACCTAAATAAAACTCTTCACCGGCTTCAAGCTTGTGCACGTCAAAGCCAAATCCTACCCGCACTTTCATAATCAAATTAGCTTTCTGATGGATCGGAAGCTTTACCACCTCCAAAAGACTCAAAGTTAAACTTGAGCGTGAATCTCAAGGTGTTTGCCAATGGATGTCTTTGAGTTAGCGCCACCAGGTAAGATAAATCTAACCCAAATACACTGTACTTCAAACCAGCTCCCAAGGTCACAAATTGTCTGTTTCCTTTAGTAGGGTGCTCGTAGAACATACCCGCTCTCACCGCAAATTGCTGAGAATACCAGTATTCCATGCCCAAAGACAAGTTGATTTCTCTCATTTCTTCTCTAAAACGGCTTCCATCCTGAATGATGGCGTTGCCCTCCGCATCTCTTGCAATTTCTCCATTGTCATCAGGAATCAAGAATCCAGGCGCATCCGTGAAGCTTTGGAAGATTCCAGCTGCCACACCAACATTTGGTTGCTTCCCGGCATCCAACGCATAAGTTTGAGTGCTCGCATTGTAAATAGGTCTCCCTAATGAATCCGTTGCATAGATAGGTGGAGTGGGTACCAACAATTTATTGGCATCTAAAGTAACTGTAAACTGGTTGAACTCATCAAAATCAATGGTCAAAGCAGTTCCAATACCAAGATTAGCTGGTAGGAAATCTCTGTCGATTGTAGCATTGGTGTAAGACATCTTATTACCAATGTTGCTCACGTTGGCTCCCGCACTAATGATGGCATTTTTTCCACCAACACTGATGTCATTGTTTGTGTAAAAGAAAGACACATCTGCTGCTCCTGCGTGGGCTGCTTTAGTTTCTTGTCCTGCTGCTTGAGTTCCTCCTGTTAAATTGGAATAGATGTATTTACCTACAATGCCAACCGAAAAGTACTCAGATAATTTTCTGGAGTATGACGTAGAAACGGCAAATTCATTTGGTTTATAATCTCTGATCACACCGCCGGTTTCGTTGGTAAAAGTGATGCTCCCCAAGGAGAAATATCTCAATGAAGCGCCAATCGTCTGGTCTTTATCGATCTGCTTATACCCACTTAAGAATGCCAAATCAATGTCAGGCACTAATTGACTCAACCATGGAGAATAACCTATAGAGATTTCAAAATCGTTGTTCGTAAAGTCCTTTGCAAATGCCAACTTAGCGGGGTTGTAATGAATAGAATTGGCATCCGGAGATACGGCAATACCTGCATCACCCATTGCGCCACCTCTTGAATCCGGAGCGATGAGCATGAATGGCACTGCTGTAGTAATTGTATTTAATCCTTTTCCAACTTCCTGCCCGTTGGCGAATGTTCCTGAAATACCACTGTTCTGAGATACGGCAATCGAAGACACAAGTGTTAAAGCTGAAAATAAACTGAATTTTCTCATTAAAATCTGATTAATTGACTAACAAATATACGGGGATAATGTAATTATATTGTGTGCTACTTTAAAATAACCAATTTTTCTGTCTTTTTGGCCAAAGCACCGTCAGGAGCGCGTACAGATAGGTTGTAAATATACACGCCTCTTCCAATTTGATCTCCAAAGTCGTCACGACCATCCCAGGAGATGCCTTCAATTCTATAACCATCAGTAAACACGGTCTCATCAAAGGTTTTTACCAGCTTGCCGGAGACGGTATAAATCTGAAGCTGAACATCCAAAGTTTGACATACCTGATTATGCTCAAAAAAGAAGGTAGTATTCGTGGTAAAAGGGTTCGGATAGTTAAGTACGTGATCCAGAGCCATTTCACCGGATAGTGCCACCACAAAATCAAGTTTTTCTTCACTTGAGTTGTTGTGTACGTCCCATACCTTTAATGACAGCGTATGTTCACCTTCCTCTAAAGCAGATAAATTATAATTGATTTGCCCACTTTGATAGGTGTCCAGATCAGACTCGTAAAACTCGTTCAGAATAATGGCATTACTCGTGTTCTCGTCGATTACAGCAGAGATGTCGTGCCCAATACCATTTCCAACTGTATTGATCCCGTTTTCATCAAATACCTTCGCCAACAATTTGGGAGTTTGATCCGTCATTCCGCCATTCACAAACTGTTCGTTGTTCATGTAGAGCTCTATCTGAGGTCCTTCGTTATCCGCTACTATGCCACTCCCGGTTCCACCAATCATCACAGATTCCGTGAACCCATGTGCATCAATACTGCCGTTGTGCGCATAATAAGAAATCCTGCCCGGGCCAATTTGATAGGCTATGTCCTTTGGTACAACAAAGGTAAATTGGAAGTAGCCATTAGTGACACTGGCCTTTCCTTTATATATGACATTTTTTCTGGCTTCAAAAGTGATGGGGCTGCCGGAACTCGCATTGTTAGACAGAGTGGTGAGCTGAGAGCTCTTGTCGAATACAGTTGGGAAGATGTAACCATTAAAATCTGATTTCAATGTTCCCGATGGATTGTCTTGAATGTGACCTTTTACAGTGACTTTACTCAATGCACCTATAGTATCTGTCATGCTTATTTGCATGCCGTTGATAGAGTCCGTAACCACATGATGTCTTGGCACTGCCAAAACCAACGCAGGATCTCCGAGAATGCTGAACTTTCTGTGGTTGGATGCAGCTGTGGTTACAGCATTTTTGGTAGACACGAAAATATCACCTAAGGCTTGGGGCACGCCTGCAGGTTCCTGAAATGCATTTTGATAAAAAGCAGCATTAATGGCAGTATTGCCGCTGGAATAAACCAGACGGGTGGTTGTTACCAAGGCACAACCACCACCATTTTTGTTGAGGAGGACCAATTCTCCTGCAGAAGTTCTACCTGGGTCATCAAATCGACTAAACTCGCAAGTAGCAGTCATGAACAAAGGCATACTATTATAATTAGTCCAGCCATTGATGGTTGCAATGTCCAATATTCTTTCATGTGCCCAACCAGCTTCTCCACCATGTCCCATATAGTTGATGATCAAACAGCCTTGTTGCACGCGTTGCTGAATTTTGTCTTCTACGGCATAATAACGTTCGCCGCCTGGCGTGGATTCCTGAACAAATGCATCAATATAGATTTTATCAAAGTTAAATTCATTGTGGTTTGTGGTCATCTGGTTGATAATGGCCCCTTCGGTAGATGTAACATATGCACCACCATCTTCATCATCCGAGACAAAAGCAATGACGTTTCTCCAATCGCCCAAAGTGGCAGCCCCCTCACTGAAGTCGCAACTGCTGCCATCCGCAGAGCTGGAGTTGGTCATATAATGGATTGTTTTATCCACCACGGCTGTTGCTTCACTCATGGTACTCACCGGGAATCGTCCAACACCTATATCTATCAGGTCGTTATTATTCATTCCTTCAGTTGGGTCAAGGATGGCAAAATAATCGTCACTGGTGTAAGAAGCAGTGGAGTAAAGAGATTCCGTTGATTGAAATGTGGGAATGAATGCCTCATTACTGGTTAAACGGTGTTTGTTGTCGTATGAACCATCACCGAAGAGTAGCAGGTACTTTGGCATTTTGCCCGGATTACCATTGGCACGCTCATAAAACATTCTTGTGAAATCTTTAATGGCTGTAGCGTCCACCATGCCACTGGAAAATTCATTGTATACCTGAGTAGTCGTGACTACGTGGACTGACAGGCCTCTTGAACGGTGAAAATCCGCCAATCTATCTGCTTCTGACTTAAATTCACCCGGACAAACCATTAAATAATCGGCAGCGCTCAAAGCATGTAAATTCTGATTGGGCACCTCTCTAATAAACGTAGGAACATAAAAGCCGTTGGCATTAAATGCGATGAATTCTCTCAAGGAATCTGCATTTGCATTGAACTCTGCTGCACCACCGTTAACACTAAATTGAATAGATGCGCTATTAGAAGGATCTGTTACTTCCCAAATTTCGTCAATTGAATTGGCTCCCTGGACTGAATATTCAAACAGGTTTCCTGGAGACAGATTGTCAATTACTCTGAAAGCCATTTGAGAAGAAGACATGCTAAGGTCGCGCTTGGCATTCACTCTGATGTAGTTTAACCAACCTTTTGCCGTAGCATCCGGCTTATTGAAGTTGAACTGCAGATTGATTAAATCTGAGGACGCCACATATTTCATTGAGAAATTTTGTGGTTTGGCAGGAGGATCATATTGATCACATCCGGAGGCACCAATACTCACACTGGTACTTTGTCCGTTGCCAGCATCAATAATGTTGTAAGAAC
>JAUILH010000196.1 GCA_030433115.1 Bacteroidia bacterium | reverse complement strand
ACTGCTGAGTTATGGAAAACTTAAGGTTATAGAGGAGATTTTATGGCATGTGAAATTACTTCCCAATTCAGACGGAAAGGCCAATTTGACAGGAAGTTTTAAAAAACTGTTGAATATTTCCAGAAGAACCGAGGCATCATTGATCTCTGTCGTTAGTAATTCAACTTTGAATTTCCAGGAAAAACAAATTTTAACAGATTCAATTCAAAAAAAGGCTCTATTGGAAAAACTTCAACTTTTTGGATATTACAAGATTATAGGTTGCTCACCATGGTTGGCTCGTAGAGTTAAAGTCCTATGGTACAAATTATTTTCCTGAAGCCAGCCATCAATCACTCAAAAGGGACAAATCGGCTCCCCTCAAAAGATTTGAGTTCCTCAGGCGTACCAAGAGGAAATACTGTTTCTCTTTCAAGCATTGGTACGAAATACTTTTTACCTTTATCGATAAGCGAGTTATACATTGGAGCGATGTACCTCTCTTTGAAAACTTTATTTTCTGAATTACCCATATAGGTATCTCCGTAAGCTTTCAGAAATTCTGAAAATGAGTAAAACTCATAAAGCCCTACAGAAGCCATTTTAGAAATTCTTTTTTTTTCTGCCGTTCTGATAGCCATCTTATTTGAATCAACTTCAACAAAACTCCAATGACTTCCTTCAGCTTTAAAAACCGGTATATTTGGAAATTCTCTACTAACTACCTCATTCAAAGAGTCTGGATGAATAAAGGTGTCAATATTAAATATCAGCATCCTTTCTTCATGATTTGGAATAGACTCACCTGCCTCGACTACAGTGGTTGCCTGACCGTCTGTACCTGCTTGCAGTTCATGTATGGTGTAATTTGATATCCCCAAGATTTCGCAGTTGCGCTTCAGAAAATAAATACATTGATGATCTTTCAACGTGATGAATAAGAAGTGATTACTAGGCTTTATCCAAGCCCTTAAGGATAGTAAAGACCATTGAAATAAAGGCCTTGTCCTGGCAACAATTTCATACTTTGGTTTGTTGTACCCAGCTTCTGTAAAGCGACGACTCATTCCTGCCATTGAAATAATAAGTTGCATTTTTATACCAATCCAATTTAAACGGTCTCTTCCCATAATTTAAGAATTCTGAGACCATTCAGTAAAAGCATCTTTTGATTTTTTGGCTTATCTTCGTGAAGTGGAACCATACTTAAAAACAGCAAAGCTTCTATGAATAGTAGGTCTTCTTGATGGGTCGAAATCTGATTACATATGAAGTTACTCACCAATTCAGTCACCTGATTTTGATGTCTATCAGCCATTATCGAGAACTCATAGGACTCACCATCCACATTTAAAGAAAAATATCCGTTGACTAAAAAATCATATTTACCGTGAGAACTGTGATATAATTTTGCCAGATCGTACCTATGATCCCCAAAAATATGGGCAGATGTGCCAAAGCTACCTCGAGGATCAAATATAGTTATCTTATCCAACCTTGGATCATACATCATATTACTGAAACAAAGGTCACCATGAACTACCGATGGTAGTGCTCGCGCAAGAAAGTCACTGGTGGTAATATATTTTTCAATCAAAGCTAATGCTTCAGAAATTCGAGGTATTCTTTCACCATTACACCTCAAATTTTTTCTGTCAAACTCCTGGTAAAACGGTGCACTTTTGATTTTTTCAATTCTAGAAAGAGTTTTTTTCAGATATATATTTTTACTAGAAGTAAGTAAATCTAATTCCTCGGGCACTTTGACACTTTTAAAAAGTTGAAAAATTTCACCAATATTTTTCACCATTTTTTCCCAAGTTCGAAAATGTGATCGGGCAAATAGCAACATATGATCCACTGGAATACCTGATTCATATTCCATTTCAATATGTGGACTATCCAGACTGACGTCGTAGCTAAATATTCTGGGTGTAACTCTTGCAATTTCGTTCGGCAGATTAAGATACCATTGGATTTCGTTAATCAACTTTTCTTTATTTTCACTCCTTTTAATAACTGACTTAGTCTTTTCTGAAAACTCAATATTATTGAAAGATCTCTCATTAAACCCGCTTACCTGTCGGAATTTGTAGTAGGAGGTGCTGTAACCAAAATCACTCCATGAATCATCACATACTAAAGGCAACTGATCCAGTTCGTTATAGTATCTCTTCATGGCGTCATAGAGATAGTGCTGAGAAGATGTACTTTGAAAAACGCTCTCTGTAAGACATCTAAAAAATCTGTCAAAATTCCCGATAGAAAATTTACCAGAAAAAACAAGATCCACATTTTTAGTTTTACTCCCTGGCAAACTAAAATTTTCTATCATTTTTTCTGAATTCAGAGTGATACTGACCCAACGGTTATTCATACTGTCCTGCTTGACACAAATAGCATCTGTGAACGGACCAGGGTTGGCAAAATAGGCATCACCCATTTGAACAGTCAGTAGCGAAATGTATTCTGGCACTTGACTCAAGACTTTAAACAAAGTCTCACCTATAGACCCTGTGAATCCCACATTGATTACCTCAATATCTGGTGAAATATCATATGCCGTAGCGCAGGCAATTGGATAATCATCAGAAAACGCAACAAATATTTTGTCATAGTGACCGATATTGGGCCTTAGAATCTTCTCCAAAACAATGGAATCCCCCAGCGGCAAACACGCCGCAGGAATCGGTCCAAACTCTGTCTGCATATCAATCGGCAAGCTTCCTGCGCAGGGGAACACAAGAGTTCTCAAGGACTCACCAGCTTTCTAACTTCGTCACTAGACAGTTCAACAAACTCACTAGGACGAATAGTTCTATCGTCCACATAGAATCCCTCAGGCCCCGGCCATGGCTTTCCAAAAACAATCTCATCGTAGGGGATCCCATATTTATTGAGCCAGTTTTCCAAAGGAGCGGAGTAGTTTTTGGTGATTTCTACCACATCCCCTTCGCAGGTTCTCATATGCCTTGCCGTATACAAACAAATTCCAAACCCACGCTCTCTGTATTCCTTCATCTTTTCAACAACACTCCAGACAGGCTCTAGCTCAAAATAGTCTTCACCTTCTCTTTTTAGTGGGCAAAGAGTACCATCAAGATCAATAATAATTTTGTTTGTCACCGAACTCACATTATCATTTGAGCAAATTTGTCTAAAATTCTCAAAGGCTTACCTGATTAAACTATATCCTTCTCAACAAAAGTCCAAAATTGCCATACAGACTTAGGGCTTGTAGTGCCTATATTTAACATATTGCTAAAAATGTAAATACCTTCAAGACTGAAGACTCTATAAAAATACCAACTCCCAACCACGCCTTTAGGCGACCCGGCCTTATCAAAACAGATATATTATGAAAAAATGGACTGATCAACTAGCCCATTTTCTAAAAGGAGATTCATATGGCCACAGCAATGGTCACAGGTGCGGGGGGGTACATTGGAATTCCGCTCGTAGAACAACTGCTTGCTGAAGGTTACAAGGTTGTTGGTGTCGATCGATACTACTTTGGAAAAAACCTTTTGGGAACAGAAGTCCTCAACAACCAACAATTTGAACTGAGGCAAAAAGATATTCGTGACCTTTCACAAGAAGACTTTAAAGGTGTGGATGTCGTCATAGACTTGGCAGGTCTTTCCAATGACCCATCTTGTGATCTTAAACCAAAACTCACCTACGATATCAACTTCAAAGGTGGGATGAACGTGGCCGAGAAGGCAAAAGCTGCCGGAGTCGACAGGTATATTTTTTCGTCTTCTTGTTCTGCCTATGGTCTTGGAGAGTCCAATCAACTGACTGAAGAGTCCGGCCTCCATCCGCAAAGCTACTACGCCCAAGGAAAAGTAGATGTGGAAAACAAAATTAAAGAGCTAGGGTCTGATGGGTCTTTTTGTTACAGCTTGATGAGAAATGCTACTGTGTATGGTCTTTCCAAACGAATGCGCTTTGATCTTGTAATCAACATCATGACTATGAAAGCTTGGAAAGACGGTCGGATTTTTATTTTAGGTGGAGGAAAACAATGGCGACCTCTAGTTCACGTCAAAGATGTGGTACAAGCCTTTATAAAAGTAATGAATGCTCCCAAAAACAAAGTTGCTGGACAAGTATTCAATGTAGGCTCTTCAGAGCAGAATTATCAGGTTTTTCAGATTGCTAATATAGTCAAGACGGCCCTACCACAGACTGAGATCATTCAGGTTCCTGATGATCCGGACAAACGCACATACAACGTCTCGTTTGAGAAAATAAAATCTGAACTAGATTTCAAACCCCAATTCACTCCCCTTGACGGTATCAAGGAGATTTCTCAGGCATTGACCTATGGTGTTCTGGACCCTGATGATTCACGAACAAAAACCATTGACCACTACAGATTTTTGCTAAAGGTAGAAGACACCATGGCCGAACTAGCAAAAAATGGAAGGATCTTCTAAAAGTGAAAGTTGAATTTTACAAACACAACGTAGGGGATGAAGAGCTTAAAGGCATTGAAGAAGTCATTAAAACCCCTTTCCTCACCAGTGGTCCAAAGACCACTGAGTTTGAAAATCAGTTAGCGGATTATCTGGGAATCGCATACTGCTTAGGCGTGACTAGCTGCACGGCAGGCTTATTTCTCTCTCTGAAAGCCTTTGAAATCGGACCTGGAGATGAAGTAATTGTTCCTGCGATGACTTTTATAGCTACAGCTAATGTTGTCCTACACTGCAATGCTAAGCCGGTGATTGTGGATGTTGATGCCAATACAGGATTGATTGACCCCGAGGCCGTAAGACATGCCATTACTGATAAAACAAAGGCCATTATTCCGGTGCATCTCTACGGTCAATTGGCCGACATGAAGGAGCTAAGAAAAATTGCGGAAACTCATAATTTAAAACTCATAGAAGATGCAGCTCACGCTGTAGAAGCACGACGAGATGGTTATAAAACTGGAGAACTTAGTGATGTCGCCACTTTTAGTTTTTATGCCACAAAAAATATTACGTGTGGTGAAGGCGGTGCCATCAGTCTTCATAACGAAGAATTACTCGATCGACTCAAAGTGCTCCGGTTGCACGGAATGTCTAAGTCTGCCGCTGACAGGTACAACAATGCTTATAAACACTGGGATATGGTGGATTTGGGATGGAAGTTTAATCTCAACGACCTGCAGTCAGCAATGTTGATTCCACAGCTAAGAAAAATTGATCAATTAAGAGATCGCCGAGAAGATATTTGCAGATATTATGAATCCAGTTTTAAAAATGCAGGTGTGGAGTTTCCTGAAATATTGCCTGACAGTACCTCTGCCCGCCATCTTTTTACCATTTGGGCACCTCATGGAAAGCGAGATGAAATGCTGAAACTATTGCAAAAAGCAGGCATAGGAGTTGCCGTTAACTATCGGGCCATTCATTTACTGACCTACTATAAAGAGCACTTCGGATTCCAAGAAGGGAGTTTTCCCAACGCAGAAAAGATAGGGGA
>JAUILH010000035.1 GCA_030433115.1 Bacteroidia bacterium | reverse complement strand
AGAGGAAAGGCGTGAGGTGTTGGCATCCTATATGATGTCTGGTGCCATGATAGAATTGCTGTATTTGGCCACGCATTTAAGTGATGACAATGCAGATATGAGACAGGTCATTGCCGATCAACATATTGGCATCAATGCTTTGAATGATGCTATGAAAAAAAGTGAGATTGCTGATGAGACAACCATGAAAGACTTGCAAGCCGTTAAAGCCATTTTCGATCGTATGGAAACTACTGGAGAAGCCGGAGAAACCAGCGAAGAGAATGGAGAGGTGACCATTGGTGCGCAGCCAGTTAAAGTGTTAACGCCTGAATTGGCTATGGAATTAAAAGAATTAACAGAATCCATCAGAACAGGATATATAGAATAAAAAGACCATGAAAAATATTGTTAAAATAGCCTTGCTTCTGATGCTTTTTGCGCCATTTATTGGACAAAGTCAGTGCCGGGGATACGCCAAAAGAAAATGTAGACCAGAATTAGGAGAGTATACCCACGACGGGAAAATGAACTTTGCTCAACTATTTCCTGGGGACAAAGCCGAAATCATGTTGACCTTTTTCAAGGGGCAAAAGTACCGATTGTTGGTTTGTGCAGATGACACCTTTCAAGGCACAAAATTCAAGGTTTACGATTCGTCTAAAAACCTGGTTTTTGATAGTGAAAAATCAGATTCGGACGCATTTGATTTTAAAGTTGCTACGACCCAACAACTGGTGGTAGAAATAAAGATTCCTGCGGAAGGCAATGAAAGCAGCAACGAATTTGAAATCACGGGTTGTGTTGCTGTGATGGTGGGCTTAAAATAAATGAGGATTTCCTCTCTCAAATTATATGGCTTCTTTTTAGGAGTTTTTGCGTTCACCTCAATTGGCAAGGCACAAGTTAATGTAGATTCATTGATGAACGTATGGCATAATGAGCAACACACTCCTTTAGAAAGACTTGACGCCATTGATGCAGTGATGGCCCACAAAATAAAAACTGAAGGTCAAGCATCATTTGAACAGGTCTTAACTCTGGCAAAAGCTCAATATCATTTCTCCCAAAAACATGCTATTCAAAAAATTTCAGCCAACTCCGCAGAGGTCATTGCGCAAATTTACACTTATTTACCCCAGACCGATAGTACCATTAAATATTACAAGCTGTGTATAGAAGCACATGACTTTATGCAATCCGGTAAAAAAGCCTTTGAAAAAAGACTTGCCCTGACAGAAATTTATTTTAATAGTGAAAAGTTTTCACTCATCCCCCCTCTTTTAGAACCAAGTTTAGTAAGTCCTCATCAATCAATAACTCCAATAGAGATTGCGCTAGCAAACTTTTATATTGGTTTTGCCTTTATGACTAAAAACAATCATGCTGAGGCCATTAAAAAATTTGAACAAACCCGAAATGGTTTTGAAATAGATAATGTGCCGTTCTTTGGATTCGCTATCAATGGATTCCTAGGCCACTCTTATGCGCATATCGGACAGTTTAGTAAATCTGACAGCTTATTTAAACGTGCCTTTACATTCGCACCTCAAATTGAAGATGTCAATGCCAAATGTGAAGTGTATCAATACAGGGCCAGAGCTTACCTCTTGCAGGGTAAATATCTTGCCGCCGAAAAGTTACTACAAGAGTTAATCAAAATCCCCGAATTGGAATTATCCGCCCTCGCTTCTTTGTTTCAAGATCTGGGAGAATTATCTTACGATAGTGATCAATATAAAAAGGCAATTAACTACGACAAACAAAGTTACGACATCTACAAACAAATAGGAGACGAACTGGGCATGGCTGCAGAGCTGAACAACATGGCCAGAACATATTCTAGTATGGGGAACCACGGAAAAGCGCTCGAACTCAATCAAAAAAGTTTGAAAATTGCGATTTCGAAAGGAGATTCAACCTCTATCTCAACCAGTTATAATAATGTAGGCTCTACCTATTGGGATCTGGGAGACAATAGTCAGGCTATCTCTTTTACACAAAAAGCACTTAAGATTGCTAAAAAAGCTGGTGATGTGAGACAAGAGGCCATGTGTCTTTATAACCTTTCACTAATATACGAAAGTATTAATATTGACAGTGTTATTCATTATAAGCTCGCTTGTCAAAAAATCTATGAAGATTTATCTTATTACCCTGGACTAGCCGATATCAATAACGACTTTGGGAACCTTTATCATTTTGATGACGCAAAGGGAATTGAATACCATTTGAAGAGTCTAGAGATAAACAGAAAAATTAATAGACCTGCTGCTATCGCGGGAAACCTAATCAATCTAGGGCATTGCTACTTATCAAGTGACCTGGAAAGATCAATATCATATTATCATGAGGGCGGAAGTATTGCCAAGAAATTGGGCATGAAAACATATTATAAAAACAGTGTTAGCTCATTGATGTACCTCTATTTCAGAAATGATCAAATGGACTCTGCCAGATACTATTCCAATATTAATTTAGATCTTATCAATTATGATATTGAAAATAACTTTCCCAGCTTAACTGAATCGGAGAAACTAAAATACTTGAAGACTTTCCAAGAAGACCTGTTGGGATTAAATCATTTCTTCATTGAAGACTATCTGAATAACCCAAGTTATAACACGCACATTTTTGAACTCGCAATTAAGCATAAAGGCTTATTGTTAAAGTCAGCTTTGAGACTTAAGCAAGTTATCATGAATTCTGACAATGTTGAGCAAAAAAAACTTTACAAATCATGGATTAATTCCCGTCAATTATGCAAAGACCAGTCCCTCACTCAAGAGGAAAGAATACGATTTTCCGCACAGTGCGACTCTTTGGAAAGACTCCTTTCCAAAAGTACAAAGCACAATTTATCATCTGGCTCAGATAATAATTTCAAAAAAGTACAAGCTCAACTGTCTAAAAATCAGGTTGCTATTGAGTTTATTAGATATCAAGAAAAGCACGATACAAGTGAGACAATTTATTATGCAGCCTTGATTGTTATGAAAGGTGAAAAGCGACCTATTCTTACTAGAATGTGTGCAGAAAAAGACATTCAAAGATTAATCTATAATGAAAAGGGTAATAATCAAAACACCATTAACACGCTTTACACAAACTCGGCACTTCATCAATTAATCTGGAGTTCAATTGATTCGGTATTAAACGCCAAAAAAATTAACTCAATTTATTATGCCCCAATTGGCGTAATTAGTAGAATCTCCATGGGCGCTTTAGTAAGCCCCGAAGGGCACTATCTTTTTGATGAATATGAACTGATTCAATTATCAAGCACGGCTGAAATACTAAATAGGAAGAATCAGGTCCCGATAAATGACCCTTCTTTAATCGCATTTGGTGGTATCAAATATTCGCAGGAAAATTCAATTTGTGAGGAGAATTGGTCCTATTTACCAGGCACTCTTGAGGAGGTTAAAAACATTTCTCACTATTGGGAGAAGAAACCAAATAAGCTCACAGTCCTCAAGGGTTTTAATGCATCTGAATCCGCTTTTAAGCATCAAGCCAAAGATAACTCCATAGTACATATTGCAAGTCACGGCTTCTTCTACAAACACCCTGATGACGTTAAAGCATCTATTGCAAGAGAATCATCAGTTATTGACCACGAGATTGAGTTTAGATCAGGAAATATAAGTCAAAAGCAGTTAAGTCATAGTCAAGATCCGATGGATCGTTCTGGATTAATCTTCTCCGGAGCGAATGAGCATTGTGATTCCATTTCCTATGATAAAGACGATGGCATACTAACGGCCAATGAACTATCAAATTTGAACTTGGAAAATGTTAAGCTCGTTGTGCTTTCAGCGTGTGAAACAGGCTTGGGAGATATTGTTGATAATGAGGGAGTTTACGGCCTGCAAAGGGCTTGCAAAATTGCCGGAGTGGACAATATTATTATGAGTTTGTGGAAAGTTCCGGATAAAGAAACCATGGAGTTTATGACCCTGTTTTACCAAGAACTTCAATTAACCAAGAGCATAAGTCAATCGTTTAGAACAGTTCAAGCCAATATGTCGCAAAAATATCCTCCTTACTTCTGGGCAGCCTTTACTCTAATTGAGTGATATCATGCAATGAGTGCACTGCAGTAGGTATTTTAGATTTAAAAGGTGACCTTTTCCCCTTTCTGGTATTTACCAGTAATGGGACGATTTAAAGACATTTCTGAGGCAGACACCAAGCTAGGATTAAATCTGGTGGTCATCGCCATTACATTACTCATTTCTTACCCTATTTGTGCTTTTTGTGGTTTTTTTGCGGGAACGGCTGCTCGTCCACAAGATGTGGAAAGCATTGTTATGGCAGTAATTCTGATGTGCATCATTCCCTTTGGCATCATTGCTTTAATCCTATTTGCAGCTTTAAGCAGGGCTTATAAACAACAGAGGCTCTCGTGTGCCAAGGCCTACCTCACTGGTATAACTGTACTGATTATACCAGTCTTAATAAACCTGTCATTAATCATATCAACAAGTGATGGTCATCCGGAAGAGCGCGAACACCGACCCCATGAAATTCAACCTGAAAACGAGCCTAATCCCTGATGAGCAGGTCAGAAATCAATCTGGCGCCAGACACCATCACTATTCCAAAGAATATCATCACTAATGGTCCCATTAACATGGCCATAATGTGCTTTGTGCTGTCTTGTCCTGAAAAACTACCCAACTCAGAAATCGTGTCTATCATTGGCCACTTCATGGCAAGAAGTTGCAGACCCATTGTGAACGTATAAATACCCAATAAAACAATTCCGACTCTCAGAAGTCCCTTCGTGCCAATAGAGCTCACAGAGTGCTTATCAGAACTTGTATTTTCAGAGAGCCGTATTAAAGAGGCTATCTTGGCCGACTTAAAGATAAATAACACCGCAAGAATAAGTTGCATTGATGCATTTAACAACCAAATGGTTTCAATACTGCCTGAGCGTACATCATATGGCGGTTCGTAGAGAAAAACATTCAAGCTACTCAAAACACTATATATAAGATAGACAGCAAACAGCTTTAAACCCACTTCAAATAAATCTCGTTTTGTCATGATTAAATATACATTTTATTGGTTCAAACAACCCACAGACCATAGCGTCTCAATCAAAAAGCTTTTGTAACTTGAACAATTATGATCAGAATCGCCACAATCACTACCCTGCTATTTAGCATGATGAGTTCTCATACTGTCTTTTCACAAAATCAGGATGTTCAACACATTCGGGACGTGTATCAGGAAGTCAATAACCAAATCAAAGAATGTAAAACCGCAGAAGAAGCTGGGGAACCCTGTGGATTTTACAACAGCAAAATTGTCATTAACGCCAATAATCAACCATGGCGGGCTGTTGGGAATTACAAAAAACATGAATCTTATTGGCACACCGATGACCCTGGGATGGCAGATATGATGGAAGTGAATCCGGCAAGTATGTTAAGTAAAGTCAGTTCGCAAACCAACTCAACCTACGAACTCTATGAGGAATATTTGTTTGAGGACGGTCAGCTGATCTTTTATTACTACAGTTATAACTACGGAGATGAAGGAAAGGAAGAATATCGATTCTATTTCAAGGACCAACAATTGATCTCCTTTGTTAAGAAAAATGAAACTGAGGATGAGGATACCTACTCAAAAGAAGATGCCGAAAAGATTCTGAAACTGGCAGATAAAAAGATTCAGACTTTTATTAATATGTTCTAAAAATGATTATCTGTTCAGCTCATTGAGCATTTGGTAATTATAGATCAGTTTCTTTTTGATAAATTGTAACTGTGAAAACTCACCTCATTATACTATCAATCGTTTTATCGCAACTGACATTTTCACAAAACAGAAGTTCCAGATCTGCTTTTTGGTCTGAAGACTTTGCCAATGGAATGAACGGAAACAACGGAGACGGTGCCTGGACGACCTCAGGACCGGATTCTGCTGTTTGGAAGCACTCATTTTATGGCTCATCCGGAGAGTTTTCGGGCTCCACACCACAACCAAATACAAGTACTGCGGCGAACGGTTTTATGCTGTTTGATGCGGACTCCGTTAATTTCATCAATTCCCCGGTTTACCAAAACCTAAGCGGCAGTTTGATATCTCCCAAAATTGATTTGAGTGCGGAAGGTTCAGTAGTGATTTCGTTTGAGCATTGGTTTCAGTACTGTTGCAAACTCCTCAACTTTGAATTAATGTTGGGTGTGAGTAACGACGATGGGGCTACCTGGCACGAAATTCCGGTCGACGATAACCTGCCTTCCAGTGCGCTTGGACAAAACCCCACTCTGGTTTCACTCAACATTTCACCCTATGCGGCCAATCAAGACAGTGTTAGGTTAAGATTTCGATGGGGAAATGTGCCCCACTATTTTTGGGTAATTGACGATATCCAACTCCGGGAAGCCCCTCCTTACGACCTAGAATTACAAGACTTTGTTTGGGAAACTGATTATGTGGGGCACCCTGGATTCACCACTCATGGGCTGCACTATACCACTGTTCCTTCAAGTGATGAATATGCATTCCTTTTTTCGGGAACCAGTCACAATGCAGGAAGTTTGACGATTGATTCCTGGTTAGAGCTTGAAATTACAGACCCAATTGGAAGCGTAACGACACTCTATAGTGACACGACTTTGTTGGCGCCGTTAGACTCTGTTCGAGACACACTGCGTTTTCAACTACCCTCGATTGATGGGGATTATGACTTTAAGCTCCAAGCCATGACTGATAACATATCCTTAGACACCAGTCATAACAATCTTGATAGTGTCCGTATCACCAACACTAGTCACGGTATCATGTTTTCAAAGGACAATGGCCTTAGCTCCAATATTGGAGCGTGGAATGGTGACAATGGCAATGGCACATCCAACGGATTTGTGCTGGTAACAGCATTTAGATTTAAAGAAGTCACTTCATTTTGTGAAATTGAGGTTCATTTTCATCCCAATTCTGACATTGGCGCCTTAGTTTACCCTGTTGTCTATCATGTAGATTCTACAAACGGAAATTTTGTGCTTGATTATGTGGGATACGACTACCCTATTAATTCTAACTATCAACTAAATATGTTGGTTCAGAATAATGGCACCATTGAATGGGATACCGCTACCACCTACTTACTTGGTGTTGGACATTACGGAGGACCCGACAAGACTGTTGTACTCATGTCTGACCATAGGTCAGAGTTCAATCAGTCAACTTTTTTGTACGACCCTTCACCAATAGGAGCACCATGGAATATCCTTGATCGAGCTCCATTTATACGGCCCTACTTTGACATCTGGACCTGCATAGGATCAAGTGACGACATATCATCTGACATAGCGGTATCAATCCACCCCAACCCATCCGTAGGCAACATCTATTTATCCTGGGATGAGATTTTCAAACCCACCGTGTTTCACATTTACTCTAGTGATGGAAAACTGGTGAAGTCAGGTACAGTTAATCAGTCGGTTAATGAATTCAATCTGGACTGCACCAATGTTGAAAATGGCGTGTATTCGGTTACCTTGATTGGGGACAAAGGCGTCTCAAGCCAACAATTCATCATTGCACGCTGACTTTATTCTTGTACAACCTCACGTTAAATAAAAAAGGGCTCCCAACCGGAAGCCCTTCATATAGTCTACATCATCTTATTACTTGATGACTATTCTCTTACTTACCTGTTGATCGCCAATCACAATGTTCACATGGTACACACCTGCACTCAAAGCACTGGTATCCCAATCTATTGTTTGATGTCCACTGGTAGTTCCATTCATAATGTTGGCTACAGTTCTACCCAACATATCTTTCAAGCTAACCGACACATTTTGGTTAGAAGCCACATCAAAACGAATGCTGATGTTGTCATCTGCCGGATTAGGATATAATACCAGAGCAATTGACTCGTCCGTGATAATTGGTGTTCCCAAGGGACCGGAAAGGTTAATATTATCCAGGTAGATGTTATTTCCACCATCGCTGGTAAACTCAAATCTGTATCTGAAACTTGGCGTTAGGTATGATGCCGAAATATTGGTAACATCTGTATGTTCCCACTGGGTGGAGTTTGGTACAAAGTTCCCATTGTTGAAACTGGCCGTTGACAAAAGCGTTCCAGACAAGTTTTTTCTCACTGCCCAGGTGTTTCCACAATCGTTGGAGACATAGAAACTCAATTTATCAAGCGTTCCGCTATTTCTTTGAGCGAAGGCATGATCAAATCCAACAGTCACACCAGATAAGCCACTCAAATCAAAAGTATTACTGATTAAGTTGTCCTTGGTGCCTTCCATGGATAATTCGTTGTCAATGTAGGCACATTTACTCCCTGCCTGCGCAGCAGCTGTTGTTACCTCCCAGGTGTTATCGTTGTCGTTATTCTCCACAAAGAAATCTGAATTAGGCAGAGAGGTCATGCTTTCAAATCCTTCCGAGTGAGGCACTGGCAAAGCATCTGTTGGCAGTACATTGATCATTGCTGTTTTGGTCTCAGTGGCAGAACTTGATCCGTCACCTGCCGTTAATTCAACTGTGTAAGTTCCGGGGGTATTGTACACAATTCCAGTAGGATTTTGATCTGTGGAAGTATTCGGCATTCCGCCAGTGAAAGACCAGCTCCAAGTTGTTGGACTATGGAAAGACAAGTCGGTAAAATCAACTGATTGTCCGGCACAAATAATGATTTCATCTGATTCAAAATCTACTTCACACAAACCCGGATTTAGATTTAAAACCCCGGTAGCATTCAAATTAGATGTTTGCCATAAGTTGTGTCTGTCTGCTGGCTGACCATTCTGCAAGGCAGTATTCATTCTGGCTGCCTGACCGGCGGTAAACATTCTTGAACAGTAAGAATACTCCATGAAATTCTGAACGTTATCCAAAGAACCACAAGTAGTTCCGCTCAAATTACAAGAGGTCCAACCAATGGTATTTGGTGTATCGGTCACCCCATCATCGTCACTGCACGATCCTGCATTACCAGGATTATTGTTTGGTCCCCATGGGTGGGCTAAGTTTAACCAATGTCCTACTTCATGAGAGAAAGCTCTTGCCAAACCGTAATTTCCGGTCCCAACACTTCCAAAATAGGTGTGACGAATAAAAATACCTCCGTACATTCCTGTTACTGGCAACCATCCTGAAGGGTTTAGGGTATATCCTGCCGCACCATCTGGGTCGATACATACAAACACATTCATGTATTTATTCTGCGGCCAGTTGCCATGTTCTGCTTCAACCGCATCTACAATTGGATGACCATTAAAATCCATTCCAGTGTCGTAAGTCGTACTAGAGTACGTTCTTGTAATTCCTTTATGACAGTTTCCATTGTCATCCTTGGTTGCCAATCTGAACTCGATATCCGGATTCCCTATGACGCTCGTAAAACCTGACACAACATCAGAAATGTCAGTATTTGCCATATTAAAATCCTCATTTAAGATTCGCATGGCATCATAAACCTGTGCATCAGAGATATTCTCAGCGCCACCTAGATGAACAATGTGAACCACAACGGGAATAATCTTTGAGGCACGCTCACCTCCGGACAAATCAAGACCTTTCATATAGTCTTCATACACCCTTTGAAACTCTACCTGATCTATGCTATCCTGAACTCTAAAAGATGGATGCATGTCGAACAGACGGTCTCTTTGTTTATTGCTGCCACAATACTCAGGGTCCTGAGGCGCAGAATTTTGGGCAAATGCAGAACCAATAAGCGCTGCACACGCCAGTGTCAATGTAAACTTCTTCATCAAATAATAATTAATTTCAACAACCCAGTAGTAGAGGAACTGCAATTTACGATAATTTATGCAAACATACTAAATCTTCTCCCTCAGAGGTAGTGAAGAATTGGTATATAGGACCTTAGCTACTCGTTGATTTGGATAAATCGCTCTACATCTTTCATGGTTCCGAAAACCACCAAGGTATCATTTTTATGAATGACTGTTTCAGAATTTGGCACGCCCAAGACGTGCTGCTCTACAATGGTTTCTCCCTTTTTCTCGACCGTAAATTCGCGTTTGATCGTTACCAGCGTCAGTTGGTATTTATTTCTGAGGTCAAGATCCTGAATGCTCCTGTTCTCAACCGCTCTTGGTGCCATAATTTCAGCGATCTCATAATTATCGGGAAGCTGAAGAAATGAAATCACGCTGGGGTTGATAAGTTGTTCTGTTACGGCTTCCGCTACTTCCGTTTCAGGGCTTAAAATTTCCGTAATACCCAGTTTTTCAAGAATGCTGATTTGCTGTGGACCATTTGCTCTCGCTATTACACGCTTGATCCCCATATCCATCAAATGGACGCTGGTCAACATCACGGCTTCAAAGTTTTCTCCAATAGACACCACTGCCGCATCTACATCTGTTACGTTTTGAGTTTGTAATGCCTTGATGTCTGTTGAGTCAAGCGTAACCGCCATGGCTACCTCATCTTTAATCGCTTCAATTTTGCTCTCTTTAAGGTCGAAAGCATATACCTCCGCACCCTTTTCTGCCAACTTTCTGGCAATAGAACTGCCATATCTACCAACGCCAACAACCAAAAATTTATGTGCTTTCATTTAACTAAGGGTTTGATTTAGATCTGCAATTAAGTCTTCCGCATCTTCAATGCCTACACTCAATCTTATTAAGGAGTCCACAACTCCAATTTTTTCTCTTTCAGCTTTTGGAATGGCAGCATGAGTCATGGTAGCAGGGTGTCCCGCCAAAGATTCCACCCCTCCCAGAGATTCCGCAAGGCTAAATACATTTAATTTTTCTACAACTTTCATGGCGTCTGATAACTGGTTTCCCTTTAAAGAAAAGGAGATCATCCCGCCAAAATCATCCATTTGACGTTTTGCCACTTCATGGTTTGGATGTTCAGGTAGGCCTGGCCAATAGACCTTGTCCACTTTAGGGTGAGCTGACAAGAACTCAGCAATTTTTCGACCATTTTCGCAGTGACGTTGCATTCTCAAGTGCAGAGTTTTAATGCCCCTAAGCACTAAAAAAGCATCTTGCGGACCACAGATGGCGCCACTGCTGTTTTGAATGCGGTACATCTCATCTGCAATCGTCTTATCTGCTGTAACAAGCACACCCATCACTACATCCGAATGACCTCCCAGATATTTGGTAGCGGAATGCATCACAATATCCGCACCGAGATCCAATGGCCTTTGAAGATAAGGCGTTGCGAAAGTATTGTCTACTCCCAACATAATCTGTTTGCCCTCAATCATTTTTGCAATGGCTGCAATATCAATGACATTCATCATTGGATTGGTAGGGGTTTCCACCCAAATGAGTTTTGTGCGCTCATTGATGTGTGATTCGATTTTGCTGACATCATCCATTCCCACAAAATGAAATTGGATGCCATATTTGGCAAAAATAGAGTTGAAGATTCTGTAGGTGCCTCCGTATAAATCGTTGGTGGAAATTACTTCATCTCCTGGCTCCAGCATCTTAATGAGACAATCAATCGCTGCCAGTCCGGATCCAAAACACGCACCAAACCGACCATTTTCAAGTGCGGCTATGTTATTTTCAAGTGCATTTCTGGTAGGATTACTCGTTCTGCTATATTGGTAACCTTTGTGCTTACCAATGCCCTCCTGAACGTAGGTGGACGTTTGATAAATGGGCGTCATGATGGCACCGGTCGCTTCATCTGCATGAACACCTGCGTGAATGACTTTTGTGCCGAATTTCATAGTCTCATCCATTTCACACAAAGCTAATCATTCTCTTTAAGAATTTGAATGAGTGCATCAACTCCAAGACCGTTTGGTAAGTTATGGACGTGCACCAAACGAACGTCTTCATTCAATGTCTCGCTTGACACATCTTCTCCTAATAAAAGAATGTGTGTATTAATGCCCTTTTTGTCTAGGGAAGACACCATGGTTTTGCATTTGTTGGGGTCCAAAATTTTGTCGCTTAACACCACAAGGTGATTGTTCCCCTCCTCTATTTCCAGGTCCATTGCCAACTGGGCACCTTCATTAAATCCTTCATTAAGTTGGGTGCTGCCTTTAGGATGAAGGTGGTCAATGACATCATCAAATTTCTCAAAGTCTTTGGAGGACATCTCTTCGAGTAATATTTTAACCTTTCCGCTCATACCTACCAGGGACACTTTATCTTCCGGTTTCAGATGCAGTAACAATTCCCGCATGCTTTTGATGGCTCCATCCAGCTTGTCGTCTTCCGCCATTGAACTTCCTAAATCCAGCAAAAAGACATAATTACTTTCCGGATGATCCTCAAATCGGGTTTTGCTCATGAGGCTGTCCTCACTCACAGTAACGTTGTCTATATAGTAATAGGCATAAGGTAATATCAGGTCTTCGGATCGCTCTTTGATATTAAACTCACCCGATTCAAATACATCATACCTTTTAGGGTTGGGCGCACCGAATAGACCTATTGCGAAACACTGTTCTCCACCTTGTGCATGAAATTTACCCGCCAATTTAACCCAGCCATCTTTGTAGGAGATCTCGTGATCAAAAGGATAAGGCACATCACTGTGTTCGTCGATGATATCGAAATTTAATTTGGAAGGTGCTTCTTTGAAGAATTTAACCCCAAGGTTCTCGACTGCATATCTGGAAAAATCGGATGCCCGCAGTCTAAAGCTAATGAAGTAGTCTTTCCCAGCTTCCAATGGTGTTTTGAGACTTCCAAAAAGGTACTCGGAATAGTTTTTACCGAGTGCGCCGCCTCCCTCATGGTAAGCAATAAACCCTGCCATGTTATGACCTGTATAGCTGGCATCTTCTGTCGTCTTCTTCCTGCTTGAAGTTTCATTTTGATCACAGTGCATAAAAACATCCGGTGTGCCAGTACCCAATGTTCTCCAAAAAGGTGCCACTTCTGTGTTAGGCTCTATTGGCAAGGCAACTAATGGTTGGCGGCAATTATTGCTGTATTCAAATCCTCCATTCCAAACCAAATTCTTTGAGTTGTTGGCATAAAACTGGGCGTTTTGGGCATCAATTTGTTCTGAAAAATCGTACTTCTCACTCACTGAAATAAAATCGAAGAAATAGTAACAATAGTGGTATTCTCCCCCTTTTACCTTTTCAACTTCTTTGGAAACGGAAAAGTTTCCAATGGTTAAATACTGTTCTCCTCCCGTTGCGGTATAGCTACCGTGATAGTCCTGCCATCCTGAAATCAAGGCACCGGCCACATCATCTTTCAATTCAAAAGACGGCTGAGCAAATAAGTTTTCATAACCGTTTTTAAGGACTTTATCATGCGTGAACAACAAACCAATGTTCTCGCTTGCAGAAGTCGTATTGCTTGCACGACCAATGAGCATTTCCAGTTCATAAATATGACCGGCCTTCAATGGTTCTTTAAGTTTCACCTGAATGTACTCTCGTACTTCATCTTCAACCAATAACCCTACATAGCCTTCTCCATTTTCCGGGTCCAGATCACCGATCCAGTTTTTTCCTGTTCTTGACTTAAAGCTTTTGGAGCAACTGTTGTAATAATCCGGTGAGCCTTTACTCGGGGTGTACCAATGCGGTATGATGACGTCTCCAGCCTGTAATTTGTGGGAAATGTCTTTAGGGCACTCTGTAAACTCTTCAAAGCTGGGGTTGGGCACCAAATTATCTTGAGCTTTGAGTCCGGTAGACCAGAGAATTAGCAACACTACTATGCGCATACGACTACTCATCAAGGATAAATCTACAATTTTCGAGCCTAAGCTGAATTAAAATTCGGTAAATGGGATTAATTTTGAGTCATGAAGACAATTTTCTATTTGCCGAGTTGCAGCACTTGTGTGAGAATTATGAATGAGATTGGTGTAGATGACCAATGGGAACACAGAGACATTAAGGGTAATGTAATCACTGAAGAAGAGCTGGAAAAAATGCATGAAAAAGCGGGTTCTTATGAAGCGCTTTTCTCAAGAAGAGCGATGAAATTCAGAGCCTGGGGTTTACATGAAAAAGAATTGAATGAGCAAGACTATAAGGAATTGATCCTGAAGGAATACACCTTTTTGAAACGCCCGGTAGTATTTGTAAATGACAAAATTTTTGTTGGAAACAGTAAGAAGGTAGTTTCTGCCATCGTGGAGGAACTGTCTTGAACAATGCTTTAATCAAAGCGCATCTTGCCTTATTGGCAGTCAACATTATCTATGGAGCCAATTATGTGGTGGCCAAAGATGTGATGCCCGCCTACCTCAACCCTATTTCTTTTGTGATGGCAAGGATATTGGGTGCCCTGGTCATGTTTTGGATATTAAATCGTTTTGTAGGGTTGGACAAGGTAAAGCCAAAGGACTTCATTCGACTACTATTTTGCGGTTTATTTGGTGTTGCGCTTAATCAACTCTTCTTTTTTGAAGGTTTAAGCATGACTTCTCCGGTAAATGCGGCCATTATTATGCCGTGTACACCCATTATTGTGGTGGTATTATCCTTTTTCATTCTTAAGGAAAGTTTGAGTCGCAATCGGTTAATTGGCATTTCTTTAGGTTTGGCTGGTGCGTTGGGCGTGATTTTAATTGGGGCTTTTTCGGATGGTAAAGACATCAATGCGAATGGGTTGGGTGACCTCTTTATCTTGATTAATGCCACCAGCTATGCCCTCTATTTGGTTCTGGTTAAACCTTTAATGAAACGGTATTCTCCCTTGACGGTAATTTCTTACGTTTTTCTTTTTGGCAGTGCATTTGTGGTGCCATACGCCTTCTCCGATTTCACTGCTCAAAACTGGGAAATGCCCACGGACATCTATGTCAAAATTGCCTTCGTGGTCATTTGTGTCACCTTCCTGGCTTACCTCTTAAATATTTTTGCGCTCAAAACGGTGAGTCCGGCCGTATCCAGCAGCTACATCTACCTACAGCCTTTACTGTCTTTACTCTTTACCTGGATGCACGACGAAATTACCGGTGGAAACATGCTCGGCACTCTGGTTCCACTTCACGCTGTGTTTGCATTGATGATAGTTGCGGGGGTTTATATTACCAGTAGAGAGGCCAGAAAGGCATGATTCATTACCTTTAGGAAAAATTTGAGCTATGATTAAATCAATGACGGGATTTGGCAAGGCAACTGCCATTGTGGGAAACAAGAAGATTGTTGTGGAGATAAAATCAGTGAATAGCAAGGGGCTCGACATCAATGCAAAATTGCCCGCTGTTTACAAAGAGAAAGAAATTGATATCAGAAAGCTCATAGGAAACAAACTTTTGCGAGGAAAAGTTGAGTGCTCTGTGTACTTTGATGTGCTGGAACAAAATGAGGGTGTGAGTATCAACAAACCTCTGATAGCTGCTTATTTAAAGGAAATTAAGTCTCTAGAAAGTGAGCATGGTGTGTCTTCTGAAGATCACTTGTCGCTGGTATTGAAAATGCCAGATGTCTACAAAGCAGAACGTGCTGTATTGAGTGATGAGGAATGGACTGGTTTGAAAGCTCTGGTTGAGGAAGCGCGTGACAATCTGGACAATTTCCGTCTTCAAGAAGGGCAGTCTTTAAAAGCGGACTTTGAACAGAATGTGGCCAAAATCACATCCCTGCTTGAAGCAGTAGCACCTTATGAAGAAGCACGCATTGAGCAAGTAAAAGCCCGAATCACACAGAACCTTGAAGAAGTCGTTCAAAAGTCAGATATCGATCAAAATCGTTTTGAACAAGAGTTGATCTATTACATTGAAAAATTTGACATCAACGAAGAGAAAGTACGATTGAACAACCACTGTAAGTATTTTTTAGAAACCATGGTGGGACCTGATGGCAACGGTAAAAAACTTGGCTTCATTGCGCAGGAAATGGGACGCGAGATCAACACCCTAGGATCTAAAGCAAACCACGCAGAGATCCAGAAGTTGGTGGTACAAATGAAAGATGCCTTGGAAAAGATTAAAGAGCAGGTGTTAAATGCCTTGTAGTCGCTCGATTGGCACTGATTTTCATTATTTTGTTTCTGTGCTGTTGGGTTTTAGGAGTTGTATTGTTCTTCTCAGGGTTCATTCTGAAGAAAAAACTTAAAAAGACGCTCGTTCGTCAACCAGAAGTTCATGTTGACCAAAGCCTAAATATCAGGCTTTTATTCTATGATACCAATCACCCCCTGGAAGACTCAAAAAAACTCCGCGAATACATTTTTGCTCCAGGGGATGATGGTAAACTAAAGCCTACAGTTTTACAAACTGAGTTCGGCGAATACCCTTTTCGGTAGATACCAAAACCGTGTACATTCCCTGATCAAGTTGCGCCACAGAAAAAGTCCGGCTACTCTCGGATTGCAACAGTTGTCCCGTCATATTATAGATCTTCACCGAAATGATGTTCGCATCAATCGTTATCCTATCCGCGGCAGGATTTGGAAAAATATTTACCTCTGTAAAAAGACGGTTTTCATCCCACAGACCAACAGATCCAGAAGTTGACACTTCCGTTAGCTTGCCATATAATGAAAACCCACCTAGGTTGCTTTGTTGTGCAAAAGTTTGGCTAGCAATGTCAAACTCAAACAATGAACCACCGTAAGTTGTACCATATAATTTTCCATTGGAGGCCTGAATTAAAGTGGTTCTTGCATCTACTAATGACTGAATGGTTGTTACATCTGTTGTGTTTACATCAAATGAAAATAAAGTTGCTGCAGTACTCGTCATTCCATACAATAGACCGTCTGAAGCTTCCATTAAAGCTCCTTGAGGACTTGTACCTGCAGTTCCTGCATTTGAGAAATAGTGCTGAACCGCAAAGGTGTCAACGGCCGCGTCATAGGCAAAAATAGCCCCTTTATTCGTTGGCCCGCCTGAGTATGTCATTCCATATAATAAACCGTTGGATGCTTCAAGTAATGAGTTAAAAGGTTCGCCTCCGTTAGAGGCAGAGCTGAACTCATGTAAAACATCTACCGTTTGATTCACTGGGTTGAACTTATAAAGTGTGCCTCCGCCATATTGTCCACCTTCTCTAGAAACACCAAATAATTCACCGGTATTGGCTTCAATTAGTTCACCAGCCAAAGGCCTTGCAGGATCGTTGGACGTTGCTCCAAAATCAAAAACATTGGTAGCAATATTGGTACTTGTATTTAACTCAATAATAGCGCCATCTCCGTTGGCCCCTCCTTCATAGGTAGTTAAGTAAAGCATGCCATTTGAAGCCTGCATGAAAGACGCTCTTGGTCTGCTTCCCATAGAATAGGTAAGATCAACAATTTTTGTAAATGCATGGTTACTTGGGTCAATGGAATATATAATTCCATAATCATTTGCTCCCCCCAAGGTTGTGATTCCATATAATAAACCATTGGTCGCTTGCAAAAGTGTTCCTACGGCTTTATCTCCGTCACTAAAATCATGAACTACGGAATGATTGTTTCCAACCGAATCTGTTTTATATATCGTGCCTTGACTATTGGCTCCACCACTTTGGGTAACACCCCATAACTCATAATCCTGAGCTTGAATGTTTAAATATCCTGCCATGAAAACAGCAATTGCTAGTAAAATTCTTTTCATAATGTCGTTTTTTAGTTTGTGCTAAACTATTGTGACCGATAGAACAAGCGAAATGGAGTTAATGAAAAGAGCTTTCGGCTTTATGAATCGCTAGAATAGGGCTTACTTAACTTAACCTCCCTCAACCCTTACCTTATAGTGGCCGTTTCATTATTCGTGCGATTTTCGGGAACAGTATAAAATTTTCGCTTTTTACTTTCACTTTCACTGTCAACCGTGTAATATAAATCCGTTCCAGCGGCAATTTCCCCCAAATTTGTTGTCGTACCTGTATTCATGGCTTGCTTTTTCCATGATCCATTAACCTTCCAATAAACTTTCACTGTACTCTCACCTGCTTTATTTGGGTTTACTCTCATTCTAACCATTTTCGGGCCACTACTGGTAGAATTTGAAGAGGAACTAGAAGAAGTGGACGAACTTTTGCTTGATGAGGAGCTTGAGTTATTGCCAGCTGTGATTGAATAATCAGGTATATCATTTGCTTTGTTACCTTTTTTGGGTGTTACATCCTGCGGATTAGCAGCAGACCATTGCATTCTTAATACTGGCTTAGCTTTGATAATGGCTAATTCTTGGACAGGATACAGTGTTAAATAATTGCTTGACTTATTATACTCCACATTATAAATCCCATGGTAAGGTCCATCGTATGAATACGAATATTCACTGTTTTTACCGGGTTCAGCTTGATTAACCTCAACCATTCCAAAAGAATTCAACCTTAAATCAACCGAGCTCAGATAAGCAACAAGTGGACTATTTGTGCCTACATACTTTACGCTTTTATTAAAATTATCTGGGTATTTAACTTTATCAGATATTCCGTGGGTTACAAATAGATAGTCTTCGCTTACCGGGTGTTGAATGACCATAGGAAAGCCATCTTTATGTAATAAAATCTGCCCCGGATATCTCTTAGCTTCCAACTCAAACTTATCTGAACCTCCCCAAGAGCTTAAATTAAAACCATGAAACATTTGCTCCTGATAGAGCGCTCCATTTTTATCTATTCTGCCCAATCCATGGGGTGTATAGTATTCATTTCTGTAATCTAATGGTTCATACTCCCAAGCCATATGCTGATAGATGTCTCGCCAAGTTATTAGAATATTCTTGTCCTTATCCTCTGTCATGTACATAGGCTGATAACCTGTTTCACCGGCTATATCCGTAACATCATGGCTGATATTTTTCTTCCAAATTGTGACCAGTTCGCGCTTTTTAAAAGAAGCCAAGGCATCAATTTTATATATATCTGAGTTATACCTTTCTCCTGTTACGATTACTTGTTTGTTGTCATAGGTTTTCATTGATTTGGGATAATTTCTAGCATTTTTATCCTTCAACACACGGGTCCAGGACTCATCCGTAACTCTGTCCCAAACAATCATGTAGGACACATCTGGTCTTCTCCTTTTATTATTAGGATCTCCCTTACGGTACTCACTGTAACTAGAAGTACTGTTTTTTAAGTCTTTTGTTGAATAGGCTAGAATTAGGCATTTATTCTCGCCCAAATTAGTAACAGATGAAGGGTAAATATCAGCATCCGGGTATAACTCCTTTAGTTTAACCGATTTCTCTATTTTAAAGTCATTCCCGCTTTTCTTAGCATAAACAACTTTTGATATGTGAACATAATACAAGTTCCCGGAAGCATCCAGATCACCATCCTTAATACCGTCAGCTACGTAGCCTCCATTTAAAATGTTCTGTAGTTTCACATTACCATTTTCAAAACGAACAACAGCTAACCCCTCCTTATTCAATCTCTTTCCAAAACCTACGCGTTTTCCGCCAATATCTTTAATACTATTTATTTCATATTTTGGATGATTTTTTTCAATTACCTGGGTGTTTGATTGAAAAAATATCAATCCTACATCATTCCCATTTCCTACAACTTCCCCATCTCCAATTTTGCTAGCTAATGCTTTAGCTTTAGCGGCTGCTTTTTTCTCCTGTTCGGCAAGAAGGCGTTGTTTCTCTTTTTCTTTTTCGGCGGCCTGCTTGGCCATTAGCTGGCGTTCTTTTTCTCGCTCTTCTGCTCGCTTTTTTTCTGCTATTACCCGTGGGTCTGGCACACAGGATGTCTCAACTCTAACGGAACCAAACATCTTAAGGTCATGCCGACTATACACCTCAACCAAAAGGTGTTTATCATCCATTTTATCACAATATTTGTGCACTGTGTAGGTTCTGTAGTCCAGCCTCTTGCCTTCCTTGTCTTTAACACTTCTACCATCAGCTCCCACGATCCGTAATTTAAAGTCTTCAGAATAAGCTTCTCCACCGAGTGATTTCGATTTTATTTCTGTCCCATCGTCAAGAATGGCCCTATAGTGCACGATAAATTTAGACCCACAATCTATCTTTACATCATCACTCTTCAATTCAACCTTTATCTCTTTTACTTTCTTATCCTTTATCGAGTATTTATTTCTGTGTTCGGCCAATGCATTTTGTCGATCCTTTTCTCGCTGTTTCGATATAGATTCAAGCCCCTCTCTATATTCAGTGATGATTTTTTTAACTTTTTTTGATCCGCCCAACTTGGTGCCTAGCATGTAATTTAATTCATCGACTCTTGACCCCATCATGGTATAATGAGCAATTCCAGTCTCGGTCACATATAAATATTGGTTTCTTCCATGTTTAAACCCAATCAGTGGACCACCACTGCCACCCCAGAATATCGGTGTAAACTCAAAGGTTACGTTTTGGATCTTGTATTTTATGATTGATATGAGCCCGTTGTCGTCTTTGTTAATCTCCAAATCAACTTTACCACCGCGCATGGTGAGTCCACCTTTTTCTTCGTAAACTACGAATAACTGATGTTTACCCGAGTTCCATTTTGACGATATTTTTGCTAAATCTATTTCGCTCGTTTGGGCATTGATAATTGTTCCCGAGAAAATAAAAAGGAGTAGGATAAAATACGATTTTAAAAAAGTCATTTTAGTCTAATTTTCAACAGTTATTGTGCAAATAAGACCTTATTTTGACGATTGGGGAAATGGAGTTTATGAATGAATGTTTTCGCTTTATAAAGAAATATTGGTTCTGGATTCAAAAGTCTCACGACAAGCTTTAGATACCTTTGCATTTATATTATTTAAGAGCGTTAAGTCACCTTGAGATGACTTGTAGGAAACCACATGATCCAGATTAATGATCCAAGACCTGTGACAACGCATGAAATTGATATCCGCTGGCAATTGAGCTCCCATTTGTTTGACGTTCTTGCTTACCAAAATGGAAGTCCCGTCCAATAGATATATTTCTGTGTAGGCGCCATTGGCTTGCATAGCCACAATATTGGCGAGTGGTAAAATATGTTTCTTGATCTGACCTTCGTTGAGTTCGGAAACAACAATTTTCTCCAGTTTTTTGCTTTTCATGGATTCCAACAATACCTGGTAGTTTTTGTAAGCATCTTTTTCTTCTAATCTTGATAAAAGCTTGTTCAAAGCATCTTTTAACCTGGATCTTTCCAAAGGCTTTACCAAATAATCCACTGCACTTAGCTCAAAAGCTTTAATGGCGTAGTTGTCATAAGCTGTCACAAATATGATCTCGCAGGGAATCTCATCAAAGAATTCCCCTATTTCGTAGCCAGCATAATTGGGCATGTTGATATCCAAGAAGGCGACATCAGGACATGACCGTTTTATTTCATCTACTGCCGTTTCAAGGTTCGCACATGTTCGAATTCGATCAATACTGATGCTAGAGCGCTTCATGAGACTGCACAACACCTCCCTTGCAGCTTCTTCATCATCTACCACTAATATATCCAGCGCTTTCATACAACTATATTCTGATTAATCAATGAATATATGAAGTTGGCTTTACGAATGTTGCATTTCATTTTACCATCAATAATTAAATTTTATGGGAAGTGTCAACTCAACACGTGTACCAAGGGCATTTTCTCCCTCCACGAGATCAATGATAGAATAACCGCCATCTGTTGTATTGAGGTGCCTATTCATTAGCTCAAGTCTCTGTTTCATAGCATTCATGGCAAAAGATCGGTGCTCAGGGTTTCGTCGACTATTAATCTCTTTAGATCTTTTTCTGCCCACTCCATTGTCTTCAATAACGCATTCCAGTTTGTCGGTCATTTTTAGTTTTACCATAAGTTTCTTGGGACCATCAGAATGCATAAGACCGTGAACGATGGCGTTTTCAACAAAAGGCTGAATGATAAGGGGGGGCACATTGATATGGTCCTCTCCATCATATTCAATTGAATAATCAAAATTGTCTTTGAATCTAAGTCTTTCTAAAGACAGATAGGTTTCCAAAAACTCAATTTCGTCATGAATGGGAATAAATGACAGGTCCGAATAATTGAGTGTCGCCCGAACCAGTTTAGCAAACAAAACCAGATAGTCGTAGGAATTGTCAATGTCTTCTTTGAGAACGAGATTTTGAATGGAGTTAAGCGAGTTGAATATAAAATGTGGGTTCATTTGAGAACGCAAAGCCTTCAACTCCATTTCTAGAAGATCGGTTCTAATTTCCTGTTGTTCGAGCTTCAGTTGCGCCTTTTTCCTCAACTGGCGGATTCGGATAAGATATACCAAACTCACAGTTGCAACTATGGTCAGTATAACAACAATTGCAAACCAACGGGTAAAATAGAATGGTTCAGAAATCTTAAATGTGTAGGTCCACTCCTCACTTTCTTTACCGGAAACAGAGGTCTTAATCCTCATTTTATAGGTTCCTGGAGGGAGTTTCTTGTAGGAAATGGTGTTGTTGTGATAAGATGCTTGTTCCCACTGGTCGTCATACCCTTCCAACTTGTATTGGTAGATTGCCTGGTTTTGAAACCTCAAAGTTGGCGCGTGAATCTTGAAAGTAAGTTCGTTTTCGTCATGACCATAGTCTCGGTCGGATTTTATCATGTCATTGACATAAGTTGTCACGCTAAGAATGTCAAGCGCTTGATCACTCTCTGGTTTGCACATTGAAACGCTTCCGAGCACATTATCTATAGCATAATACAACCTGTCTTTCAATACTAAGAAATCCTGGAGCTCATGTTTTGACGTTGAGGCGATGGTTTCCAGAGGCAACAGCTCAGAGTAGTCCTTGGACAATTGATAGAGTTTGTTATTTGACAAGGTATATAACCGATTATTATACACTTCCAGTTGTTCTATTGGAGAGGACAGTTTAATGTGATCTAACACACGTCCATTCTCAAGTACCATTAAGGTATTATTATGGGTGCCAACATATTCCAGATCGTCCATGGTAGCAATAGCAGATGCATAAATATTCTGGTCCTGATATGTGATATGGCCTGGCGTATCTCCTTTGATTGTTCTCAATCCTGACGACATGATGGCGTATGCATTGCCCTGTTTTTCATTGATACTCACGCCGTATGCCCGGTCGATTAGAAGAAAGCTGTCTTTGGATTGCTGGGAGGTACTAGTCGGATAAATCAACTTTACACCCTTATTTAATGCAACTAAGGCATAATTATCGCTAAATGCCATGTGTTTTAGTGCGTAATCATACTCAACTGTCTGGTTTTCGACAGCGTTTAGGTCGTATTGAATAAAACCATTCGTTGAAGTGAAAAATAAGAGGTCCCTATCGGGCCAGTAGGCCATATATTCTATGGGTTTTTGGTCTTCAGGCTTGTAAAGCAATGAGATGTTATGTTGTTTAAGGCTATATTGATAGACTTCACCCAAAGAGTTGCCAAGAAAAATCAATGAATCTCCATCGGTACAAATCTCCTGTAGTTTGCCTGCCGGAATGGAAACACTGCCGGCATCCATGTCCGGAATGATCATGATACCGTTTCCAAAAGTGCTAAGAAGTGTTGCATTTTCCTGATTTGTATAGACATCAGAAATAAAGTGGTTATTTAAAATACAGTTTTCTTCAAATAAGGGTTGCCAGAGACTATCATATACATAAGCCCCATTCTTATTTCCTACCACCCAATAATAGTTATTGGATTGATATACCCTTATTGCACTACCTTTCAGGTCCGGTTTTAGGGTCCGAATGAGAGAAAACGTAAGGTTTGTGGAGTCCAACCTATAAAGCGAGTTTGTATTTTGATCTATGGCATAAATTCCGCTTTTATTGCTAACCCAGGCACTCAATGCCGGCGACTTAGTACTGTCTCCATCAATGACGATTCTGTGCTTGGCAGAGACGCCATTTTTTACAACAAACAGATCTTTAAACGAATTGCTAAGGCATGTGCCGTCAGACAAAACGTGCATAGAGATTCTGGAATGCTTTAATGCCAAATCGTGTTCAATGTGTTGAATTGGGCGGTTTTCATGAATGATGGTAAGTCCCTGGGTTTGAATGTAGAGTTGATCTGCCGGACCAATATCCAGAAACACGTTATGATGCCCTTCATATTCAGGAACTGTGTAGAACAACTCCATTCGATCCTTGAAAATCCTGAACACCTGATTATTCAAGTTATTACAATAGATATACCCTTTACTATCCATTCTTAAGTTAAAGACAGATTGACTCTTAATTTCACTATTGGTTATGTGGGTATACTCATAGCCATCATATTTGATTAAACCTTCATCCGTTGCCAGCCAATAGTTCTTTTGTTTGTCCTGAATGAGGTCATAGATATTGATGGTGGCCAATTTATCTTCACCATGAAAAAAATGACTAGGTTCTTGTCCAACGCTCAGGTGAGCACACAGGAGTAGCATGATGGTAGCAATAGGACGCACGCATCAAAAATAGGGACTTATTTAATAACCATGTGGACGACTGCCAATCTGACTTACATCACTCAGTCTTATGCTTTGTTCAGGTATTCGGAAACACTACACCCTTGCTGTATTAACCATCCCTTGTAGCAAACGTAAGTTCTCACGATAGCCAAATTCAGCAGGCACATTGCATGCGCCAATAACTACTACAATTCGGTTATTCGTTTCATCCCGAATGGCTCTGGCTGTAAAATAGCCGCCAAATGGAACGGGCTTCATGTCTGTTTTGTATACACCAAAATGTCCGCTAAAGTTGAGCGCCTCATGACCTTCAGAGCTCGTTTTTATCGTTTTAATAGGGAAGTCTTTTTCAGGTGAGATTTGCAAGAAAGCAGTATCTGTTTCAAGTCCGGTATCGTAGCCAACATGCTCTCTCAGGTGATTATTAATGATAAACTTTAGTCGACTCATGTCCATTGACATTTCCGTATGGTCATCCGGAACAGTTACCACAAACAAGAAGTTCTGAAGTAACATTTTTCCTCTCATGCCTATTTTATGATCTGTTCCTTTTACATATGAGAAGTCTTTGTTATTGACTACCATATGGTTGAACTCTCGGGATATGACCATGCGTACACCCATTCGTTCCTTGATGTTTTTTGCAATTTCAGGTCTGCGTTTTCTATGAATGTAAGATTTGATCCGATCGTCTTCTCTGGCATTAACGCCCTGCTCAACGGTATGACCTTTGGCTTCAATCAGACCCAACGCATCATCAAGCGAATGTGCCCTCAAGATAATATGATACTGCTCAGGAATTTTCGGGTTTTGCTTCTTGACAAAAAATTCTGTTTTATTGTCGGATTTGATGTCGATTTCAAGCAGGTTTCTGACCCTTACGTCCTTCATCTTTTCCTCTTCCATAAACTTCAGCTTGAGGCTTTTTTCCTCAATCATAAGTCCTGGAACAGATTTATACAGCGCGTCCTCAAGCTTGTCTTCTATCCCTTTATCTCGAAATTCTGTTGGAATGAAAATGGTGAGTTCGCCGTAATCTCCGGTAATGTCGTAAGTAACGTCTTCATCTTCCTCACAGGAAACCAAAAGACAGACCATGGCTATCAATAAAAAAGCTCTCATAGAACCAATTTAAGCTTTTACTCCGATTTTAATGCGTTGACCTATTTTCAGGTTACGTTCATTAAGTCCACGGTTGAGTTGCTTGATTCTATTTACGCTCACGCCTTTTTTATTGGCAATGTCCCAGAGTGTATCTCCGGAGCGAATGGTGTAATAAATATATTTATTGGCTGGCAAATTGCTTTGAGAAGCCCCCCCTGAGCTTTTGTAAGTTGTTTTCGTCGGCTTAGTTTTATCAACTTGCTTTCTCACCGGCACGTGTAATTTGAGCTGTTGACCGGGGTGAATCGTTTTACTTGTCATGCCATTCCAGGTCATTAACTCTCCTATGGTTGTGTTGTATTTGTTAGCAATCAAACCAAGTGATTCTCCTGATTTCACAGTGTGGGTTTGAACCTTACCATATGCAATAAAACTCTCTTGATTAGAGCTATCTCTTTTCCATACATGGATGGTATCCAGGTTCAACATGAATTTGCCTATTTTTTCGGTTGGCAAGTACAAAAAACCTTTATTCTCTTTGTCCGCAGGTACGTAATCCGTTTTGTAGATTGGATTGATGTATTTGAGGTACTCGTAGTCTATTTCAAGTGCTTCAGACACATCATCCAGCGACACAGATTTGTTAAACTGGACGGTATCCACTTCATAAATTCTTGCCTGGGGTTTTCGCGGATAGATGTTGTGCTCTGCCGCATATTTCATCATGTAAGTTACCGCAATAAACGTAGGTACATACCCTTGAGTTTCTCTTGGCAAGTAGTCTCTGATCTTCCAATAAGTCATTTCACCTCCCGAACGTCTGATGGCTCTGTTTACGTTTCCAGGACCGGCATTGTATGCTGCCAGGGCCATGCTCCAATCACCGTACATTTTGTGCAGGAATTTGAGATACTGGCAAGCCGCTTCAGTTGCTTTATAAGGATCGCAACGTTCATCTGTATAAGATGTCACATCTAATCCGTAAGATTGGCCTGTTCTCAACATAAACTGCCACAAACCTCTGGCTCCGGCAGGCGATTTAGCTGTGGGATCCAACGCGGATTCTATGACTGATAAGTACTTTAACTCCATTGGCATGTCATACTTATCCAACCTTTCTTCATACAATGGAAAAAAGAGTTCTGATCGTCCTAACACAATGGCCGTAAACGTTCTGCGGTGTTTGGAAAACAAGTGGAGGTATTTGAGGACGTCTTCATTAAAAGCAAACTCAAAAGGTGTTTGCGCATCCAAAGCTTTAATTCTGACCTGAAATAATGAATCTGATACTTCCGGCACGAAACCCTTCTCGTAATTATGCACGTTCAGGTCTTCAACATTCATGGTGAAGTCGTCCATCTCTGCATAATGGTTCTTAAGGGTGTTATCTATTTTAGCCAAAATCGGATCATCAACAAATAATCCCGTTTCCGGGTCTTTTTGCTGAGACATGGCCACTGAAGATAAACTGACAGTTAGCAATAATATGACGCTCTTTTTCAACACGTTTCCAAAAATAGTTCAAAGATGACCAATGTGTCAAGTGCCTGAACCTAGTTATTCATTAATTGTTGTGCAAAAGATAGCAGTGCAGATTCTTCAAAACGGGAGCCCATCAATTGAATCCCAAACGGTAACCCGTTGGAATGTTCTCCCATTGGTAGTGAGATAGCCGGTAGTCCGGCCAGGTTGGCCTGAACCGTAAAAATATCCTGTAAGTACATGGTGATTGGGTCATCCACATTCTCACCAATTTTAAATGAAGTAGTTGGTGTTGTAGGCGTTAACATGAAGTCATAATCGGCCAAAATCTCATCAGAACGATCTCTGATAATGCGTCTGACTTTTTGGGCTTTCGTGAAGTAAGCATCATAATAACCCGCACTCAATACAAATGTTCCCAACATAATTCGGCGCTTCACCTCTTCTCCAAATCCCTCGGATCTACTCATAACGTAGGTGCTTTCCACGTCCACGGCATCTGGTGATCTATATCCATAGTGTACACCGTCGTATCTTGCCAGGTTAGATGATGCCTCTGCAGTGGTAATCACGTAGTAACATGGCACCATGTGGTCCAAAAAGGGGAAATCAACCATTTCCACTGTGTGCCCTTCATTTTTAAGAGCTTCAATTGTAGACAAGGTTTTCGCTTTTACTTCCGGATCAATGCCTTCTCTTTCAATGCAATCTTTAATGACAGCTATTTTCTTTTTGCCAGAATCCTGGTTGAAAGTCACCGCAGGGACTTCTTTTTGAGATGTTGTTCCATCGTACTCATCTGTTCCAGCCATGATTTCATACAACAAGGCTGAATCCTCCACTGTGTGTGTGAAAGGACCTATTTGGTCGAATGAGGAAGCGTAGGCAATGAGTCCGTGTCGAGAAATTCTACCATAGGTGGGTTTGAAACCAACTACACCACAGAAAGATGCTGGCTGACGAATAGAACCTCCTGTATCGGACCCTAAAGTTGCCAAGCACAAACCAGCCTTTACTGCTGCTGCCGAACCTCCTGAAGACCCTCCGGGAACATACTCAAGATTCACAGGATTCTTAACCGGCTCGAAAGCCGAGTTTTCGTTGGAGGAGCCCATGGCAAATTCATCGCAATTCAATCTACCGATGATGATCGCATCTTCATCAATTAATCGTTGAACTGCCGTGGCTGTGTAAATAGATTCAAAACCTTCCAGAATTTTGGAAGATGCGGATACTTTATGGTTCTTGTAGCACAGATTGTCTTTAATGCCTATAACCATTCCGGCAAGACGACCAGCGGTTCCGGCATTTATTTTTTCATCCACTCGTTGTGCTTCTGCGCGCGCAGATTGGTCAAAAACTTCTAAAAAAGCATTGAGATTAGACGATTCTATTCGACCAAGGTAATGGTCAAGCAAAGACACACAGCTCACCTGCTTATTCTGCAGATCGGCTTGAATTTCCGATAGGGCGGTGTAGGTCTTCAATGGTCGTTATTATTCTTCTTCCGACTGTTTGGCCGGCTTGTTTTCGTCTCCTTTTGAAGCGTCCTTAAATTCTTTAACGCCTCTTCCGAGACCTCTCATCAACTCAGGAATTTTCTTACCTCCAAATAGAAGTAATACTACTACTACAATTAGAATAATCTGGGGTGGACCTAATACACCTAATAGTGATATACTCATAATTTCTACTTACTTAAGTGGTGCAAATTTAGGAAAAATTAATTCAAGGATTGTCATGGGGGTGTTATTATTCAAGAATATTAAGATCGTCTGAAATATTCGCAGCATATTAGGGTCTTCTTTATAATTAAACTTTTACCACCTTTTTTGTCACAATTTTATCTCCGCAGTCCACCCTAATAAAATACACCCCGGATGGCTGCCCGGAAATATCAAATGTAAACTGAATGCTGTTGAGGTTTTTTCTAGACTCAACTAGCTGACCATCTATTGAGCTTATACGAATACTTTTAGCAACATGGTCAGAAAGCACAATCATAAATACGTTTTCAGTTGGATTAGGATATATGGCTATTGATAAATCTTCATCAACTTCCTCAGAAAACAATTGTTTTTCATCATTTGAGTTTGCGAAATCTTCTTTTGGTTCGAATCGGAAGTCATTATATCTAACGAGTTCGCCAGGGCCTTCTCTGAAGTTATAGGCATAGCTTTGTGCCTTTGAATAGTCTTCAATGTTGGCATTCTTATACTCACCATTGTCACAGCTAAAAGGATCAATATAAGCATGTAGATCGGAGCCATTTTTTGAATGAAATCCGGGTTTCAACCGTATTTGGTGACCAGCCCTGTATTCAACATTAGCCTGAGGTTCTATGATATTGTCTGCAGTAATTGAATAGAAAGCATGCTTAAACTGCGGTGTAGAATTGCCTAATAGGTCAATAACAGGATCATGTATATATCTATAAATATAGTTCGTATATTCTGGCAGTGGCAGGCTTGTGGTGTGGTAATACAAATTATGTAAAAGCATGTAATCCAGTCCGTTGTGATAACCAGTACTAGGATCCGTGTCAGGAGGACCATCATTTTCCTGTTTGGTTCTTATCCATTTTAAGGGGGTTGCCCATCCTTCAACATAATCAAGGGGGTATTCTATACCGGTATATTCATCTTCGTGTGCATTATATGCTCTTGGTCCCCTGCAGTCTGCTATATCCAATAACTCTTCAGCTCTATTGAAAATTGCATTTGGAAAGAGCGTTAGTGGCTTATTCATCGTGTAGCTCCAAAGTGTTGAATAAAAAGCCTCCCAATCATTCGATAATGCTCCAGTATATATTTCTGATTGAGTAACATTTAATCCAGGTGGAAGGAAAATGTTCAAAGAACTTCCTGAGCGCCAAGAATCTGAAATTGCAGCCATAGTCAGCCCAACAGCCTGAGGGACAAACAAGTCGAATGTTTGAAAACCGGGGAGAATTCTTTGGACGTTCCACCAAGGTCTGCTTGTCCAAGTCCAAAAGTCATGATATCCTATAAAAGGAGTCAAAACGGGTATTAAATATGGGATTGTCGTATTGTACCCAAAGGCAAAATTTGCCTGCTGTGCAATCGCAAAAGAAAAAGGAGCATAATGCCCTCCTCGATCGACCAAATTTCCGTCTGGGGTGTATATGAACCATGGAACGGGAACATTGGCAGACAAATATGAGGTTTTGAGATAAGTAATCATTCTATCCATGTTGTTCTTCGCCTCTTGGTGGAAGTTGTATTGGATAACACTACCATCTAACTTGGTAACGTTCATTGATTGATTTGGCATGGCTCTTATTATGAGTCTTAACCCCATGAACATATATGTGTATTGATCACCACTGGGTTCGTCAATTCCAGGGTTGCTCAATAGGTGAGCAGAATAGTCGGAGTCATTTCCTGTAATATCATAGGGAGCATCCTCAGGAGTAAGTTCATTATTGAAATGGGCAAAATTAGTTGGGTTTGTCGTTTGATTGAGATAATCTGATGGGACATCATCACGCATAAAATATCCATTTAAAGCAGGAGAACCATTATGAATTAGAGATTCTGCATTATAGTCTAATCTTTCAAATGACTTAATAGCGTAGAAAAGTTCTGTTTTTGTTCTCTCAATATCTTTTGGGATACCATTCTGAGATAATAAATCATATTCGGTAGCCAATGTGGCCAGATAAAACCCAAGTTTAACGGTTTGATCCCCAAACTGACTCCCTTGATTAGGTTTGTCAAAAGGGTGCCTTATGGACATAATACAACCGTCTCCTTGGTTTTCTCCCATTTTTAAAAAGCTATTGGTTAAACGCCATCTCATATACCAATACTTGAGTTGATTTTCATAACTCGACTGCCCCAATCCAGGAGGCATAAATGCCATGATTATCGCAAGAGAAATCAAGGTTTTAACAAATAGTTCCTTCATTCGGTTAATTTTATTTCGTATAAAGTATCCCTTATGGTGGTTTTTATCCATAACTCTTTCATTGAACAACGATCGATAGTCCAAGTAGAGTTTTCAACTAAACACGGAAAGAGGTTCTCTCCCACTTTGGTGGAAAATAGAGGTCTTTCTGTTACAAATTCGTTTCGAAAATTGTTTAGATACCATTCTCCGCCGTACCCTGCCCTTGTGCACAGAATGGTCTCTTTATTTCCTGTTTTTGGGCTAAGTTCAAATGTCGATATTAATCCATAAGACCTTAAAGAATCTAGATTGTCAGTATTGTTTACAGCAAATGATGTGATTGTATAGACTCCCGCAATTCTTTTATTAAACCCACGAATAGTAAATCCAGGACCATCATCATACTTATTGCAGGCGCCTAAAAAAACTAACAAGATTGAAATAAATTTAATATTCATACTTCCACAATTTTAATTGAAAGACCACTCCATTAATAGTGGTTTCTAACCAAAGTTCACGATTGCTTAGTCGTATAATATTCCAAATGAGGTTGCCCTCAAGAAAACACTCAAAGCCAGTAGTGGTATAAGCCCCAGCCAGAGGGTCTTCATGACTTAATGTATTGTTGGACTTGTCTGCATATGAATTCCAGACTTGTCTACCACAAAACAATAGATAAATCTTAGTGTATTTCCTTTCTGGAAGAGCAATCTGAATTTTTTCACAATAATAAAGTTCCGTTTTTAAGGAATCAAGCATATCCACTCCATTCACCTCAAACCCATCAATTCGATAAGTTCCTTCCAATCGCTTCTTAAAGGAACGGATAGTAATATTAGGTCCCTCCTCATATTTTTGGCAACCAGATAATGTTACAAAAGCAATCATTATAATTATCGTTAATGTCCTAGCCATTTCTTTTCTTAAGGTTGTCGATTTCTTTTTTCAATGCCTCATTCTGCTTCTGTAGTTCAATCATATACAGAGTCATTTCTTCCATTTTTTGAAGAAGAAGTTTGTCCGTTTCTCCAACACCAATGCCGTTAGTCTCAACTTCCTCTGCACTTGGGATTCCAGGTAAGTGACCATTTTCATTAATGAAGGATTCAACTTCTGATAAAGGCATTAGGTCATAGTCTTTATCGAATACAAAGTCTGGCCATTGAGTTAAATCTATTACCACCTCTCTGGCATAAGTAATACCTGATTTTCCATTA
>JAUILH010000034.1 GCA_030433115.1 Bacteroidia bacterium | reverse complement strand
TTCATCGCGGCTCCCTTCTCCCCAACGCACCAGCCGCCAACGTTAATAAACTCCGCCGCATGCTGCCGAAAGGCCGATGTCGCAACAGGAACATAGCCGTGGACGTTACCCAACATTTTGAAATTTGTACCGTAAATTAAAATATCTTATCCTAATCTTGATTTTAATTAGTATTGGATTAGGCGTTTATAATTTATCTAATCATCACGAATTAGAGCCATACAACAAATTTTTTCTCTCTGCCATTCTATTAGGGCTACTTATCATTTTCTTTTTCTTACCTCGGAGAATCAAAGGGAATTTTTTAAGTGTTTGCGCTCTCATTTTAAGTTTAATATTACTATTCGAATCTTCATTGATAACGCACAAAATCATTGAGGAACAAAGATTGAATTCAATTTATTCTGAGTATAGCCAACTCTCATGTGATGAACTTAAAAAACGGTTTGAGATTGATTTGAAGGATAATGACTTAAAGTACTTTTCCGGTGGTATGTTTCATGACCTTGATTGGAGTGAGATACTCAAAGAAAATGATATCACTGAATTATATCAAGGATGTATGGTAAATCTAAAACTGGAATGCTATAGCGATTTAGTTAATGACTATTTGGAAAAAGAAAAGAACATTAACATAAAAGAATTGTATCAATAAAACGTTGGGTAACAGTGGCTATAAATCAGCTCAAGATGGTTAAGTGAATTGGTTTTCCTACATTTATTGAAAAGTCCACAAAAAAATTCGAGCCTTGGCCACAGTGTTTTTGGATTTTTAAAATTTAACCAAAAACACTGTCCAATCGCCGAATTCATAGCCGTGGACGTTGTGCTACATTTATAAACATGAGAAGTCATTTCTTAATTCTCCTTCTATTTACTATTGCCACTAGTCTAGCTCAACAAGATGATTATACGAAATATGACTTAGTCTCGGACTTGGATTCATCCCTTGATTGTTGGAGTGTCTTTATTTTTCTGCCTAATTCGAGTCATAGTATTTCTATAACAAATGAGAACATTTCAATTCATCAAAAGGAAAAAAAGTGCCATAGGATCAAGTCAAACAAAGAGATCAATCGTTCGATTATAGAATTGCTCAAATCACAACCTGATGAAAAAATTTACATTCTAGGATTAAATGGCTATGAAGAAGTAGACTCAAGAAAAGAGATAAGTGGAGAATTGATAAAAGCTTATGTCAATTTTTCATTCAGTTCGCCGTGTCATAACGATGATTTGTTCCTTCTTTTTACAAATTCCAGCAAGGCGAAAGATTTCATCGCTAAACTTTCAAATATTTTTAAGGAAGAAAGATGCTTCACTAAACTGATCCGTAAAATAAAAACGTAGCACAACAGTGGCTATATTCCATTGCTCGTTTGGCTTTCGGGAAATTCATATCTTTAAACAAACTAAATCAGTCCCGGAATGTTTCATCGCGGCTCCCTTCTCCCCAACGCACCAGCCGCCAACGTTAATAAACTCCGCCGCATGCTGCCGATAAGGCCGATGTCGCAACAGGAACATAGCCGTGGACGTTGTACACTATTTTATGAACGACTTTCTTTCTAAATACTTTACTACGGATATTGAAAGGATTGAATATCATCTTCATTTAGATAAGAATTTTGATTCAAAAACTGAATTTATCATAGGACTTGATGGAATGATTTGTGAAAAGACAATGTTGAAAGGACAAAGTGATTTTGGACATCTGTATAGTGCTATAAGCCAGGTGACTGGCCATTGGACCGAAAATTTCAGAAAAACGAATGACGAGTTCAAAAAATTATGGAATAATGAAGAATGGACTTGCCTTTTGGAATATGAAAAAACATTCATTTCCTTGTACAGAAAACTTACACATTGGAAACACGAACCACCTAAAGCACCAAGATTATTTGAGTTGGAGTCATACAAAGAGTTAAAAGTGGCAACAACAAAACTATTTAATTGCTTAGCGAGATAAAAACAGTGTACAACAGTGGCTATAAATCAGCTCAAGAGGGTTAAGTGAATTCAAATTCCTACATTTATTGAAAAGTCCACAAAAAATTCGAACCCTGGCCGCAGCGTTTTTGGATTCTCAAAATTTATCCAAAAACACTGTCCATTCGCCGAATTCATAGCCGTGGACGTTAGCGGCAAATTTACTTCTTGAAAAAAGGAAACCACCATATAAGCATTGACATAAAGCATTTTGCTAACCAGTTACGTGGTGACATTAGTGGTGACCTAACTTCTCTCCAAATAATTTTATCCGATTCTACTGCTGAAAATCTTGCGACATCTTCATATACGCTTCAGAAAGGATTTCTTAAGTCTCCGGTTAGTGTTCCCCCAATTGATTTTTTGAGGCAGAGAGAGATGAACAAGTGTTTTAAATCCGTGATGGGTTCCCTGCAAGATTATATGGATAAACTGATCGCAGTAATTAATTTATCTAAAGAGACAATAGAACTTCGACCCGATATGACTGAAAATCAAATTCAAGACTTTATAGATGAAAAGTATCGAGATATGTTGTTGAAAGTTGCCACGGATAGATCGTTACGAATCCCAACAAAATTGGACATGTTATTATTCGAGCCGACGGTTCAAGACACCAAAACTGCTATACAGAGTTTTTACTCAATTAGAAACGGACTTGAACACCATAAGGGGATTTCGAAAAAGGAACAGGAACTTAAATATAGACGAATCGGAACAGCAACAACAAGCGGACAAGAAGTAACTGGACCAGGACCGCTACCACCCGGTGAGGGTCTAGTTTTGACGACATTCGAAGACACAATTAGGATTGATAAAGGTGGACAATTGGCAATTAAAAGGAGTCAACTTGATGGTATCATTTTGAATATACTAACTTTTGCAATTCCCGCGATGGAAGAGGGAGCGAGTAAAAGAATAAACGGACAGACGTAAAGCTGCCGCTAACAGTGGCTATAAATCAGCTCGAAATTGAGCTGATTTTATTAACTTCCCATTTAAATAAAAAGTCCACCAAAAATTCGAGCCCTGGCCGCAGTGTTTTTGGATTTTCAAAATTTACCCAAAAACACTGTCCATTCGCCGAATTCATAGCCGTGGACGTTAGCCACAAGCACGGAGAAATAAACTATGAAAAATAAATCTCTATTCATAATTCTAATAATTTTCATCATCAGTTGTGATAAAAATGATGAATATTCTGAAATGAACAATGGTTCAATTTCTATAACAATTAATCAAATTGATAATTTAACCCCAAATTCAGCTACGATTAGTGGTAGTGTTATTAATAACGGAAGCAATTCAATAACAGACAAAGGGTTTTGTTGGAGTTTAACTAATAATCCGTCTCTCAACAATAATTGTATAAGTCTTGGTTCGGGTGGAGGCATGTTTACTACAACATTAAATAACTTAGATGTTGATCAAACTTATTTCGTAAGAGCCTATGCGAATCTTGGGAATGAGACAAATTATAGTGAGCCAGTATCTTTTACAACATTGACTGATTGCTCATCAAATGTTTTTCCTTACTCTGTAGATTTATCAACTCAAGCGGAGGTAAACTCTTTTGGCTTAAACAATTATTGTGAAGTTACCGGAACTCTAAATATCACTAGTGCGCCATATCCAAATAGTGATTTTATAATTGATCTGTCTCCTTTGGCAAGTCTTTATAAAGTTGGCAATTTAAGTATAAGTGCCACTTTAATGTTAGAAACTCTCTCCGGTCTTGAAAATTTGACAGAGATTGGCGCAGGTATTTTTATTGGTAATAATCAAGTTTTAACGAACATTCATGCTTTAGAGAATGTTAGTTCTGAAATTAGTTATTTGGAAATTTCAGGAAACCCATTGTTGCAGAATATTGATAGTCTCAATGGAATAACCACCATGATATATGACGGCGTGCCTCCAAGACTTTTAATCCTTGGAAATCCAGAATTAGATAATATTGATGGGTTGTCAAACATTTCAATCATGGATGAAGGTTTTATATCGATAGCATCCAACGATCAAATAACCAACTTGCAAGGGCTTTCATCTATTCCTTCAAATATTGGTGCTCTAAGAATTTTTTCAAATAATAGTCTAATAGATCTCAATGGAATTGAACATTTAGAGTCTATAAGTGGTGAACTATCTCTTGGTTATAATAATAACTTGCAATCGATAGATCAATTAGCAGGAATAACACATTTAGGATCACTTCTTTTGAAAGAGTGTGATATGATGACCAATTTAGAGGGCTTAAGTGGACTAATTTCGATTGAAGCTGATTGTGAAATAGTTTTTAATGACTCGTTAATTGATTTTTGCGGACTTCAAGTGGTGGTCAATTCTAATGGAATTGGCGGAAATTTTATCGTTGAATTCAATGGTTACAATCCAACTTTAGAAGATATTATGAACGGCAACTGTAGTATATAAGAAATTAAATTGTGCCAGTGGCTAACAGTGGCTATAAATCAGCTCAATTCGTTCCGAATTGATTAACTTGACTACAAATTAATTAGACGGCTGGATTCGAGCCTACGCACCGGCTCTTTTTGGTGCGCAAAAAGCTACCAAAAACGCCGGCCCATCGCCGAATTCATAGCCGTGGACGTTGTGCTTCATTATCTGAAACCGCCAACCAAATGATAAAATTCTTTAGAAAAATACGACAGCAACTTCTCTCTGAAAATAAATTCAGCAAATATCTGATTTATGCTATTGGAGAAATTATTCTTGTTGTAATCGGAATTTTGATTGCTCTTCAAATTAATAACTGGAATGAAAATCAAAAAGCCAAAGAGAATTTCATTTTATTATTGAGCAATGTTAGTGATGAATTGACATACAATATTGAGGAAACTAATAAAGTAATCAATTTTTATCGCAATGTTGATACTCTTGCTTATAAAGTACTGAACAATAGATTAGTTAAGGACGATTATAAAAACAATCCACAGCTTTTTAATATTTCATACAATTATGACCCTTTAGATATGTCAAGAGATGCTTTTAATTCACTTATGGACTATAAAAACGACCTATCGGTTCAAGAGAAATCTATTATAGGAGATTTAAAAATGATTTATAATGATGACTTTAAGTCTATACAAAGATTAAGTCTAGAGGTCGAAGAATTGTCTATGAAATTTAATGATGAATTAAGGTTAGAAAAAGATTGGACATATTTGTTATCTAATGCTAAATCAGTTAATGATTTAGTTGACAATGAAGCAATAATGGGGTATTATCTAGACAGTCCTTTTTATTTAAATAATCTAGATACTTTTCGATTAATTTCTTTAGACAACTTGACCAACAATCTAATAACAACAAGAACCAAATTATTAAATAGTTATATTAAAATTTCAGAATATTTAGATTTAGAAAAAGATTTGTCGATTATAAATAATCCTAACGAGTTTAAATCTCTTTATGGAATTTACCAGAACGATTATGGAGGGACAATTAAAATATATGAAGAAAATAATGAAATAGTATTGGTAGTTGGCAACTCTAAAGACCCAAGTTTATGGAAACCTTATCCTATTTATTTTGAAGACAAAACTCATTTTACCTTAGATTTAGAAAACGAAACCAGATTTGGAGAACTAAAATTTGATAATAACCAGAATATAACAAATCTTCTCACTTACTTCGGAAACAGAAAAAGTAATTACAAAAAAATAGAATAAATAACGAAAGCACAACAGTGGCTATAAATCAACGCCAGGGGTTTGAGCTAAAATCACGAAATTCATCTTTAAATTAATCTCACGGCGAAGCCGACTCTCCCGCTGCAGCACTTTTGGGTGCCAAAAGCTACCCAAAACCGCTGTCCAAGCGCGTCGACCTGCCTGCCGGCAGGCAGGATTCATAGCCGTGGACGTTGTGCTCCATTATTAACAACCATTAGCCAATGATAAAATTCTTTAGACGAATAAGGCAAGATTTACTCTCGGAAGGTAAAACAGTGAAATATCTCAAATATGCTTTAGGAGAAATTGTTTTAGTAGTTATTGGAATTTTGATTGCTCTGAGTATCAATAATTGGAAAAATTATCAGGACGATAGATCGGAAGAACAGATACTACTTCAAAATTTACAACAAGAGTTTACCAAAAATCTTAGCGAATTACATTCAGACCATGAAATAAATAATGACATGCTAGAGGCAGCGTATTATTTCTTAGAAACTGATATGCATCAAAAAAGCCCTGAACAAATCGATAGCTTAATGGGACAATTAAGCACATTCGCAACCTTCGATCCTAGAATTGGATATATAAGTCAAGCCACAAATTCCGGCAAGCTGGATTTGATCCAAAGCGATTCGTTAAAAATCCATCTTAGCCAGTGGTCCGGTGAGTTGAATGATTTAAGAGAAGATGTTATCATAAGGAGAGAACATTGGTTGAATCACTTGCTGCCTGCTATTAGAAAACACATTCCGATAAGAAACTCGGATGCTGCACAACACAGACCAGATTATCTGAGACAAAAGCAAATAACACCAATTAGTGTTCCGGAAGAAAACTATAAGGAATTCATAACATCACTCGAAGTAGATGGAATTATTTTCGACCATTATATGAATCAATATTATGTTTTCATAAATGAAGAAAATATTGAATTATATATTGAACGTGTTTTAGATTTAATTCAAAAAGAGTTGAACTAAATAACGAAGGCACAATAATGCGTGTAGCTCATAGCGGATTATTATAGCCGGATTTCCGCAACAATCCTTTCACAAAACAGCGGTGCCTCCTTAGATCGAAAATCCAGTTACTTAAAAGTCATATCTTTAGAGAAACTAACCGCTGATGATTAAATTCTTTCGGAATATCCGCCAAAGATTGCTTTCTGAAAATAAACTTAGTAAATACCTGCTCTATGCAATTGGAGAAATTGTTCTCGTGGTAATCGGAATTTTAATTGCCCTTCAGATTAATAATTGGAATGAAGGTAGAAAATTAGAAAACGATAAGCTAAAACTTATGCGCAACCTGAAAAAAGAACTTTCAATCAATAAAGAATCATTTGAGGATTACTTTCTAGGAATTCAGAAGAATAATTCTCAGCTAAACAAAGTGATTAATTTTTCTGCAGGCACAATAGAACTACCTACTGATAGCCTTAGAAATTATATTTCCAATTTGATTTATCCAATAGATTTATCCATATTAAATTCGGTTCAAGAAGAAGCCATTTCAGCTGGTAAATTTGAAATCTTAAGTGATAGTTTAAAACATAAGTTATCTATTTTAAAGGATTATACCGAATCCAGATCGGAAATAGATGAAAAACGAAAGGGGGTAATCTTGAATAAGAATAGAGAGGTAACCGATTTAATTCTAAGTCTATCGGCTTTTCCAGATATTCCGGAAAGATTTTATGTGCAACCTCCTACCGCAATGCACCCGGATTTTATTAAAAGCGATGACGAATTGGTTAACTTAATAAAGTCTTCTAAAACATATTCAATAATATTTCAAATTTACTATCTCAGTATTACCGACCAATTATGGGTTAAATATGGTTTACTGGGTCAAACTAATGAAACAATTGAACTCATTGAAAATGAATTGAATGAAAAATAACGAAAATACAATGGGTATATTGAATAGCTTCCTAACGTCAGCTAATACAGCATACCCGAGACCGTTGTGCTTCGTTACTCAAAACTCCTAATTTCAAAAATCATATCTTTAGAGAAACTAACCTCTGATGATAAATTTCTTTCGGAAAATCCGCCAAAGATTGCTTTCTGAAAATAAACTTAGTAAATACCTGCTCTACGCAATTGGAGAAATTGTTCTCGTGGTAATCGGAATTTTAATTGCCCTTCAGATTAATAATTGGAACCTTGTCCAACAGGACAGGAAAATAGAGAAAGCTAACCTTTTAGCCCTTCAGAAAGAATTTTCACAAAATAAAACTGTACTTCAGGAGGTCATTCTTTTAAATATTCAAAACATTAAGGGAGCAGAAAAGTTGATCCAATCCTTCAGTAATGAATCTAAAGACACTATTACAGATAAAACAGTGGCGATATATGCCAGCGAAACTTTTGGAAGTGAAATAAACTTTGCGCCTGAAACTGGTGCCCTCACTGAAATATTGAGCTCCGGGCAACTCAAACTTGTTGAGAACTCCGAATTGAAACATAAATTGGCTGGATTCAATAGTAAAATTGCCAAAATTGAACAACAAGAAAAAGAAGTTTACGATTACCGAATGATGAGTATTAATCATTTGATAGATCATGGAAACATGGAAAAAGCCTATGTAGATTTAGGAGTAAGAGACGAATATATCAATACTTCTTTTAAAAAACAGGCTAATAAATCATTAACCAACTCGTTAACTTTTTTAAACCAGATTGTTTTATACCAGGCAAGCTCTAATGTCACTAATAAAAGATTTTACGAACCACTGGAAAAAGAAATTGAAATTATTTTAGACTTAATTTCTAACCGGTTAAACGAATTATAAATTAAAAAAACAACGGAGTTTATAAATCGGCTCTATTTGCTCCAAATTGATAAAAATAATTTCAAACTCATGTGTCCACAATAAATTCTAGGATGAGTTTGAATTTAATCTAAAATAGAAAGGTCTGACAAATTGAACTTCAATATCTGTTGCATATCTCTATTTGGCTCGTCAAATTAGTTATTAACTAAAATATTTAATTAAATGAAAAATCAAATTCTTCTACTACTGGCTTCGATAATACTTAGCGCCTGTAACGACAACTCAAAATCCAGTATAACACAACAACCAACTTTGGCTGATTATTCGGTTGGTGAGAAATGGGTCTGGAAATATAGGGGTGTGACTACTGAAGGAGAGGTACGTTCGGATGGAATAGACACCAGAGAAATAGTAAGTTTTGACGGAGTTTTGGGTATGACAATCGGTAAGGATACCATTCCCGTTACCGAAATTGTTAAACCGGAGGAAAGTGAAACACCTAAGTACGACTGGCCTCTCGAGGTGGGTAAAAAGTGGAAATATGAAAACAATTGGACAAGTCAGGACGGAACTACGGGAAACCAAAGTCAAACTGCCGAAGTACTTTCATACCAAGAAGAAACCGTAGAAGCCGGAACATTCATGGCATACACTATTGAGTACAACGGTACGACGTCTAATTCCAGGGGGTATAGTGCAGATGAAAAGGAAGTCTGGTTGTACGCACCTGCTGTAAAGAACTTCATAAAGCTCACTCAAAATCAAGGTGATTTCAGGTACGTGGAAGAATTAATCGAATATTCAAAACCAGAATAAATTTCATAGTTCCTGAAAAGAGACCAAAGCAACAACAAATGCCAGCTGAGGTAACAAGTCAACATCAGGGTTTGAGCTAAATTCACTAACTTAATCTACGAATTAATCTTACAGGCATTCCGACTTCACCGCAACGGCACTTTTGGGTCCGAAAAGCTGCCAAAACCGCCGGCACCTCCTACGCCGCAGTAGCGAAACTACGGTGGATGTGCCACCGCATATTTTTTTGCTGTGGAGGTTAGCCATTAATAAAAACAACCAATGTTAAAATTTTTTCGAAGAATTAGAAAAGGTTTACTGTCCGAGAACAAGATTGGAAAATATCTGCTTTATGCTGCTGGAGAAATTGTTCTTGTGGTTATCGGTATTTTGATCGCACTTTACATAAACAATCTGAACACCGAAAAACAAGATTCTATTACGCTGAATGGTTATCTTCATAATATAGAAGAAAATATAAGATCCGATCGTGAAAATCTTATAAAAATAGCGTCATTCCGTGACAGTTCAGTAATTGGTTCGAAATACTTTATGAAAATGATCGAACAAAATTCCAAAGAACAATACACAACCTATTTTACAAAATACTTCAAGTATAATCCCTGGCTGGACGAATCTTTTCAATCAAATCAAAGTGGATTTGAAGCTTTGAAAAACTCTGGCTATTTGAACAAAATTCAACAAACTGATTTGGAAACTCAATTGTATACATATTATAGTTTGGTTGAAAAAATAAAAGATGAAGAACAAAGCTTGAATAACTTCATGGAAGAGATGGAGTACGATATGTACAAAAACAATATTGTACAGAGAACAAAGCCACTGGTAGGAAAACTCATAAGACAAAAAGAAACTAAAGAAGATATCGCTGAACTAAAGCGGATTCTAGCGTATCCGGCATTTGTTGGAAGCCATTCCAGAAATTCAGGAACAGGATATATGAATGATCTTTATGAGCAATTATCTGTGGTTGCTGACAATCTTTTAAAGGAAATGAATAGATAACCAATATACATCGAAGATCGATATAGACTAATACCAGGGCTCGGGTTTGAAAAACAAACTTAATCCACAAATTAATATTACAGCATACCGACACTCCAGAGCAGCTCTTTTTGGCACAAAACAAATTCAATACTTCTTCTGAATATGTCGTCGGACTCCTTTCCCTCTTCCCGGGGTATTCCTGTATGAAGGTTTCATGGCCAAAGAAGTATTGCTTCACTTAACCACGTTCGGGAAAATTATCCATCCATTAACGAAAATCGTCCATTTTAATTCGGTGGAATGTGTACCACCTTTGTACTGTCAATATTGACATACAATAATTAAAACAGTTCAGAATGGAAAATTTAGTTAAGACAGAATTTAACGTCCCAACAAGAGAACAGGTTTCTCCGGCAAATCAAGAGATTTTTGACAATTTAAATAAGGCATTGGGCTTTGTTCCCAACCTTTATGCAACCATTGCCTATTCGGACAATGGTCTCGGAAAGTATCTTGATTATCAAAACGCCAAAACTTCTTTGTCAAACAAAGAAAAGGAGGCCGTGAACCTTGTAGTGAGCCAAGTGAACGGGTGTATCTATTGCCAAAGTGCGCATACGGTTTTGGGTAAAATGAATGGCTTTGACGATAGCCAATTATTGGATATCAGAAAGGGCCATAGTGAGAATCCCAAATTGAATGCCTTGGTAAAATTGGCGGCGGACATTACTGAAAACAGAGGTAATGCGAGTGACCAAAACGTTGATGACTTTTTCGCCCAGGGATATACTAAAGAAACACTTGTCGATCTTATTCTTCAGATAAGTGACAAAACCGCAATGAACTATTTACATAATCTTACGAAAGTACCTGTTGATTTTCCTGTCGCAGAAAGTATCTAGTTCAACAAATAATTCGAAAACGGGAAATAAAAAACTCTCATATTTCCCAATTATTAACTTAAGATTTTTAAAAAATGAAAACAATCAAATTAGTGCTAGTGCTGGTTGCTATAGCGATTTCATCCATTTCAATGGCACAAATTGCCCCTGTAGATGACAATGGTCTAGCAATCGGCGGATACGACGTCGTCGCCTATTTCTCAGGCAAAGCTAAAAAAGGCTCAATGAGCCACTCTACAAATTATAACGGAGCTACCTACTATTTCACAAGCCAGGCAAACCGTGATACCTTCAAAAAATCACCTCAAAAATACCTTCCTCAATTCGATGGGTATTGCGCCTGGGGAGTGGCAGAAAAAGCATCAAAAATCCCTACTAACCCAGAGACATTTGATATAGTAGACGGTAAATTGTACCTCTTCTTTAACGGTCCATTTGACGGAAAAACCTTCAATACATTGGAGCCCTGGAAGGCAGAAACCGGAAGATTACAGGAAGCTGCTCATCAAAACTGGGAGAAGGTCAGTAAATCTTAAATTTAATTACAGGCCATACATAAACACGCTGTGTTTGTATGGCCTGTCTTGTGTTAAGCATTATAATAACAAAATAAAGCATGAATTCTCTAAAAAGCATACTCACCTTCATAAAAAATAACCCGAATAACAACATTGAAAAAGCACCTGAAGGCTATTGTCCGAATTGTTGGGGAAGACAGGAATATGGCGGCAACTTCTATAAGGCGCTCAAAGCTGAAAGCATTAAAGATCTACAGCGCAAAAAAGGCTGGATCACTTCATATGCTGAAAAAAACTTGAATGGTATACGATTACAAGGAAAACAAGGAAGATTAATGTGTAATGTGTGTTTTGAAAATTACGACCAATAAAATTTAGTAACTGTGAAAAAGTATCCTCTACCACCCTTTACAAAGGAAACCGCACTTGAAAAAGTACAAAAGGCAGAAGACGCCTGGAATACTAAGGATCCTGTAATTGTATCAAAATCCTACACCATTGATTCTGAATGGAGAAACAGAACGCAGTTTATCAATGGGAGAGAGGAAATAATTCAATTTCTAACCGAAAAATGGAAAAAAGAAAGGAATTACAAATTAAAAAAAGAACTTTGGGGTTTTCGAGAAAACAGAATGGCTGTTAGGTTTGAGTATGAATTTCAAGATGAAAACGACCAATGGCACAGAGCCTATGGAAATGAGCTTTGGGAGTTTGACGAAAATGGACTCATGCAAAGACGGTTCGCAAGTATTAACGATTTAAAAATCGATAAAAGCGAAAGAAAACTTAAGTGATAGCTGAACTATGTTACAAAACAATCATTTTACGTTCATTAATTCTCAAACTGGAAATCTGGCCTTCAAGTTATATCATTTTGAAAATGAAAACCCATTTGACCACATTCAGCGGCTAAACTATTACTCTCTGATTTGGGTAAAGAGAGGACATGGAAACGTTAAGGCTGATTTTTCCGACTATGACTTCCAAAAGAATTCCCTATTTTCTTTTTCACCTTATCAACCTTTTATGCTTTGTGCCGAAACTGAGCTAAGTGGTCTGGTAATAAATTTCCACCCAGACTTCTTTTGCATCCATAAACATCATAAGGAAGTAGCATGCAATGGAGTATTGTTCAACAATATTTACGATCCACCTTTTATTCATGTGAATGAGGATGTAGAAGCAAACTTCGAAATGCTAATTGACCAAATTAAAACTGAAATGCAAAAACCTGATTTGGCACAATATGAATTGTTGATTTCATACCTGAAAATATTTTTGATTTCGGCATCAAGACTTAAAACAGAACAACAAACCGACATAGAAAATGTAACAAAAGTAAATGAGGAACCCTTTGTATTACAGAACTTAAAAAGCTATATAGAATCCCATTACCGAACCAAGCATACTGCCAGCGACTATGCTGAAATGCTATCTATTTCACCGAAGGCTCTATCCAAACTCACCAAGGCACATTTCAACAAAACCTTAACCGATCTAATCTCTGAACGCATTATCATAGAAGCGAAAAGAGAACTGTATCTAACCAATAAAACCGTAAAAGAGATCGCCTATGAATTGGGCTATAGTGATGAATATTATTTCAGTAGGTTCTTTAAAAAGAATGCCGACATATCACCACAACTCTATCGTGAAACAGTAGGTTTTGACAGAGCTTCAAGCATCTAAATAGATTAAATGAGAAGAATTAATGAAAAGAACACTTGACGTACAACGAAGTGAATTTTCCAACCAAAAATTCTTGGCCACCCCTGTAGCCGGACTAATAGTTTGGACCATTATTGGAATTGTCGGTGTTTTTTTCTCCGATGTTGTAGCCGTTTGGTCCATATTTATTGGAACTGGCAGTATAGTGTACCTGGGACTATTTTTGTCGAAATTCACAGGGGAAAATTTCCTTGACAGAAATAAACCGAAAAATGAATTCGACACGCTTTTTCTCTTTACGGCAGGACAAGCCATTCTCGTTTATTCAATAGCCATTCCATTTTTCCTGGTTGATTACTCATCACTGCCAATGACCGTTGGAATATTGACCGGATTGATGTGGTTGTCATTTTCCTGGATTATAAAACATTGGAGTGGAATTTTTCATACACTGATGCGGATAGTTGTAGTTCTTTCGCTTTGGTATCTCATGCCTGGATATAGATTCACAGCAATTCCGTTTGGAATCGTCCTGATTTACGCAATCACACTGTTAATCTTAAGGAATAGATTTAAAACTAGAGTCAAAACTTCACAACAACAGCTCGTACAATCCAAGCATAACTTCAAACATTACTGAAATTATCTCCTTTATAAGAGCAACTAATTTGTCTGCATGACTATTCGGCTTAACGGGACTTCCTTTCTCTCACCAGTGAGATAGTATTCTTGATCGAAGCGACTGATCTAGTAAATTATACACATTAAAGTTGGGCTCCCTGATTTCAACACAAAAAATAATATAAAGTCATATCTTTCGGGAAACTGACTTCTGATGATAAAATACTTCCGAAGAATAAGACTAAAATTACTCTCTGAAAACCCGCCTGCCGGGCGGACAAGTAAATTCAGTAAGTATTTACTATACGCCATTGGAGAAATTGTACTTGTTGTTATCGGTATTCTAATCGCTGTTGCGATCAACGATAATCAGCAGAATAAAAAAACACTGGAAAAAGAACAAACCTATCTAATAGGTTTACAGGAAGAATTCTTATCGAGCCAACAAAAATTAACCGAGCTGATTGAAGTCAACAGACAAAATTATTTGGGTGCTAAAACGATTATGGAAAATATTTCGAATCCAAATAAATCATTGAATGAAAAACAGTTCTCTGAATTGTTATTCCATTCCTTTTCTTCGGATATTTATTTCAATGCCAATAATTCACTTTTAAGCGAGATGGTAAATTCCGGTAGTTTAAAGGATATCACAAATAATGATCTTAGAATACAGTTAACAAAATGGGAGCCGACATTGGAGGATATCGCTCGGCAAGAAGAAGAGCTAGGGATCCAAAGAGCAAAAGTTCTTGATATGTTCCGAACAAATAAAAACAGTATAAAGACCATTTATGAGCAAACAAATCCCAATTCTGAAATAAATTTCCACAAGAATGAAACAAGTATCAGCAACTTGAATCTATTGGAATCAATCGAGTTCGAAAACAATATTCTAATGTTCTATTTAACCAGTAAAGCAACCGAAACATCGCACTATCAGCCGCTAATGAAAGAATTAAACTCAATTTTAGAATTGATAGAAGACGAAATAAAATAACGAAAGCTCTAGTCGATCATCCCCAATCAAACCACAGTCTCTGCGAATTTTATTCATCCAAAATTATATCATAAAAACAGCCTTTGTTATCTTTAGGCTTTCACTAAAATTCTTATGCATGCGATTCATTAAGCTAATCTTTCTTCTGGTTCTTTTTCAACTGAATGCCCAACAAGGTGGTATGTGGATTCCATCGCTTCTGGAAGGCATGAATGAAGGAGAAATGAGAAATTTAGGCAGTAAACTCAGTGCTAGTGACATCTACAACGTCAATAGTTCCAGCCTCAAGGATGCCATTGGCCATTTTAACGGTGGCTGTACCTCAGAGGTCATTTCCGATCAAGGACTATTGCTTACTAATCACCACTGCGGTTACAGTCAGATCCAGTCTCATTCCTCTTTGGAAAACGATTATATAACAAATGGTTTTTGGGCTAAAAGCCTCAAAGAGGAAATTCCAAATAATGGTCTGTATGTCGAATTCATTGTTCGCATCGAAGACGTCACCGAAGTCATGTTAAAAGGCATCACCGACGCTATGAGCCCAAGGGAAAAACAATCCCGGATCGACAAGAACAAATATGCCTTTGAGAAAACAATACGCAAAGAAGAATGGCAGGATTTCAGGATAAGACCTTTTTACCAGGGAAATCAGTACTTTCTGTTTATTACGGAACGATTTGAGGATATAAGGTTGGTTGGCGCCCCACCTGTGAGCATAGGCAAGTTTGGAAGCGATACGGACAACTGGGTTTGGCCGAGGCATACCGGGGATTTTTCACTTTTCAGGATCTATGCCGATAAAAATAACAGGCCGGCTAAGTATAGCGAAGATAACAGGCCATATAAACCAAAGCACTTCCTGCCTATTTCCTTGGATGGTGTTGAGGAAGGTGATTTTACCATGGTATTTGGCTTCCCTGGGCGAACCAACGAGTATTTACCAGCAGTTGCGATCGAACAGATCACCCAAAAAATCAATCCATTGAACATTGCCATGCGGGAAGCAGCACTGGAAGTGATAAATGCCAATATGATGGAAGATGACCTGGTGAGAATTCAATACGCATCCAAGCAAGCAAGGATCGCAAACTCCTGGAAGAAATGGATCGGCGAGAATCTGGGGATCGAAAAAAGTGGGGCTATCGAGATTAAAAAGAACTTTGAAGCCGAATTTACAAAGGAATTGAACAAACAGGGAAAAGCAGCTGAATACGGAAATATCCTCCCTCAGTTTGATAAGCTATATTCTGAATTTGAGGATACCAACCTAAAGCGAAACAGTTTCAGCCAGGTCTTCTTGGTCACCAATGAGCTCATGAAGATAATGCTGAGGTTAGCACAGATGGAACTGGCGTCTCAGAAAGGAGAGGCCGCTTTTAATAAGGCAAGAGAGAACACAATCAGTCAGATAAGATCAATACATAAGAACTACAGTGTTAAAGTGGATAAAGGGGTTTTTAACAATGTTATGCCCATGTTCACAGACAATGTAGATGCATCGATCTATGAGACTACCGCTTTTGTGGATCTTGACAAGGCCCTTGCTGTTTTAGATGGGGAAATGAACGAGGTTATCACCAGGCTGAACAATGATCCGGCATATCGGTATGCCAAACCTATGGTGATCGAGTATTATCAAAATGTAGAGCCGGAATACCAAAGGCTCAGTACCGAGATCGGCGCCCTTCAGACTCAATACATGAAAGCCCTGATGGAGATAATGCCTAACGAGCGCTATTTCCCGGACGCAAACAGAACCATGAGGGTTACCTATGGCAAAGTAAATGGCTATTCCCCCAGAGATGCTGTTTATTATAACCCGGTGACCTACCTGGATGGGGTGATTGAAAAATATGTTCCCGGTGATTACGAATTTGATGTTCCTGAAAAATTACGCCGGTTATACGAAAACAAGGATTACGGAAATTATGCAGATAAAAACGGTAAGTTGCCCATTTGCTTCCTCGGAACCAATCACACCACCGGTGGAAATTCCGGAAGTCCCGCCATTGATGCCGAAGGCAATCTGGTTGGCTTAAATTTCGACCGCGTGTGGGAAGGTACCATGAGTGATATTTACTACGATCCGGAAATCTGCAGAAACATAATGGTCGACCTTCGATACGTATTGTTCATCATCGATAAATATGCCGAAGCAGATCACCTGATCAGGGAAATGAAGTTAGTTCATCCCAAAAAGTAGCTACGTTTAAATCTGATCAAAAAAACAGATATATTCCACTGTTACTCACCAGATCCTTTCCGAAGATAAAAATTGGTAAAAGCATTTGCAAAGCTATAACCCGCCGTTTGCCAGAACCATACACTAGTAAACAGAAAACCGATGCCAAATATCAGCAGGCCCAGAAAAGACAACAGCATGGTTGGAATTACAATAGACCAGGCCTTCCAGTAATGTTGTCCCATTCTGAATACCCTTTTTACAACAAGTCCCGGACGAAATATCTCACCAACACTTTTATTCCAGCAATAATGGGTCATATAGCCAGGTATGACAACCACCCCAAATGCGAATAAAACGCCGCCAATCAAGTAAAAGAACCAAAATGAATACAGATATCCCAGCGTGAGAAAGATCGATCCCGGCAGCAGGTAAAAGAGCATACCGACAAATGTTATTCCGCCATCATAGAATAGTTGTCGCCAGTTAGACCAACTAGGAAATGGTTTCTTTCCGTTCTGCATTTTTCGAACATAAGCTATTCTGTGACCCATATTCAGGATCCAGCCAAAAAACGGTACGCAAAGCAGAATTCCACCGATCAGGATATCATGTATGCCCGACTTGTTCTGAATGGGAAACATGATCGCATTTCTAAAGGAAAGCTTTGTTCTCAGGTCTATTTCTTCTGCCATTCGCCAAAAGTAATTAATACATGCATATTTTCAGAGTTCCTTTTTTGTTGCTGAACATTATCCGGGCGTCTTTAAATTTCATCGGGCAATATGACAGACACTATGTAACAAACCCACCACCCCTTTCGTCTTCTTTAAATAGATCAATAAACTGTAGATGTCAAAAGAATTATCAGAAAAAAGAGAGGCCTGGAAGACAATAGTTTTGTTTCTGGTACTCGTGATCGCACTTACTTCACCTTTCCATTATGCCATTGTCAATTTATTTCCTTCAAGAATATATGTCGGAGCAATAATGTGGTGTCCAGCGATAGCCGCGTTTATCACGCTGAAGATAAAAGGCCGCAAAATTTCATCCCTGAATTGGAGTTGGGGAAATCGGAAATATATCCGCCTTTCTTACTTTATTCCAGCGCTTTACGGCATAGTCACCTATATACTAATCTGGATATTCGGGCTTGCAAGCCTCGCTGATGAAGAAGTTATAACAAATTGGGGCAAAGAAATTGGCTTAACAGGAATTGGTACTTTAAACACAACTTCGATAACGATCATTGGTATTCTCTTATTAGGGACTGTAGGTGTTATCAGAGCTATGGCAACTACGCTGGGTGAAGAAATCGGGTGGAGAGGATTTTTTATATATGAATTGAAGAAGGTGCTTCCATTTACGGGGGTTTCGGTCTTTAGCGGAATTGTTTGGGCTGCCTGGCATTGGCCGCTATTGGTATACTACAGTAATGATGTGCTCCTGGAATTCATTACATTCTTTATAGTAATTATCTCCATTTCATTTATTCTGACCTACTATACTTTTAAATCCAGTAGTCTATGGCCAGCAGTTATATTTCATGCAGTTAGCAATGTTTATATTCAGAAAATATTACCCGAAATATCAACTGAGACCGAGGGATCGGAACATTGGCTGGGTGAGAATGGAATTATGTTCGCGATCGTTACTGGTGTTTTCGGAATATACTTTTGGCGAAAAGCGATCAAGGAAAAATTATAGTTAAATTCAAGTCGCCCGACAGCTTCAGTAACCACAAAAGGGATCTTACAGGATGTCGTTTGGTTAAATTCTACAATATGAAGGCAACAATAATAGCAGCTCTTACCCTCTTGTTCTTGTCCTGTGGTGACAACCGTCAACCAATAGATGTGCAGGATCCTGTTAAAATCCAGGAGGACACCTCGGTGTACACCAGATTTGATTCGATACCAAAGTCACTGGTAATGGTAGTGGGCACTTATCATTTCAGACAGGAAGAACACTACGACGAATTGTCGGGTAAGAACCAGGAACATATCAGCAAAATCGTTTCCAGGCTTGCCGAATTCAAGCCTACCAAAGTGGTGATCGAAAAAGAGCCTCAATATGATTCCATATTTCAAAGCCTATTTCAAAAGTATATTCTGAACGACCAGGTGATCGATACCCTGGAGAATGAAACCTTCCAATTAGGCTTCAGGTTAGCAAAAAGAATGGGGCACGAAAAGATTTACCTTTTTGATGACCAAACTGAGTTTATCGGCTCACTGGATGGTTTCACCTGGGAAAAATTTGGAGAAGAGGTTGCCAAAGACAGCGCTTTTGTAAATCGGCACGTCGACATAATAATGGACTCATTCAATGAAAATGAAAAAAGGTACGCCAACCTGAGTCTGTACGACAATATTCTGAAGAGAAATTCACCCGAAGCCCAGAAATGGAACGCCCAGCGAATGCATGCTTATGAAACCAGGGCGGGTATCCAAAAAAGCTGGATGGGTCCGGATTGGCTCGGCCGGTGGTATCAAAGAAACATCAGAATGATGGCCAATTTAATGTCCTTTAATGATCACGGCAACGACCGATTTGTGATCATTGTTGGCGATAATCATAAATGGGTACTGGATACGTTGTTGGAGTTTAACCCTGATTTCGAAGTAGTGTCCAGCTATGATATTCTCATATCGAACAACTTGCAACGCAATTGAACTCAGAATTCAGTAGTTTTATAAAAACTTGAATCAATACACAGTTCAAGCCTTGAACCATTGCGGTGTTGAAAATCAAATCATGAATAATATGCAAAAGTACATATCAATAATAGTTTTGATCGTTGTGTCCTTCAGTCTGAATGCGCAGAATACCAACAAGGATGATAAACAGAAGGAATTTGCGATTATAAAGGCTCTTCTTGAAAACAATTGGGAAGGTTCGGGTATATTAATGAGGAAGGAAGCAACATTTTCGATGGAATGGCAAAGAGTGCTGAATAATAAGTTCATGAAGCTGGAATTTCATAACAAACGAAAATCAGCTGGTAATGAAAGCATAGTCTTTAAGGCAACAGCATTTTATAAAATAGTGAATGACACGACTGTGATTGGAAACTGGTTTGACAGCCGAGGTGTGACCTTTCCGCTAAATGGCTCTGTGAATGAGCATGAAATGACTATTCTTTGGGGAAATGAGGAGACAGAAATGGGAAAAACCATTTATAGCTATTCAGGTGATCATACAATTGCTGTTGAGGATTTTATCTTGAACAACGGAGAATATTATAAATTCGGTAGTGCAACATATAATGCAAAGGATTGATGAACAAGAATAGTATATAGGGTTTATTTATAATTCTTTACTGAAAAAAAATCTACTTCAAAGTCTTTAACCTTTCATATTTATATTTTTAAATAGGGAATTACGAAGTCTCTAAAAAATGTATCTTTAACTGACAACCAGTACGCTAGCCTTGATTCCCCTGCCTGAACAGGAAGTATTTCAATTTCCGGAATCTTGCTATAAGAGCGGGAGTAAAGTGGCAGATGTTTTAGTATAGTAAAGTAACCCTATGTTTAGATCTTTCGAAAGCTATGGCTTAATGGTAATCCTACTATTAGGTATTTCATGTAGCAATAATACACCATCTCCTCCACATGCAGAAAAAAAGCCCGTGGAGACTACCCTATTTGGTGATACGCGAGTCGATCCGTACAGTTGGATGCACGATCGAAACGACTCGGTTGTAATTTCCCACCTCGAGCATGAAAATGCCTATACAGATGCAATTCTCGCAAGCACATCAGCGTTGCGGGATCAGCTTTATGAAGAGATCAGATCAAAGGTTCCTGAAAGTGAAGAGTTTCCACCCGAACCTGACGGTAACTATGAATATTATGATCGTGAAGACGCTTCAATGGACTATCCGGTGTACCTCAGAAAATCTATAGCCGAAGGAAAAGAGGAAATTGTTCTCGATATCAATCAGCTTGCTGAAGATCATGAATACTACGATGTAACACATCACATGGTAAGTCCGGACGGAAGCCTGGTGGCCTATCTCGAAAATACCAATGGTGACGACCTGGCCACACTGAGAATTCGTGCCCTGGATGGTTCTTTCGATCGTATAGTTCAACCGGAGGAGGTTTCGGCATACGCACTAGCCTGGAGTCGGGACGGTTCCGCATTATATTATACACGACCGGATAAGACCCAACGCTCAAGTGAGGTTTGGAAACACCGTCTGGGTAGCGACTCAAACACAGATGAATTGCTATTCCGGGAGAGCGATGGCAGATTCTGGGTTGAAATACTTACAAGTCGATCCGGCGATTGGATCTTCATTCACTCCATGGCAGATGATGCGTCACGTATCCAGGTGATCGATGCATCCGATCCAGGATCCAAACCGATTGAGATCGTTAGCTTCAATGATAATGTACGGGTCACCGAAATCGAACACATCCGAACTGATGAACACGGTGGTTGGTTTGTCGCTGTCAATGATGCCGATGGAGCCCGTGACGGTCAGCTTGTAAGAAGAAAAGCAATAACTGAGAAAGCAGAACCGTGGGAAGTGATGGTTCCCGAAAAACCGGGTGTTCAAATTCGGACCTTCGCTGTGATTCGAGACTGGCTTGTATTTGAAGAGCGACGAGATGGTCAGCGAGTGGTACGCGTCACACGTCACGATGGCAGCGATGAACATATTGTTCCAGCAAACCCCAGTCCCGGCTTCACCAGTTTTCACCTGGGCCCGGAATACGACAGGGAGGACATAGGGCTGATTACCTCCGGACCGCTATCTCCATTTTCAGTTCACAGGTATAATCCCAACACCAGAACGCTCACAACTGTATTGCAACGAAAGCCTGCTTATGAGGTCGAAAATTATGAAGCGGGTGTTATCTTCGGAATGGCAAGTGATGGAACCAGGATACCGTTGACCTATATTCGACCGAAAAATGCACCTACAGATGGTAGTACCCCGGCGATACTGACAGGGTATGGAGCGATTGGAGTGATCATGGAACCCGGGCATCATGTATTCAAAGAGTACGCAAGTTTAATTGAGCGAGGATATACGATTGCAATTGCCCATCCCAGGGGTGGAGGGTACTATGGAAAGCGATGGCATGATGCAGGAAAACTGGAACATTCGGTAATTACTTTCAGTGATTTTGTAGCAGCGGCTGAAGGTCTTTTTGACGCTGGTTATACCTCTCCAGACAAACTTGCGTTAGTTGGAGGAAGTTCGGGTGGGCTTCTGGTTGCCGCTGCGATAAACCTGCGGCCCGATCTTGCTAAGGTCGTGGTGGCAAAAGTTCCATTTGTCGACTGCCTGAATTCCTTGCTGGACCCTAATCTCCCTGTTACAACCCTTGATTATCCTGAGTACGGAAATCCGGCAGAAGAACGATATTACAGATCGATCAAGTCATTTGCTCCCTACGAGAATATCGGCGCATATGACTATCCGGATATTCTGGCCATTCAGGGGATCAACGATGCGCGGGTTGCATTTTGGGAACCTGCCAAATGGGTGGCCCGGATACGCGACAAACGAAGCGATAAGGGCGGACTCACTTTGCTTAGAATGAATATGGGTGCTGGGCATTCAGGGTCCAGTGGCCGGGATGATGGAATTTTGGAACAGGCCGAATGGCAGGCTTTCATACTGGATAGATTGGAATAATGGTCGAAATAATGATTTTAAAGAATTCAGAAACGAAAAATATAACCCGAAGTAAACAACCTAAAATGAAGCTCATATTTTTAGCACTTCTGTTTCCTATTACGATCACCGCACAAATAGTGAACATCCCCGATGCCAATTTCAAAAATGCCCTTGTCAACGAACCCGTGGCAATAATTAATGGAATTATAGGACTTCAGGATGCTGACACCAACAATGATGGAGAGATTCAACTCGCCGAAGCATTAGTCGTAACCGAACTGCATGTTCAGGACCAGAACATCAGTTCAATGGAGGGCCTGGATAGTTTTGAAAACATAGTAAAGCTTTTATGTTTTGATAACAACCTCAACGAAATTGATCTGTCTCAAAATGTCCTTTTAACCGAACTTTGGGTCAATCAGAATAATTTGAGTTCACTCGATGTTACGATGTTGCCAGATCTTGACTGGCTTTCAAGTTCGGATAATTTATTAACCCAGTTGGATGTTTCGCAAAATCCGGAATTGCGAATCTTTAGAACAAGTAGAAATCAATTGACCGAGATGAATGTGAGCAATAATTCGCTTTTGGAGCATTTTTGGTGTTCCGACAACCAGGTAAGCGCATTGAACATCTCAGACAATCCTGCCATTACGAACTTTACCGGTAAAGGAAATCCGCAACTGGTTACATTGAATGTGAGGAATGGAAACAACGCCAATATGACAAGGATGTGGGCATTTGACAATCCGAATCTCGAATGTATTCTTGTTGATGATGAGACCGTGAATTATCCAACTTGCGAAATTGGGAGTAACACCGGATGGTGTAAGGATCCGGGGGCGATATATTCAGAAGATCCCTCCGAATGTAATTTAAGCATTACTACCAGCACAGATCTGACTTTTCAAATAGTACCAAATCCGGCACAAGGGATGATTGAAATAATAACAAACCAACCTTTTTTATCGATCGAAATTAGTTCAATATCCGGCCAACAACTGCTAGCGACAAATCAGAAATCTATAGACATATCAATATTACCCGCTGGAATTTTCATTATCGCAATTAGGAATAGTGATAATCAGGTTTCGTTCAAAAAACTAGTAAAGTCCGACAATTAGACTCCATATAACCCTACCCCCAACCACGGCAAAACCCTTGGCCTTCTCAATACAGAATAACGCTACCCACGTCTTAAAAAAACGTATCTTTAACTATAACCAGCGCTACTGTTCTTAGCGACTCACGCTGGCACATTTTAATATGAAATCAAAGAACAACTTGCTTGATGGGGTAAGCTCTCCGGTGATCAAAGAAACTACCGAAGTAAGAACGCTGAGTGCCATTGTGAAAGATAGATCACTCGGCATCGTTGAACGTGTTGAGGCTTTTGAAGACATCATCGACCTGGAAGTAGGTGATACAAATTTGACCCGGGTGCGCACTCTTGAACGTGATTACGATCTTCGACAACTATTCATTAAATACGAGGGAAATAATCCGACAGGTACCCAAAAAGACCGAATTGCCTTTGCACAGGTGTTGGATGCCTTGCGCAGGGGGTTTGATGAGATAGCGTTGGCCACCTGCGGTAATTACGGGGTGGCATGTGCTTATGCGGCAAACCTGGCTGGAATGACCTGTAAAGTGTTCATGCCCGAATCTTACCATTCTGAACGAACTGCGGAAATTGAAAGCTTCGGTGCCGAATTGATAAGGTTGACAGGTACCTACGAAGAAGTTGTGTCGGCATCGAGCAAACTGGCCGAGCAAAACGAGTGGTATGATGCTAATCCCGGCGGTGCGAATACGTCCATGCAAATTGCAGCTTATGCCGAGATCGCTTACGAGATATACGACCAACTACGCGATGCTCCAAAATACCTGGCCTGCCCCGTTTCCAACGGTACCGTTTTAGCAGGGATATACCGCGGTTTCGTTTCGCTCTACAAACGTGGTAAAACATCTCGCATCCCAATATTCATTGCGGGTTCCTCGGCCAATAAAAACCCTATAATCTCATCACATCTCAAAGGCCTGGATACGTGTGAGGATATAGACCCCAGGAAAATCAAAGAGACCCTCATCAATGAAGCCTTGATAAACTGGCATAGCTTTGATGGAAATGAAGCACTACACGCTTTGCGTGAAACAAACGGATTTGCTTCGCATATTACAGATAAACAGCTTAAAGAAATGAGCTCGTACCTTCACAAAAAAGAGGGTATGCGAATACTGCCCTCTTCATGCGCGGGACTAATCGCATTATTAAATGTAAACAAACAACAACGCCTTATCAACGACCGCTTTGTGGCAGTCATCACGGCAAAATATTAGAACATGAAAAACACAATTGACGGCACTGGCCTGATTTATTGCAACACGGCCTTCAACACCCCGGAAGGCAAAACAGCTCATGGTTTGGTTCGATTTACTGAACGTTTTGAGGTGGTTGGTATTATCGATCAAAATCATGCCGGTAAAGACGCCGGTGAAGTGTTGGACGGAAAACCAAACGGAATCCCTATCTACAGTTCCTTCGACGAAGCTTTATCACAAACAACTGCTAAGAATTTCGTGATCGGCCTGGCACCGGACGGCGGACGACTACCTGCTGATGCCAGGGAGAGCATTAAAAAAGCCATTGAGAATGGAATGAATATCACCAGTGGCTTGCACGACTTCTTAACAAAGGACCAGGCATTGGTAGAACTTGCCAAATCCCATGGCTGCACGATAAAAGATGTACGTAAGACACCGGACCGTGATGAGTTACATTTTTTCACAGGAAAGATCGAAGAAGTGGACTGTTTGAAAATTGCAATTTTGGGAACCGATTCCGCCATTGGCAAGCGCACTACGGCGTGGATCATTGTACATGGTTTCCGAAATACCGGGTTGAAAGCCGAAATGGTCGGTACCGGGCAAACTGCCTGGATGCAGGGCGCCAGGTACTCGATGATCATGGATAGCTGCATCAACGACTTCGTTTCGGGGGAAATTGAGCATGCCACGCATGAAGCCTGGAGAAATGAAAAACCCGATATGATCGTGATCGAGGGCCAGGGTAGTTTGATGAACCCGGCCTACCCCGGTGGCTTTGAAATTTTAGCTGCGGGCAGACCCGATTATGTTGTATTACAACACGCTCCGAAAAGGTTGGAATATGACGGGTTCCCGGGATATGCCCTCCACCCTCTCCCCGAACAGATCAATGCCATAGAGGTGATCTCGGGAAAAAAAGTGATCGCAATTACGGTTAACCATGAGGGGATGGATCCTGACGAAATTGACGCAGCCTGCCAGCAAATAACGGAAGAAACCGGATTACCCGCCTTTGATGTGCTGGCCCATGGGCCAGACGGCCTTGTAGACCTGCTTAAAACCCTGGTGAAGTGATAACACTTAAAGATTTCGCGGTTCTCAAATCGCTTCGAGTACACAAACTCGAAGTAAAACCTAAGCGGGTTTCTGCCACCTATGAGATCGTTCATAAGGATGGAAGTACGGCGACCAACGTGCTGTTCTATACCTACAATTCAGCCATCTTTGATAAAAAGACTGTTGAAGACATAAACCTGGCCAGTATGATGGTGGCCCAGGTGGCGATGAATTATGGCCTGTTTTGCGATGAACTGATCTTTGAAGGATCATATGATAAAGCCGACCAGGAATTCATCAGGAATATGGTGGAGAATACCAGCCGTGAGATCCTCACCAACAAACTATTGATCGACAACCCGTTTCTAACGGAGAACTACCGTGGCTTACAAGCGAAAAAGCTGGATAAGTACACGCAGGCCAGGATCATTTTCACCAACGATGTACTTGCTTCCAAGCCTGGTCATTTTAATGGCCAAACACCAGACATGAACAAATACGCAATCCTGAGTAGTGGTGGAAAGGACAGCTTGCTTTCCTATGGAATGATCAAAGAATTTGGCGAACCCCATCCCATTTTTGTAAATGAGGCAGGCCGACATTGGTTTACGGCCGTTAATGCTTATCGATATTTCAGGGAAAATGAACCGAATACCGGAAAAACCTGGTGCAATAGTGACCGGATATTCAACTGGATGGTAAAAAACCTGAAGTTCGTCAAGCCGAACTACGCTTCCATTAGGGCGGATATTTACCCCGTTCGTCTATGGACTGTCTCGGTTTTTCTATTCGGAGTACTGCCGTTAGCCCTGAAAAAAGGTTTGGGCAATGTGATCGTAGGCGACGAATACGATACCACGGAACGTAAGATCACCGACGGCATTTCGCACTATTCTGCCTTATATGATCAAAGCAAGTATTTCGACAATGCGCTAACGCGTTATTACCAGAAAAAGGGCTGGGATCTGTACCAGTATTCCATGCTTCGGAGCATGTCGGAGCTCTTGATAATGAAGGTACTTCTGAAGCGTTATCCCAATCTGCAAACTCAGCAGATCAGTTGTCATGCCGCTCACGAAAAGGACAAGCGCATGTTCCCCTGTGGTAATTGTGAGAAATGTCGAAGGATCATCGGGATGATTTCGGCCTTGGGCGAATCACCCGAGAACTGCGGTTATAATTCAGAACAAATACATAAAGCGCTCAGGCAATTGTCCAACCTCAGCGTAAAACAGATCGGTTCTGATGCGGCCCATTTGTATCATTTATTACTCAAAAACGGTTGTATTGAGAATAATGACTTCACCAAAAAGCTGGCAAAAGAGCATCCGAGGGTCATGCAGCTGCGATTCGACAATGAGCGAAGTTCACTGGAAGATATGCCCGAACACGTTCGGGGACCTTTGTTCAAAATCCTGGTTGAATACAGTCGTGGTGCAGTTGTTTTGCAAGATAAAAAATGGACCGACCTGGAACTCACAAATTCATTTTTACAATTAAAACGATATAAATACAATGTCTGAGAAATACAAAAAAGACTATCTCTGGGAAACGCTTTCCTGGAAAGAGATCGAAAACCGATTAAAATTGGTAGATACGGCAATACTTCCATGTGGTGCAATTGAGCAACACGGTCCGCATTTGCCGGTAGATGTAGATTACTACGATGCTGTCTTCATGGCTTCGAAAGTTGCCGAGCAATGTGCCGACCCCAAACCATTTGTTCTGCCACCCATCCCCTTTGGCGTTTCATACCATCACAGTGAATTCAAAGGGACCATTAGCGTTACCAACAACGCATTATCGGCATTTATCTACGATATCGGGATGAGCCTGGCACATAATGGCATCAAGAAGATCATTATTCTGAACGGACACGGAGACAACAAACCAACTCTAACCTATGCTGCTCAGATGATAAATCGCGATGCGAAGATCTTTGTTTGCGTGGAAACCGGTGAAACAAGTGATATCGATCTCTATAACCTGATAGATACCCATAATGATATTCACGCGGGAGAGATCGAAACCAGTACTTCACTTGCCTTACGCCCCGACCTGGTGAACATGGATCTGGCGGTGGATGATACACTCAATTTCGATAACGAATACCTGGATTTCACATCAGACCGTGGTGTGAGTTGGTATGTCCATACACAACGCATTTCTGAATCCGGGGTGATGGGCAATGCAAAAAAAGCCACTGCCGAAAAAGGTAGGAAGATGTGGGATATTTCTGTGAAGAAGATGGTGGAATTTGTGGAAAGTATCAAGAACACCCCATTGGAAAAACTGTATCAAAACAAGTACTAGCAGGTGAAGATCAGTAATATTGAGTTCATTAGGCTCGATCTCAAAATGAAATCGGGCTATACAATTGCTTACGAATCTATCGATGAAGCATCCAATATCCTTTTAAAACTCACTACTTCTGATGGATTGACCGGTTGGGGATGTGCGGCACCCGATCTGGAGATCACCCATGAGACCGCCGATAATGTGATTTCCAACATTGAAAACCTGGTAATACCAATGCTTAGTGAACAGGACCCATTTCAGATGGTAAGGTTCCACGAAGATCTGAAAGCCGCCAATCCGCAAATGCGATCTACCCTGGCGATGGTCAATATCGCCTTATACGACCTGATGGCACGCAAAGCAAAACTGCCTTTGTACAAACTACTGGGCGGTTACAGGCAGAAGATCCAAACCAGTATCACAATCGGTATCGAACCAATTGTTACGACCCTCTCATTGGCAAAGGATTACTGGCAGCAAGGTTTCCGAATCCTGAAATTAAAAGGCGGATTAAACCTGGAAGAGGATATTGAAAAAGTATACAAACTGCGCGAGTTGTTTGGAAATGAACTGGTACTGCGTTTTGATGCCAACCAGGGATATAGTGTAGAGCAGGCCGTGCAATTCATAAAGAAGACGCGAAATGCCGAAATTGAGATCCTGGAACAACCTACTCCCTTCGGCAATGACGAGGCCATGCGTGAGGTGGTTGAAAATGTGGAAGTTCCGGTAATGGCGGATGAGAGCATTCGAACACTAAAAGACGCTTTCAGACTGTCCAAACACGACAGCACCGATATGATCAACATTAAGATCATGAAAGTTGGCGGTATAACAGAAGCCAAGCATATCAATTCTGTGGCAAAGGCGGCCGGACTGGAAGTCATGGTTGGTTGTTTAGACGAATGCGCCCTCGGTATTGCCGCCGGGCTTCATTTTGCACTGTCCAGGCCCAATGTGGAATATGCCGACCTTGACGGGCATTTGGACTTTATCGACGACCCGCTTAGTGGATTGTTTACCATCGAAAATGGATGGATCCATCCCAATGATGAAGTTGGACTCGGGAATATAAACATCTAGATAATGGATGTTACAGATTGAATGGACCGCTAAACCATTTCGGTGAACATTGAGACCTAATTCAATTAATGTATCTTTAACGGAAACCTTTTTCGTTATTCGCAGACTTACATAGTTAGATAAACTAGAGTTTCCTTCGGAAGTTGACATTTAAAAGTATGAAAAAATCACTCCCACTGCTATTGCTTGTAATCTTGTCGGTATCGGTTTCGGCTCAAAACAAATTGATAAAGAATTTTGACCGACACGAGATCGTTCAAATAGTCGAGGATAGAGTATACAGCCATAAAATTTTGGGCAGAAATTGTAAAGTGATATATAACTACAAGGACAAATCGTTCACGATCGGATGCATTTCGGAACGTAAAGCTTCAACCCTGTACCAATTCTTTAATTACGTGGAAACCAAGGATAATGAGGTATATGTATCTTTGTTCGGAAATGGATCCAATCCGGCCTCCGTTTACAAAGTAAACGACCTGATCTACGAACAAAACACACTTGAATTCGTACAAACCTTTGTGACTCCGAATGGGCAAAAAGGCATGGAGATATACAGATATTACAATGTTCTATAAGCCGTAAGTTTTAACCGGCATTAAATGAACTGTTATTTCAGATTAATTTAAAAGATGAGTGGATTTTTGGTTAAAATTTGGGGGTTATTCGGGGTAGTGTTATCTGCCTCGACTATAGTTAGCCTTGTGCAAACGGGTTTCGATATAAAATTAGCACTTAGCCTTTCCGAAGTATTGAATTATTACAGGGAACTGGTCGAGCCCATTTACGATTTCCTGTATAAACCTATCCTGTGGATTTTCGGAGATATCAATATACCGAATTGGATCATGGACGCCCAAACCCTTTCCTTCGTAGTTAGCAGTATTTATGTTCGAGCCAAGAGCGCGCAGCGCGTTAACGGAGAAACCGTTCATTTCAAAGGCCTGTTCAGTAAAATAGCTGCGGTCTTTGCACTGGGATTAACGATGATCGGGTTGCTGTTTCTTCCTTTTGTTTTAATCGGAATGATCATGCTGCCTGTCTACTACATCAACCAATTGCGGTGGCAAAAACACCTTAAATGGTACGATTTTAAAAAGGTTTTACAATCGGTCTATCTTACAGCCGGGAATGAAGGGGCTATTTTCAACACCTCTGCAATTTATGCCTACTTAACACTAATTATAGTTGTTGCCTTTTATATTTGGAATTCGATCATCATGTAAGGGCGCAAGTCAACCGAATATCTCATTCTGAACTACCTGGATCAAGCTGGATTCGAAAAAAATCATCTTTGTTTCAATTGGAATTCGAACTTTATCAGGATTCAGCTTCATATTTTTTCTGAATGATATTCGACCGGGGTTATGTTTTATTTTTTTCAATTGCTAATTACATAATTATCATATCTTTAGAGGAACCAACTAACCTCTAATGATCAAATTCTTTCGCCGCATCCGGCAACGACTACTGTCTGAGAACCCGCCTGCCGGACGGGCAGGCAAATTCAGCAAATACCTTATCTACGCAATTGGTGAGATCGTCCTGGTCGTCATTGGGATCCTGATAGCACTGTCAATCAATAACTGGAACGAAACTCGAAAGCTTCGAAACCAGGAACTAAAATATCTCAAGAATTTACAATCAGATATAGAATTAAACATTGCTGATATCACCGAATTTCTGAATTCTGGTAATTCAAGTATAGAATCCGCCAATAAGGTGCTCGATTACTATGAAGGTAAACCCCTGGAGGATCTGAATGACTTGAACTATCACGCAACTAATGTCTATGTCTGGTACAGGTTCACTATTCATGATAACACCTATCAGGAACTGATCAATTCCGGAAACATTGCTATCATCTCGAATGACTCCATAAAAAATGGGCTTCTCAATCTGCAAGCTTTGTACAACAAACTAAAGAGTGAAGAAGATCATTTCAGATACGACATGGAGGTATTAATGTACGAACCAGCCTACGAAATGCTCGACATGAATGATCTGATAAAGAATTTTACATTCCAGGTAACCAAGGGACAGGCGGGTAGCGACGTGACACTGTCCAGGGAGAGTTACGAAGGCATGTTAAAAAACCTAAAGCATAAGAATGGGTTTGTAATGGCGGTTTATGAACATTCAAAGATGAATTCACAGTTCATGGAGATGAAGGATCTGTGTAATTCCCTGATCGAAATGATACATCAAGAGATAAATTCTGAAAAACAATGACACGAATCCAAAGACCGTTCCTTTAATTGCCGAATTGATACGATTTATTAAAAGTTTAGACAATGGTGAGTTTGATTAAGCACCCTGATATGATATTTGATCACGTTATCAGCTGAGTGAAAGGAAAAACAGCTCGCGGTCCTGTTACCTGCAAGAGATTAGAATTGAAGTAAATGAAACTCGTAGTTCTGAAAATATTGGGCGTCATTTTATTGCTGCTTTCGTGTAATGCTGAAAACAGCCCGTCCGACATGGACAAATTCACCGGCCGATGGGCGCTTCATATAGTG
>JAUILH010000033.1 GCA_030433115.1 Bacteroidia bacterium | reverse complement strand
ACCAGGTTGGTTAATTGTGTACGGACCTGATGCCACTGTGCATCCGTTATTATCCGTCACTACTAATGAATAGGTTCCTGCTGGTAAACTGTATAAATCTTTGGTATCATCATTATCGCCCGTTCCATCATTGTCCCAATCATAATTGTAAGGAAAAGATCCACCGCTTACCAGCATCAGGATGCTGCCGTCAGAACTGCCATTACAAGAGGCATCATTAATCGCATCAACAGAAACGGACACTGCAGTTGCCGGTTGCGAAACGGTCACCAAATCAGAATGCATACATCCATTTTGATCGGTAACGGTTACTGTATAACTTCCTGCTGTCACTGAATTATGTGTTTGTCCGGCACCCAAACCGCTATCCCACGCATAAGAATACCCTGGCACACCACCCGTAGCGGCTGCGGTCACTGTTCCGTCAGAACCTCCAAAACAAGACACATCCGTTTTAGATGGGTTTGAGAACAGTTGTGTAGGTTGGGTGACATTGACGTTTGTTCCGGACCATGTACATCCATTGTTGTCTGTGACATCAATCATATATGACCCTGCAGCAAAACCAGATTGAACATGATTTCCCGTTAAAGTATTCTGAGGATTTGCTCCATTATAGGTGATGGTATACGGACCAACGCCTCCCGTAATGTTCGTTGTAATTTCTCCATCACTTAATCCGGAACAACTGATGTCTTCTCCATTATAATTTGACGTTACCGATGAAGATTCTGAAATGGCCATTGGTTCGGTAATGATCAAACCTGAAAGTGTATCTGTACATCCATTATCATCTATGGCAACCACACTATACGATCCGACACTGAGACCAGTAAGGTCTTCCGGATCATCCGTGTCTCCTGTTCCATCATTGTCCCAGTCAAAATAGTACATTGGGGTTGTTCCAGGGGTTCCTCCGGTTACATTAATATCAATGGTTCCATCGCTATTGCCATTACACATCACATTGGTACTCCCAGATAATGTCACAACGACCGGACTCGCGGGTTGGGTAACTGAGTAGGTTGCGGTATCTGCACAGCCCACATCATCTGTCACAATTAAATCATAGCTTCCATCAGATAAACCTGTTACATTCTGAGTAGTTGCGAAAGTCAGACCGCCATCCTGCCAATCATAAACCAGAGGGGCAGCCCCATTGGAAATGGTCACTGAAATTTGTCCATCGTTTCCACCAAAGCATGACACATTTGTACTGGAAGCCAAACTGCTTACAGGACCTTCTACCACTTGCGAATGATTGGAAAACTCAGAAGTACTTTTATTGGTTAGACCATAAGATACGATACATGATATGTAATCTCCGGCAGGTACATCAGGAAGGGTATATGTTTGGACATGTGATGTCGGAATGCTTGCCGAAGGTATTAATGCGAGCAGCACATTTCCTTCCCCAAAACCACTGGGATCTTCACTCCCGTTCGGTATTCTGAAAAATTCTATTTGTGCATCATTTCCAACAGTATTATTGAATTGAACTTTTACTCGAGTTTGTCCATCACACCTGCTCACTCCAAGAATGCTTGGTCTAGGTACATTATTGTTGGCTACACCACTCAAAGTAATGCCTTCTGCAGAGCCTCCATTATCATAGACAACGGTGTTTTCTATGAGGTTATCTATGGTTGTTACATCATCGAAATAAATGCCTTGTGAGCCATTACTGTATACACTGTCTCCAATAATTCTGGTGTTAGAAGATCCCCCAGAAATGTCAAAACCGTGTGTTGTAGAAAAGGCGGTTGTCACACTTTCATTAGCGCCAGTGCCTCCGACCAATGTGCCGGAGCTGTTTAATAAAACTATTCCAGAACCTCCGTTTCCAGCCGGTGAATTGTTAATGTCCACCCCAACGTTGGCATCTTGTATTTGGCACCCTGAACTTGCATTGAGTTCAATTCCATGAGACACACTGTTTGACACCCAAATAGGTGCGCCTGGTACTCCAATAGAATTAATATTGGAAGAATTCAATTCAATTCCTATTTGATTCCCAACACCGGCTGTACTCAATCCATTAGTATCTAAGCCCAAAACAGTATGTTGAATGATGCAGTTGGATGAGTTATTCAATTCTATTCCATTGACAGAACTTGCTGCAATGAAATTGACTTCATTTCCTGTTTGTCCGATATGAACATTGGTTGAGGACAAAACTTTTACCCCGTATTGATTCCCCATGGGAGTAAAAGATGTATTGAGACCAAAATAATTAGAAACTATTTCTTGATTTTGATTTGTATTGGCAATATATATTCCGGAGCCAACACCTCCATTTGCAGAACAAAAGTAGTTTTGAAGCTGAGATCCTCCAATGTTATTTGTACTTGTTACAGAAGACATCTCCATACCAACTTCAATTGGCATTGAACCAGTCCCCCATGCATCAAGACCAAAAAGATTTTCTTCGATATTGAAACCAGAAGCTCCCGTAACAATGATTCCTTTTCGCAAACCACCGAACAAATTTCTCCCTATGTATCCAAAGCCGGCATTGACCAGTCCAATACCTATATTGCCATTACCAGAATTAACATCTACAGTTCCTGTTCCATCCAATCCAAAAAAGTTGCCGTCAATGGCGGTTCCAGTAAAGCCTAATCCTTCAACATAAATATGAGGTTTTGCCGGTCCATTGATACCCCCAAAAACATTTCTTTGAAATTCATGGTCTCCACCTATCAACGTGTAATCCGTTCGCACAACAATACTTGTGTCGCAATATTTACCATTGTCGTTTCCGTTATGATCCAGTCCAAAGTGGCATCCAAAAATATCCGCATTGGACAAAGACTGACTATTCGAATTGTTTATCCCAACAGCACATTCGCCTATCGCCAATCCACTGATTTTGGAAGGACCAACATTATATAAATTAATGGCATTTTGCGTGCCAGAGGGACCTTCAAGTACTACATTGGTAATTCCATGCACAACTGGATTAGAACCATCAGTTGGTCCGGGAACCCTGCTTCCCGGTATCGTGTAGCCATCAATATACAATTCATCTGAACCAATAAAAACATCAAGGGATGATGTCAGGTTGATTGGAGTCCAGCCTGCATAGTCAAAATCAATTAAATAGGGACCTTGACCAGCTGCATTAATGGCTGAAATGGCATTTTGAATACTTCCTTGTCCCGTAGGTGTTGTTGTAGTGACAGTAAATTTTGAATTCTCCACAGCTCCAATATCCTGAGCAAAGCTGTTAATTGGCGCCTGCCCCGGTCCCCTGCGGATATCAATTGGTCCAACCAAAGAAGTTTGATAGGAAACCTCATCTATGGCAGTACCATTAGGATTTGTTACCGGAATCCATTGCAGTCCGTAGCCATCTGTAACCACCCCTGCAGTTCTCAAGCCGAATATATTCGTTGGATAGCTTCCAACGCTATTATTATACGCGCCAAAAATAACCAGGTTCAAGTTAGCAGGAGAATCCAGCATCATACAATCTGAAATATCTCCTCCGTTCATAAGTGCTGCTGCACCTACACTGGCCCCAACGGCTTCTGTACCTGCAGTACTGGCATTGCTGGTTGAGTCGAATAAACACGCATGCATTTTCGCAAAACTGGTAACACCAGAAATGTAAACACTCCCCCCAGCTCCAGCTAAAGCTCTCGTATGAAAGAAGGTACATCTGTCTATTTCTATATCAGTTAAGGACAGAATCGCCCCTCCGTTTCCGTTAAGCGCATCACAGTAATGGAAACTACAGAAATAAACATTTAAAACGTCCACGTTTGAGATAGCACCACCATTGTCAGCTGAATTGGTGGAAAAACTACAACGATTCACAGTCAGATTTCCTGCGTTGAGGATGGCTCCACCATCTCCTCCCCCGGAAATGTTGTTGTTCTCGAAATGACAGTTTTCAATCGTGGCTGTAGCGCCTGGATTTACGAATAAGAAACTTTCTGTCCCTGTTTTTCCACTGAACTTAATGCCATTAATCATGACATTCGTTGCATTAATCTCTATGGCATATAACGATCCTGACACCCCTGCTGCATTGATATTAAAATGTATTGGTGCAGGTCCCTCAATGTTAAGAGAAGCAGTATTGATAATCAATGGACTGGTTAAATCTAGTTGTCCTGAGAAATCGATTTTGATGGTTGCGCCAGTTGTTGCAAGGCTTAAGGCTTCCCTTAAAGACCCCGCTCCCGTGTCATTTCCATTTGTAACATGTATCGTGTTTTGGCCGAAGGCGCCAATGGAGATAAGCGCGGCAAAAAGTAAGCAAAATAATGTCCGCATAAAGTGAGCAATTAAAACATTCGTCTAAACAAAAACGAGTTTGATCCGATAAAAATAAGCTTTTTATCCCAGTTTTCCATGTATTTTGACGAACAACGGTTATTGACTGATTAACTACAAAATGGAGATTTCACTACTGGGAAAACTGAAGTTTGAACAAATGTGCATAATGCCCATCTTGTTGAAGTAAATTTTGATGGGTGCCTTCTTCAATAATTTTACCGGCTTCCATAACATAAATTCGATCCGCATTTTGAATAGTGGCCAATCGATGAGCTATGATGACAGATGTGCGTCCCTCCGTGAGTTTATTTGTTGCCTCCTGAATTAAAATCTCCGACTCAGTGTCAATTGAAGAGGTCGCTTCATCCAAAATCAATACAGATGGGTTGTAAACATAAGCTCGTATAAAAGATAATAACTGTCTTTGACCAACAGACAACATGCCTCCACGCTCCTTAACATCAAAATCATACTGACCGGGAAGTTGAGAAATAAAGCCATGTGCCCCAATGATTTTGGAAGCTTCAACAATTTGCTCTCTTGAAATATCCGGGTTCTTCAAGCTAATGTTGTTGTGAATGCTGTCTGAAAACAAGAACACATCCTGTGGCACCAGAGCAATGTGTTGTCTTAAAGCGTCAAGTTGATAGTCCTCAATTCTATTTCCATCGACTAAAATCTCTCCTTTTTGATGCTCATAAAATCTTGACAACAAACTTATGATGGTCGACTTGCCAGCTCCTGTGGCGCCTACAAAAGCAATGGTTTCCCCCGCATTTACTGTAAAATCAACTCCATTGAGGACATACTCGGGCTCATTATACGCGAAACGAACATCCTTGAATTCAATTTCGCCTTTGATCTTATCTGGAATAATTTTTCCTTCATCTTGAACAAAAGCATCTTCATCTAATACTCTGAAGACTCTCTCTGCCCGCACCATGCCTCTTTGCAGTACATTGAACTTATCTGCCAACTGACGAATTGGTCGGAAAAGCATTGAAATCCACATCACAAATGAAAAAATCTCACCAACAGCCTTGTCGTTAAAAGAATCGCCGCTAAGCGCATAAATACTAAACACCACCACAATGGCTGCCGCCAGTGAGCTTAAAAGCTCTACAAAAGGCAAGAAAATTGAAAAGGCCCACACCGCTTTAATGTGTGCTTCTCGATGACTTGCGTTTAATTCTTCAAACTTTCGTTTCTCGATTTTCTCCCGGTTGAAGATCTGAACAATGCTCATTCCGGTAATGTGTTCTTGAACAAAGGTGTTGATTTTGTTCACCATCGACCTTTCTTGCTGAAATGCCTTTTTCATGGCTCTTGCAAATACTTTGGTTGCTAAAAACATGATTGGTAGTGGAATTAAAACCAATAATGACAACTTCCAGTTGATCACGAACATCAAAATAAGGATCATTAATATCCTTAACAAATCTGCTGTGAGCGTGATGATTCCTTGAGAAAAAATTTCTGCTATGGCTTCAATATCCGAGACTACGCGAGTCACCAAAGCTCCGATCGGATTTTTGTCGAAAAAGGATAACCTGAAAGAATTGATTTTCCGGTAAGTTTTTGCCCTTAAGTCCCTAATAATGGATTGTCCCAACCAGGTTGAAATATAGGTTCTTAAAAACTGGACAATACCTTCGAAAAGCAAAATCCCGATCATCATCATTATCCAGAAGAAGAAGCCCTTTTTAGGATCAGCACTCACATTGAGGTCGGTCCATTCTTTTAGTAGTGATTTAGTGCCCTGAATGTACCCATTGACAGCTTCACCAATAATCAAAGGCCTTAAAACAGATACCAAGCCCAAAAGTGTTAATACAACGGCACTGTAAAAAGCCCATCTGTAAGGAGTCATGTAATTCATGATTCGCCTAAAAACGGCCATATTGGAAGTGCCTTTCTTACTCATGAACAAAAGGGTATTTGATCTGGGTTAAAAACAAAGCATTGCCGGGCACAGATTTGCCTGCCGCACAGCGATCTTTAGCATGGATAACGTTTTCGAAATCTTGACCATTCATCTTTCCAGAACCAACTTCAAGTAGTGTTCCGACCACCGCGCGCACCATGTTTCGTAAAAAACGGTTGGCTTTAATTTCGAACACCCACGTATCTTTATCATTGCGCCATTTGGCAAAAGTGACATGACAATTATTATTCAGAGTATCTGTATGCACTTTTGAAAATGACGTAAAATCCTTTTCACCAATCAATGATTGAGCTGCTAGATTCATGCCCTCAAAATCCAAATCATGTCTAATAAGGTATGTGTATTGTCGTTTAAAAGGATTGGGAACATTGATGACGTGGTATTGATATGCCCGGGAGCTTGCATCAAATCGTGCGTGTTGATTCAAATCCACTTCAAAATGTCTTCTGGATACAATGTCATCAGGCAAAACCGCATTTAGACGAAAGGCAAAATCTTCACGTACCGGTTTTTTAGTTTCAAAATGACAAAAATACTGTGAGGCATGCACTCCGGTATCCGTCCTTCCGCACCCCACTACGTTAATACTCTTGTCTTGTAAAATTCTGGAGATGGCCTCATTAACCATTTGCTGCACAGTGATGGCGTTTGGCTGAATTTGCCATCCATGGTAATTAGATCCGTCATATGCTATTTCCACAAAATATCTCCTCAAATCGCGTCAAAATTACTATTAATTTTGTTGCCATGAAGCGGATTGGTTTGATATCAGATACCCATGGCTATTTCCACCCTAAACTGACCAAATATTTTGGCGAATGTGATGAAATCTGGCACGCAGGTGATATTGGTTCTTTGGAGGTAACGGATCAGTTGGCTGAAATAGCTCCGGTTAAGGCTGTTTATGGGAATATTGACAATCATGTGATTCGTGCAGAATTCCCCAAAAACCTGCGTTTCACTTGTGAGGGCAAGGATATTTGGATTACACATATCGGAGGAAAACCTTACAGCTACAATCAGTTTACCAGACCAACCATGCAAACGAATCCACCAGACATTTTCATATGTGGACATTCACACATTTTACTGGTGCAGTACGACAAACGTGTGAATTGTTTATGCCTTAACCCGGGAGCCGCCGGAAAGAAAGGATTTCATAAAGTTCAGACAGTTTTGAGATTCACTCTGGATCAAGGGAATATCAGGGACATGGAAGCCATTGAACTGGGTAAAATGCCTATCTGATTCTATCAACAGACTTGAGAAGATTGATGTCTTTTTTAACGTGCATGTTGGCCAGAAAAATAAACGCTGCCGCTACAATGGGCATGAACATGCCTACACCGTAGCCTTTTTGAAATTCATCCGCTTTCACATTCAAGTTTTCTTCTAACAAGGTCTGCCCAAAGTCTACAGCAAACATAATTCCTACGAAAACAGCCAAAAAAAGCAAGAACAAGAACCTTCCCAATTTCAATTGTCTGGTACGTTTCTTAAAACTCAACATTACAAATACAACCAGACCAATTCCTGCAATTAAAAGCGCCATTCCTCCGCTAAAAAATAAGTCAAGACCTTTGTCTTCCATCATTTGTTCCATCAAGATTTCATAGTTCTCGAGTACTTCATCCTCCCCGTCTAATTTGGCATCAACCCCTATTGCGCTGACGTTAAAAGACAATTCGTTTCCCGACTTTTCTGTAGAGTATGAAGCGATTGTAAGGAAGCTCATGCAAATGAGTGCAACAATGGCTAAACTGTAGTAGATGGACTGTATTCTTTGAAACATATCTTCTAAATTTTGGGCAAATATAACCAACAATGTTTTACGGCAATGAGCTTACCCTGGCATGAATTGACCAATCATGTTAGTTTTTTCAAAAGATTTTGGCTCGATTCATGATTAGCTAAAAAATTATAGTATGTTTGTGTAACAATTCTAAAGCGATGATCACTCTGATCCGCTTTTAATTTTGATTTATCGAATAACATCTATTTCAAATTTCAAAAACACTTATTCTAATTAAATAACCTTATATGTACGACATTCTAGCATTGAATGAAAAAAAGCTCGAAGATTTAAAGGAAATCGCCAAAGGGCTTAACATCAAAAAAATTACAAGCTTGAAGAAACAAGATTTGATCTACAGAATTCTTGACGAACAAGCCATCAACCCTAAAGCCGCAGAACCGAAGAAAGAAACGGCTCCAAAAAAAGATACACCTTCTGAGAAGACAGCAAAAACTGATCAAGGGAAAACTAACGACAAGGCTTCAAACGATTCTAAAGACGCCAAGTCCGACGGAGACAAATCGAACAACAGAAGACCCAGAAGAGAACGTTTCGACAAGAACAAGCAGAAAAACGGCAAAGCAGAAGGAGAGCACAAGTCTAATGAGAATGGCTCTGACGACAATGCATCTAAGAATTCTGATAACCCACAGAAGAAATCGAACAACGATCAAAAAAATAACAGACGGGACAATAAACACGACCATAAAAAGAACAATCACCGTGAGAAAAAATCAGCTGCAGAGCAGTATGGCTACAATTTCGATGGCATTATTGTTTCTGAAGGTGTGCTTGAAATCATGCCTGATGGCTATGGCTTCTTGAGATCGTCTGATTACAACTACTTGTCCTCTCCGGATGATGTATATGTATCACAATCTCAAATCAAGCTATTTGGTTTGAAAACAGGAGATACGGTTGAAGGCGCGGTTCGTCCTCCGAAAGAAGGTGAAAAGTATTTCCCATTGATCAGAGTTGACAAAATTAACGGAAGAAACCCTGATTTCATTAGAGACAGAGTGCCTTTCCAATATTTAACGCCACTATTCCCAGACGAAAAATTCAAATTAACTGGTCATGCCAACGAATCTATGTCTACCAGAATTATGGATTTGTTCTCTCCTATTGGAAAAGGACAAAGAGGGATGATCGTAGCACAGCCAAAAACTGGTAAAACGGTATTATTGAAGGAAGTGGCGAATGCCATCGCAGCCAATCACCCTGAAGTTTACCTCATTGTATTATTGATTGACGAACGTCCGGAAGAGGTAACCGACATGGCAAGAAGTGTAAACGCTGAGGTAATTGCCTCCACGTTTGATGAGCCTGCCGACAGACATGTAAAAGTGGCGAATCTGGTACTTGAAAAAGCCAAAAGAATGACAGAGTGTGGTCATGATGTGTGTATCCTTTTGGATTCTATCACAAGATTGGCAAGAGCTTACAACACTGTATCACCGGCTTCAGGAAAAGTATTGTCTGGTGGTGTGGATGCCAATGCACTGCACAAGCCAAAAAGATTCTTTGGAGCTGCCCGTAAAATTGAAAACGGAGGGTCTCTATCAATCCTGGCAACGGCCTTAACAGAAACAGGTTCTAAAATGGATGAAGTGATCTTTGAAGAATTCAAAGGAACTGGTAACATGGAATTGCAATTGGATAGAAAGATCTCTAACAGACGTATTTTCCCTGCTATTGACATCTTGACTTCCGGTACAAGACGTGAAGACTTATTGATGAGCAAAGAAGCGCTTCAGAGAATCTGGATTTTGAGAAAGCATTTGGCTGACATGAATCCGGTTGAGGCCATGGAATTCATGAAGGAACGGATGCAGAACACTCAAAGTAACGAGGAGTTCTTGATTTCTATGAACGGCTAATTAATCCAAAGGATTATGTTTGATACTAAGAGGATTGGTTTAATAATGGGACTGACATGGATCATTGTTAAGCTGATCCTTTTTAATGTTGAGGTAACGGGAGATGAAGGTTTGGCCGTTGGGGTATCTGCCAATCTGTTGTTCTTAATCGTTGCGATTTTTCTGGCCGTTAGAGCTGCTCACTTAAAAGACAGGCGACTGATTTTTCTAGAAAGTGTGAAATCTGGAATGAAACAAGGTGCTGTTTATGCTTTAATCGTTGCTGGATTTATTTTTGTTCACTATAAATGGATTGACAAGGATTATTTGGCGGACAAAGTTGAGTCGCGTGTGAAACATGAAGCTGAGCGAATTGAAGAGCAAGGTGGCTGGGAAAAGTTTAAGGATAATGCTGAAGATGAACGCCTGGATTCCTTGACCTATGATGATTATTTAGATGATATGCGAGATGCCCAAAAAGGGTTTATCAGTGCGCAATCAGCTATGCTGTTTAGTTTGGTATCCATGATTTCTGTGTCATTTATTTACAGTTTGTTAGTTTCGGTTTTCTACCGGAAGGTTTTGTTGAAGCATGAGGGACAATAACTCATTTGCAATGAGATTTTGTGTGTCTTAGGTTCATATGTCTTTCGCTCTTAAACGATACTAAGAGTTCGAAGAATGAGAACGAAAGAGTCTGCTTCTTGAGTGAACGTCTTCGTAATAAACAGACTCTTTCGCTGCGCTCTGAGTAACGGTTTGAAGAAGTTAAATTGGTAATTTCAAAAGTGTAAAAGAAGAAATTTAATCCTTGAACGAAGGTCTCGGTTACTGGTAAACTCTTTCGCTGCGCTCTGAGTAGCGGTCCCGAGAGGGTAAATTGAGCCCCTTACAGCCCCTTCACCAACTCATCCAAATCCACCCCACCAAAGTTCCCTGAGGTCATTAACAACAAATTGCGCTGTTCCCAGGTAATCTGCTTCAATTCATGAATAATGGCTTCAGATTCTGTAAATACCTCAACATTATTGCCCCCAAAAGCCTGAAGCACTTCTTCTTTGGAAATAGGTTCCAGTTTTTTGTGTTTGATGGTCTCCGGATTGAAGTAAACCAGCGCCCTATCAGCACTTGTCATGGCACCTTCATACTCAGATAAAAATGCTTTGTTCAAACTACTGAAAGTGTGCAGTTCCATGCAGGCAATGAGCTCTCTATCCGGGTATTGGTTTTTCAGAGCTTCTGTGGTTGCTTTTAACTTGGACGGACTGTGGGCAAAGTCTTTATACATAACAGAAGATGCTCGTTCATCAATGAGTTCCAATCGACGGGCGGCCCCTCCAAAGGTCTGAATGGCCTCATAGAACTGTGATTCTGTTACTCCCAGGCAAATACACACTTGAAGCGCTCCATTCAAATTCTGCAAATTATGATCTCCAAAAATGCGAATGGGGTATTCTCGGTCATCTGAAGTCAATACCGTAGTGCCATCCTTGATATAATGCGGATGTGTGTTGTAAGGAATTGCCGTAATGCTATCATTGTCTTCGGCTAGAACTTCAAGTGTATTGTCTCCGTCAAAATAAATGAGTTGTCCATCAGATTCAATCAATTTAATGAACTCCCTAAACTGATCGACATAAATGTCCAAGGTGGGAAATACATTGATATGGTCCCATGCAATCCCCGTTACCAGAGCTATGTTGGGGCGATACAAATGAAATTTAGGGCGTCTATCTATTGGCGACGACAAGTACTCATCGCCTTCCAACACTGCAATCTTGGCAGTTTCACTCAATCTCACCATACAATCGAATCCATCCAATTGAGCACCCACCATATAGTCGTTCTCAATATTGTGGTAATTCAATATATGTAAAATCATGGCAGTGGTAGAAGTTTTTCCATGACTTCCTCCTATTACTACTCTGGTTTTGTCTTTTGTTTGTTCAAAAATGTATTCGGGATAAGAAAAAATCTTGAGTCTGAGTTCTTGCGCCTTCGCGAGTTCCGGATTGTCTTCACGCGCATGCATGCCCAATATAATCGCGTCCAAATCAGAGTGAATTCTCTCCACATGCCAACCCATCTCTGTTGGCAACAAACCGTGTTTTTCCAATCTGGATTTGCTGGGGTCAAAAATCTGGTCATCTGATCCCGTGATCTGGTATCCTTTTAAATGAAGTGCAATGGCCAAATTGTGCATGGCGGCTCCACCGATGGCGATAAAATGAACTTTCATGATTTAAAGTTACTGCGAGATGATTCTACATTTATCGAACAGCGAAGGAGTTCCTAAATAAAGGCTGTGAATATCCCACGAAAAAAAAGCTAAATTGAACCACAAATATCAAATCACATGCTCGTAACCTTAAGTTATCAAGAAGAGGCACTTTCAATTGAGACAGATGACATATTGTTAATCGGAGAAATTGAATATGGCAAAAAAAGTCACGAGTATTCCATATATATCCACCTTAAATCGGAAGATGCTTGCTATGAATTGAGTAGAGACATTCCAGGAATGGATCAATTTCTAAATGAGATCTCATCGGCTCTCAACATATCTGTGTTCTTCGGTGAAATGCAGGGACAGAAATGGAGTCGAATTGTCTATCCGGAAATTGTCAGAGGTCATGATTACCGGGTATTAAGACAAAACCCTAAAGCCATTTCCTGGTGGACAAGATTGATGATGGGTTCAAGTCAGATTGCCTATTATTCAGAAGCCTCAAAAAGCATTCTAGGACCTATTGATGAAGAATTCTAAACAACGGCAAAATTGAAAAATCAAACATTCTGAGCCGCTAACCAAGCAGTTGTCCAGGCTGCCTGAAAATTAAATCCACCTGTTAATGCATCAATGTTCAACATTTCCCCTCCAAAATACAACCCGGGAATTTGCTTGCATTCCATGGTCCTAAAATCCACTTCTTTTAAATCTACACCTCCGGTAGTCACAAACTCGTCCTTGTTGGTACTTTTGCCATCCACATCCAATTCACACGCACAAATAGAATTTGCCAATGCATGAATGTGTTTGTTAGACAAATCTGCGAGTCTCATTTTATCGCTGATTCTGCACAACTCCAATAATCTATGCCACAATCTTTTGGGGATATTGAACTCTCTGAGCCCCAAGACCAATTGCTTGCTCGATTCCTGTCTCAAATCCTTCAGGCGATCTACTACATCTTCAAAATTATAATTGTAATTCCAGTTGAGCTTAATTTTAAAGCGATATGTCTGATCGGCCAACCAGGTTGCGGCTACGGAAGACAATTTTAATATCCCAGGTCCACTTAGCCCCCAATGCGTAATGAGCACAGGCCCAAGTTCTTCATATTTGGTCCCCAACAATGTCACTTGTCCATGAGCCACAGACAAACCTTGTAAATCCTTAATTAAATCATGCTTGATGTTGAAGGTAAACAAGGCCGGAACCGGAGGAATTATTGTCAATCCAATTGACTCAAGATGTTGCCACATAGCTTTAGAGCCACCAGTTGCCATAAATACATTTGAAGCTTGTAACATGCCCTGAGTGGTTTTTAAGTGAAATTGTCCATCTTGTTTTCTCACACTATCTAATCCACAAGACTTTCGAATCTCCACCCCTGCCCGATCCATCTCAGCCAGAAAAGTGTCAATAATGGTCTGAGAATCATCCGTTGTAGGAAACATGCGCCCATCCTCCTCTATCTTAAGCTCCACACCTCTATCTGCAAACCATTGAATGGTGTCTCCCGGTTGAAACTTATTGAACGGTCCCATCAATTCTTTACGACCTCTAGGATAATATTTCACCAGTTCTCTCGGGTCAAAGCAAGCATGTGTTACATTGCATCTGCCTCCTCCGGAAATCTTCACCTTAGCCAATAACTTATTTGACTTCTCGATAAGTAATACACTATGATCCGGGTGCTTGAGCTGGTAATTAATGGCAAAGAAGCAACCTGAAGCGCCCCCTCCAACTACCACGCAGTCGTATGTTGCATTATTAAATTCCAAGCTGCAAATTTAACAGAATGAAAACTCTTTTAATGAGGCTTTATCAATTTCCTTATTTTAGTCTCAAAATTAAGCAATGACAATTCATCCGGTAAATGCAGGTAATTTTAAACTAGACGGTGGCGCCATGTTTGGTGTGGTTCCTAAGTCGATTTGGAGCAGAACCAATCCACCTGACAGTAACAACATGTGCGCGTGGTCTATGCGCTGCATGCTAATTGAGGATGGTGATCGATTGACTTTAATTGACACGGGCATTGGTGATAAGCAAAGCGAGAAATTCTTCAGCTATTACTATTTACATGGAGACGATAGTTTGAAAAAAAGTGTGAATGCAGCTGGTTTTTCTTTTGATGACATTACTGATGTTGTGTTGAGTCATTTGCACTTTGATCATTGCGGAGGCGCCATTAAGCGAAAAGGTTCAACAGATCAATTTGAGCCTGTTTTTAAGAATGCTCAATATTGGAGCAACGACAGACATTGGGATTGGGCAGTGAATCCAAATCCAAGAGAGAAAGCTTCTTTTTTGAAAGAGAATATTTTGCCAATTCAGGAATCGGGACAACTCAATTTTATCAAGAGAACGGGAGATTATACCCAAAGTGCTTTGCCCGGAATGGACATGTTATTTGTGGATGGTCACACCGACAGTATGATGATTCCTCACATCCAATATAAAGGAAAAACATTGGTTTTCATGGCGGATTTACTCCCAAGTACTGGACACATCCCCCTCCCCTACGTAATGGGCTATGATACCAGACCATTGATCACACTGGAGGAAAAAAGCAAATTCTTGAGCAAAGCTTGTGAGGAAGAATTCGTTTTGTTTTTGGAACATGACGCTGTCAATGAATGTTGTTTGCTTCAAATGACAGAAAAAGGTGTGCGTTTGAAATCCACACATAGTTTTAAGGAAATATTTGGGTAGAAGTTTCTGACACCCCACTTCAAATCTCGTCTAAGCACCACATTTCCAGTTACTCAAACTTGTTGAACTAAAATTTAAGCTTAAATTCATGGGCAAATGATTGCACTATGAAAATCTGGATTTCTTTATGCCTGCTGCTATTATCTGTTGGCGGCTTTGCGCAGGACTTTGACCGCATTGATCGGCTGAACGACTCATTAAAACTTGATATCAGAAGGGATCAGCGAATCAGAACTCTGTGTTTCATAGCCGGTGAATTGAAGAAATTCGATACTGAAATTGCCAGAACATACAGCGATAGAGCGCTTGAGATCGTTGACACCAATCAGCAAAATGAATATGTCGCTCTATACCTCAAAACCAGTGCTGACATAGAAACTCTAGAAAATCACAATGATCTTGCTCTATATCATTACAGTAAGGCTGCCAGTATTTACGATCAACTGAAAATGGAGCATAAACTAGGGAAGGTATACAACAACTTGGCTGTGGCGTATCGAACCAATTCCGATTTTGATAACTCCTTCTTGTATGCCTATAAAGCGTTAAAAATCAAAACCAAACATGATGATCATTTGGGAACTACTTATCTGAATTTGTCATCTACTTTTGGGATGAAAGCCAGTATTATGGAACAACTTGAATTGCTGGATTCTTCGCAATACTTTGCACTACTAGCCCTGAAAACAGAAAGCTCAAATTCTCCATACTATGGACAAGTATTATCTAATGCTGGTTTGAACTTAACCAATATATATGCCATGAAGGGGCAAATAGATTCGGCTTTCTATTGGATGAATTATACGATTGATGCGTTTGAGAAAGACTCTAATAAAGTTGATTTAATCACTGCCTATGCATCTAGATCATACTTATACTACAGACTTCAGGATTATGAAAATGCCTTGGCAGATGCCAGATTGGTGTTGTCATTAACGGATTCAAATCAGTTCGACAAAACTGCTTATCAGATGATTCATGGCAGCTACTGGGCTCTTGGCAATTGTGATTCAGCCTATTATTTTGCAGCAGAATTTGCTACAAAACTTCATCAAAAACATGCCGAAGACCTGTCCAGAAACTCGGCCAAATACATGAGCATCTTTCAAAATGAAAAGAAACAACAGCAAATCCAAAATCTTGAAAAAGACAAGGAGTTAAAAGCCATTGAATCCGCAAAAAAAGATGAAGAGATCAAGAATCAACAGTTGACTATTGCAGGAGTAGTTGGGGGCTTACTTTTACTGTCCGTATTGGCGCTTGTATTGATTAAGCGGAACAATGAAAAACGAAAGAACAACCTGGCACTTAAGAGCAAAAACGACCTCATTCAAAGTCAGAAAGACACGCTCGAAGAACGCAACAATGAGATCATGGATAGTATCCACTATGCCAAGTACATTCAGGAATCTCTTCTGCCCGCAAAAAAAGTGGTTAAATCTTATTTACCGGAATCCTTCATCCTTTTTAAGCCAAAAGAATTGGTGAGTGGTGATTTCTATTGGATGCACACAGAAGGCGATGGGTTGTATGTTGCGGTTGCAGATTGTACGGGTCATGGTGTACCCGGAGCAATGGTAAGTGTAGTTGGTACAAACGGTTTAAAACGTTGTTTAACAGAGTTGAAATTGAAAAAACCCTCCGAGATTCTTGATCATTTGGCCAGTTATGTCATTGACACTTTTAACGCTGAGGGCGAAAGAGAGGTAAAAGACGGGATGGACATCAGTTTATGCAAAATCAATTTTACCACCAAGACCCTGGAATTCGCAGGAGCGAACAATCCACTTTGGATCTTGAGAGGAGAAGAGATCATTCAAGTTAAAGCGGATAGACAACCTGTTGGCAAACACCTCAACCCAGTGCCTTTTAATAACCATGAGTTTGAGCTGCAGGTCAAAGACCGCTTGTTCATGTTTTCTGATGGTTTTGCAGATCAGTTTGGTGGTCCTAAAGGCAAAAAATTGAAATCAAAAACCTTTAAGCAGCTGTTGATTGACAACAAGGATATGGACATGGAAAGTTTACACGACCTGCTCAATAAAACCATCGAGGATTGGATGGGGACGCTTGAGCAAATTGATGACATTTCCGTGATGGGTATTGAGGTTTAGATCATCGTCCAATTGGAATATTCACTTCTACATTAAAAGTCCATCGGTTCAAGCGATCAGTAAAATGCTTGTTGAACCAGATATTCGGTCCGAAATACGCCCCAAAATAAATAAAGTAGATACCTAATTGCGGGCGCACTTCCACATTGAATTGCTCTCCATTGGTCACTGAAGACATTTCTAGTCCAAAATTGGTAAAGGAGATTGTGAGGTCTGCGTTGTACCTCATCAAATGCAAATTTTCCCAGGGATTATAGCCATATTCAATCGTATGAGATTTAAAAAAAATGGCTTTTTCCCACTTTACAAATTTAGCACCAGCGGTGATGAAGCCAGCATCTAATTGCTGATACCCCAATTTTAAATAGCGGTAATTTCCGGAAAAAGGGTCGTCAACAGTTAAGTCTGGCGGGGTTGACGTTTGGGCATTTAAAAAGCCTGTCCCGAAACATAAATTGATCAGGACAAGCTTCAAAAATAGGTTTAACTGATTTAGATCTGTCTGCACTGCTTATTTCGACAAAATCTCGAATTCTGTACGTCTGTTCTGCTGATGCGCCTCTTCACGTTCACTCTTAGGCAACTTGTAGATGTCGGCATCTTTAATCAGCAATTGGGTCTCTCCATATCCGGCAGATTTCAATCTATCAGCTCCAATGCCATGATCTACCAAATAGTCTACAACTGACTTGGCTCTTTTTTCAGACAATGTTTTGTTGTAGGCAGCATCCCCTCTACTATCTGTGTGTCCAGACAACTCAATCTTCAGTGTTGGGTTGTCGTTCATCAACTTGATCAAACGCTCTAACTCGGCTTTAGATTCTGGTCTGAGGGTCGCTTTATTCAAATCGTAGAAGATGTTTCTCAAGACGATTTTTGCACCCACCTCCACTTTCTTAAGGTCAATGTCCTTCTTATACTCACGATATCCTGAAGCTGCAGGTAACAAGAAATTCTCCGAATGGAACAGATAATCCGCTGATTTAACAGCCATTCCGTAATTCTTACCTGATGGCAAGGTCACAAGATACTTTCCATCGGCTGCATCTGTATTCAAGGTCGACACTATCTGGTTGGTCTCGTTATCAATAATCTCAATCACTGAAGCAACCGGTTTTTTGGTTTTCTCATCTCTCACCACACCTTTCAATACGGCCACATCAGATCGCTGAACTTCTACTTTAGGCACCACTACCTTCTCTTTAACAGGTGCAGCAACACTAGCCAATAGGTTATCTTCATTGTTCAACAAGGGCTCCTTCTCAGGACCAAGGAAAGTAACCTTGTAAATATCTTTTTCACCCAAACCATCTTCATGGAAAGACACAAAATAACCTTCACGTCCGTTGGCCGACATTACAAAATTTACATCATCATCAGGTGTACTAATTGGGTAACCAATATTTTTAGGCTTACTCCACTGACCGTCTTCTCCAAGCACACTGTAGAAAATATCGTATCCGCCCATTCCCTCATGACCTTGAGACGAAAAGTACATGGTTTTTCCATCAGGGTGAATGAATACAGACCTGTCATTATACTTGGTATTGATAGTAGGTCCTAAGTTCACACCTTCTTCCCATCTTTCCTTTTCCTCATTCCACTCACTTTTATAAATATCCAGTTCTCCTTGTCCTCCAGGTTTGTTGGATACATAATACAGCGTTTTCCCATCGTGAGAGATACTGGCAGATGGTTCCCAATATTTTGTATTGATGTTTTTACCGATACTTTTCAATTTGGACCAGTGACCATCTTTTTGCTCGGTCACGAACAGATCTCCCATGCCTTCATGTCCCAGGTAAATGATCAGTTTTTTTCCATCCGGAGATAGTCCAGCAGAGGCATCATGGTTGGTTGAGTTGATCTCTTTGCCCATATTGACTGCTTTCTGCCATTTACCATCTTTGTAATCGCAGTAATAGACATCTTCAAAATAGTCACCAGTTTGGTCATCCATTTTCTCTCCTGTACTTCCTGCTCTTCTTGACGTAAAGAATATTCTGGATTGATCTGTAGTGATCACAGGGGCGTAGTCTCCGTGGGAACTGTTCACATTCTCTCCAAGATTATCAATCCAAACTCTTACAGGATCTTTGTACATCTTTTTACCCGTTTTACACTCCATGATGTTCTTCTGCACTCTAAAAATCTCATCTGCATGGTCTTTTTGGTTCAGGGTTTTTCGGTAGTACTCATACTCCTGAATGGCTTTATCGAACTTATATTGAATGTGATAAGCCGATCCTAAATAGTAATGAATCATGGGATCTACTGTGTTCTTCAGTTTATACGCCTTTTTGAAGAAATCAAGAGAATGGTACTTGTGGAAACTATTCATATAGCAAATACCCAATTTCATATTAAGGTCAGCACTATTTGGATTGAATTCATAGGCCTTTTCGTAGGGCTCAATGGCATCAATATACTGTGGCACCATAAACTTATTGGATCTTCCTTCGAAGAAAGCATCTCCTTCATCCAGCTGTTTCTTAGCAGCCTTAAAGGCATCTTTTTTATCCTTAAATAAACTTTTGTCGAATGGCACATCTTTTTGTCCCAATGCTGCGATGGACAAAAAAGAACACATAAATAAAGTAAATATCGTTTTCATGATCATCGTTTTATTGGTTACAAACTCCTCCTGACAAATACGCTTCTGCACTACTCACACCCATTTCCTGAGCTTTTCGCCAATCTGAGCAAGCGCCATCCAGGTCCCTTTTCATTTCCTTTCCTATTCCTCTATTAAGGTATGCGAAGGCATAGTCTGGGTCTAATTCAATGGCTTTATTAAAATCCTTGATAGCATCATCCCATTTTTCAAGTTTCAAATAAGCGGCTCCTCTATTGTTGTAGGCGAAAGCATAATTCCCTTTGATTGCAATAGCTTCTGTAAAGTCGTTTACTGCCTTCATGTATTTGGCCTGATCGTAATAAGCCCTTCCTCTGTTGTTGTATGCCACATGGTACTTCTTATCCAGTCGAATTGCATTGGTGTATTCCTGAATGGCTTCACTGTTCTTTTTCATGGCTCTTTTAACAGATCCCAGATTGTTATAAGCAAAGGTTAATTTAGGGTTGTGTTTGATGGCTTTTGAATAGTCTTCGGCAGCACCTTCCAAATCCCCCATTTTTCGTTTAGCACTTCCTCTATCGTTGTATGCGTAGGCGTAATTAGATTTCTTCACCAAAGCTAAGTTGTAGTCTCTGATGGCATCTTCATACTTTTCTGCTTTAAACTTAAGCACACCTCTGTAGTAATAATATTTGGCTACATTAGGATCAATATTGATGGCAGCCGTGTAGGCCTCTTCGGCCTTGGCATCATCTCCATTGACCTCATAGCTCCTTGCCATTTGATAGTAGGCGCTTTGGGCTGTATCATTCAATTCAAGTACTTTTTTATAATCTTCAATGGCCTTACCAAAATCTCCAGATGCTTCATAAGCCAGGCCTCTGTTGAAATAAGCTTTTTCAAATTTCTCGTGCAGCTTAATGGCTTTTGTGAAAGATTGAATGGCCTCTGATGGATTCCCAGATTCTAGTTGTAGAGCGCCCTGGTTATAGCTTTTTTGAGCTTCCGGATCTACATAATTGCTGTCGAAAACAGTCGTATCTGCAGACAATACATTCAATGTATCCTGAGAAAACAGCACATTACTGAAGATGCAAAGCGAACAAATGAGTAGTAATTTCTTCATAGTAAGCGGATTTAAATATTCCTCTAAGTTAAAAAGATCATTTCATCCCTATAACTATCAGGGAAATAAATTCACTTTAATAAATCAATTTTATTACCTTCAAGTCATATATAAATATCATGCCAAGAAAAAAAATATTGACTAAATCGTCGATGGCCTTCATCGAAAAGTACTTGAACAATCCATCTCCAACGGGATTTGAATGGCCAGGGCAGGAAATCTGGTTGGATTACATTAAAGATTATATTGATGAACATTTTGTTGACACCTATGGAACAACGGTTGGTGTCATTAATCCAAAAGCTAAATACAAGGTAGTAATTGAAGCGCATGCCGATGAAATATCCTGGTTTGTGCACTACATCAATAAAGACGGATTTATATACTTGAGACGAAATGGTGGGTCAGATCACCAAATAGCGCCTTCTAAACGTGTGAATATCCACACAAAGAAAGGCATGGTAAAGGCAATTTTTGGTTGGCCGGCGATACATACCAGAGCCAGATCAACAGAAACACCTCCAAAACCGGATAATATTTTCCTCGATTGTGGTGCCAGATCAAAGGAGGAAGTTGAAGAAATGGGCATTCACGTGGGGTGTGTCATCACTTATGAAGACGAGTTTATGGTACTGAACAAGTCTAACTTTGTTGGTCGCGCCCTCGACAATCGAATGGGAGGTGTGATGATTGCTGAAGTGGCTCGTTTACTGCATGAAAACAAGAAAAAATTACCGTTTGGTCTCTACATTGTCAACGCAGTGCAGGAAGAAGTGGGATTAAGAGGTGCTACAATGATTGCTGAGCGCATTAAGCCGGATGTGGCCATTGTAACGGATGTATGTCATGATACCAACACCCCAATGATCAATAAAATTAAACAAGGGGATTTGAAAGGTGGCTCTGGTCCGGTACTTACCTATGGTCCGGCAGTGCAAAACAACCTCTTAAACTTCATCATCGACACAGCAGAAAGCAAGAAAATTCCTTTTCAGCGTGCGGCGGCCAGTAGATCGACAGGAACAGATACGGATGCGTTTGCTTACTCAAGCGATGGTGTGGCTTCTGCTTTAATTTCATTACCATTGAGGTATATGCATACAACGGTTGAGATGTGTCACAAAGATGACGTGGAAAATACCATTCGTTTGATGTATGAGAGTTTATTGAGGCTGAAGAGCGGACAGGATTTCCGGTATATTAAGTGATGAAATCAGGGAGAATTGGTATCGTACTCTTACTTCTGTGCGGTTGTAAAAGTAAGAGCTCAAATAAACATGAAGAAAAAGATATTTCGAGACAACCAATTTTTACTGAGGAAGTTATAATAGTTGATACGGTTTTCAGTGTTTCGAATACACCATTTCCAAAACTGACTGACTTGGATGGACCACTATTTTTAACCACCCGGCGTGATTTTTCCGATTTTCTTGAGCTAGATTCTTCTTTTTGGATGACTTACATACACCCAATTCCATTTTTTGATGGTGACAGTATATTTCACAGAGAATTTATTAATGATGAAGGCAATCATTATTTTATTCTAGGTTCTCAACAGAATTCCAATTTTATCGTTACTAATATTGGTGAAACAGTCTTCGGTGCCAATGCTTTGGAAAAACAGAGCTTGCTTTTCACCAACACAGCTGGTAAATCAATCTTCTTCATGCATTACAAATGGGGGGGAAACATACTTGATTCACTAATAAACTATCAACTCAATGAAAATGATATCAGAATTTCAGAGTATGGGTATGTGCATAGTGACGGCTGGATCGATTCAATTCAAACCATTGTGACATTTGACAGTCTCATTCAAAACGTTCATCTGTATCAATACATGAGTCGGCGTGATGTTGAAGAATAATTGAATCCTCAGTTAATACCGCTCATCAAAAAAGCATCTACTCTTTCAGTTGATCACGCTATCTTAAGTTCATGAAAACACTTATTTTCTCCTGCCTGATGGTCATGTCTTTCTGGGGCAGCTCACAATGTGCCTGCTGCGATACTTTGCACCAACAATTTAGTTTTTGGGAAGGTGATTGGACAGTCTATGATTCCACCAACAAAGTCATTGGTCACAATACCATTACGATACAAGAAGACAGCTGTGTGATGAGAGAGCAATGGCGCGGTGCTGGAGGCAGTACCGGAATCAGCATCAACTATTACAATCGAAAAGACAAATTGTGGCACCAACATTGGGTCGATAATTACGGTGGAGTTCTGGATTTAAAAGGAGGTTTGATAAACAACACCATGATTTTAAGCAGTGATCCGACTCCAGGACAAAATGGAAAACTGAACATCAATCGGGTGATTTGGACACCTGTCTCAGATAAAGAAGTGATACAAGAATGGATGGTATCTCAAGATGGCGGTTCTACTTGGACTACCATCTTTCTCGGGTTCTACCGAAAATAAACTAAAACTTGTGGTGCAAGCTCACCTGTAACTGCGATTTTTCCCAGGAATTGGTGATTTGGTGCATCATGCCCAATTGAACTTTTAAGTTCTTTTTGATCATATAGCCCAGCGCACCGTAGGTTCTGTTTCTGTCAAAGATTTGAACACTCCTGCCATTGCCAATGTTTCTCTCACCATTAATGAAGAGCTCATTGTACAATGCCAGATAGATTGTTTTTTCCTCAAAAGTGGGTTTGTTCAAAGGGATATTCATGAATAAATTGTAGCGATACCTGGTTCTAAAATCCTGATTCTCTACAAATCTTTGCTCGTAACGAAATCTATGCGTCAATTTTACTCGGGGTCCAATGGAATTTGAAAAAAGAGCCTCTTGATAAATTCTACTTTCTCCAGTTGTTGACTTATCATCTCCATAAGCACCTGTTGTGACATTTCCATAGCCCAATGTCAACTTTATATCCCGATTTGGGGAATAGGTAAAGCCACCTCTTAAAAGCAATTGTTCCAGATCTCCAATGACATTCCAGTTTCTGAATTGAAAATCACCTTGAAGTCCAAATTTACTTTCTCCAAAACGGGTATTCCAAAAGTACATGTACCATGCTCCAACCTCCTTTTGATTGGGTTGTGCCAGAGTGATTGTGGTCATTAAGACACAGGCAAGCGTTGCTAAAACCTTTCTCATCTTTTAGATTTTGATTAATTGCTCATGGCGGTGTAAACACCCGTTTTCATTTCTTTATACCTCAGAGCAAGATAGGCCAAAACCTTTCTGAAATGAGCGAATGCCTCTTCGGTCCCGGGAGAAATGTTTTTTTTCTGAATCTTAAGTAATAATTTGGCGTACTGACCATTTAAGCACACCTCAACTGGATTTAAAGCACTTGAATTCGCCTTACTACTAAACTCTTTAATAGCAGGCTGGGCTTCCAGGAAAAGTTTCTCGTAAGTCTTGTCTTTAGTAATATTCAGAAGGGAATTGTGCAAGTACAACAGTTCGATCAGAATGTCATTCAATTCTCCCAAGTGTCCTTTTTCCTCAATGCCCTCCTGACGCATTTTCTTCATGAAATCCAGGTACCAATCCTCAATTTTCTGAAGCACCTGAGGGTCCTTTGACTGAGGTTCAATGAGGTTGGGTCGAATGAGCTCAATGCTAAACTTGCAGGCACGAATCATGTCCTCCAAGTGCCACATGTACAAGATGTACTCAGCTATGTTTTCTTCGTATTTACTAGAAGCGATGAGCATATTATAGCGTATCGGCAATCACTTTTTCCAACTCGAGATCTTCTGCTACACCATCATCATACTGCTTATTCAAAAGATTGATGACATCTCCGGTAATATCGTATATCTTTTTAGCATAGATCAAACCGCCTGGTTCAAGCAAAATCATGTCGTAGTCGTTTTCCTCACCATAATTCTTAATGAAATCAGAAATGTCTTTTTGTTGCACCATTAGTAGTCTCTGAGCCAAACCTTCCAACTCTGCTCGTTCTTGCTGAAACCTCATGGCATAGCTTTGCTGATCTCTCTCTAATTTACTCTGTCTTTCCTGGATATCAGATAGCTTCACATAGTTCCCACTGTTGTAATCGTTCTGCAACTTGGTACTTCTAGCCTGAAGAGATTGCTCCATTTTCACCAATCTGGTCTCAAAGTCAGCTTGCTTCTTTTGAATGGTCTTGTTGGCTTCCTGAAATCCTTTGTAGCTAGATATCACTGAATCAGAAATGATGTAGGCCAGTTTAATGTCTCCATTGTTGGTGGCTACTTCTCTGACTGTGTTAGTTTCAGGTTGAGTTGTGGTTTTCGTTGTACCTTCCGCCTTACTATCTTCATCTTCAGAAGACTTTTTATCATCGCCACCACAAGCAGTCATCATGGCAGCCATTGCCACCAAACCTAATATCTTAAACTTCATAACTTAAATTTTCAAAACTGTGATTAAAATCAGCCCGCATGGATAAGAAACGTTTCATGCATGACTCTAAAAAAGACTCTGTAAGTAACTGTTTAAGCTGATCCATACCTTGCACATTTGTCTCCGCAATTTTATACGATTGTTCAAATTGCGCCAACTCAATCTTTATAATGTACTTTGCGTTGTAGTTAAACACAGAGATTTTAAAAGTATGATGCGGTATTTCTTCTACAAGTCTCATTTGAAGCTGCAAAGTTATTAGTTTTATTTAAGTCTGCATGGATTTATATGTCTGAGTTAACATATCATAACAAATTGGTAAGAGATCTGGCGTATCTCATCAACGGTGATCTGTTCCTACAACCTACCTATTTCAATTGTCTGGTGTCCGAAACTTATGTTAAAGAATTGGCAGATGAATTTCAACCAGTATTAGAGAAACTTGCAGAATCGCCAACACCGCTTGCGCAGCATATTGCTGACTGTCCGACCCATATTATTGGAAAATACGCAGAGGACCTGATGCGATTTTTTATTGAGAGTCATCCACGACTAGACTTGTTGTTACATAATTTTCAAGTGGTGGATAAGGGGATTACTTTGAGTGAAATCGACTTCATTTTTAAGGACCTTAAATCTGGTAAAGTTCATCATTGGGAATTGAGCTACAAATTTTACCTGCATTATCAAGGTGCCTGGATTGGTCCTAATGCCAGAGATACCCTTAAAAACAAATTAAGTACTGTGGAAACCAGGCAACTTCCATTGGTAACACACCATTCTGTGAAAACGATTATTCCTGATGACATAGAGTCGTCTTTGTATTTAAAGTGTCACTTGTTTGAGGAATTCAACTTTGACATGAGACACAAGGTCGTTTGGTTGAGAAAAAGTGAACTTGAGAAAGTCGATGGGCGCCAAGATTATTGGTGCTTGCTGCCAAAGACATATTGGTTTTCACCTGTTGAGATTGCCCCAAGAGAATTGGATGCGGTGCGTTGGCCTGAGGTTATCAAACATTGCAAAAACTATATTGTTGAACACAACAAAAGCGTGTTGATTGCGCGTCTTGAAAAGCGACATGGTTTATACTATGAGACACAAAGGATTTTCGTGGTTCCTGATACCTGGCCGACATCAGACAGCCAATAAAGCACGTTCTTTGATGACAAATTCGAAAGGAATTTTAACCATAAAGGCATAATCTTGTCCTACCTCATACATGTCGTCATCATCATTGTAATAATGCCATTTAAGCTCAACGTCATGACCATTTTCTGTCATTTCATTCAGCTTGTACATGATAAACAACAATCGTTTGGATGAAGAAATATTGAAGAAATCAAGGTCCACGTTAATGACAGTTTTACTAGCTGGCTTACCGGCGTACGATTCCACCCAGTCGATAATTGGGGCATAAAAATTTTCTGCATCTGAGGGAATTGACTTCCCTTTAAACTCAAAAACACCGCTTACAGGGTCTAATGAAACCATTGGTGTTTTGGCCGTAGCCTCAACGTAAATTTTCTCCATGCTAAGTTTGCGTTTGCTCTATAAAATTGGATAAATCAAATTAAAATCGCAAATTAATTTCTACAAAAAATTACAGATGTACGATAAACTGAAGTATTAACCCGACGAAATTATAAGCTCATTAAATCTTTAAATTTTGCGGCTTGTCGTCTGGAAATTTCTACTTTCTCCCCATCCCTTAATTCAACCTGCAAACCACCGTTAAACCAGGGTTCAATACCTGTTACCCATTTTAGATTGATAATGAATTTTCTGTTTGCCCTGAAAAAGACTTTGCTATCGAGTCTTTTCTCCAAATTATTCAAAGACCTTAGAATCAAAGGCTTGTGATTATGAAACAAAACGCGCACATAATTCCCTTCCGATTCGAACAAACGAATATCTTTCAAGGCCACGAACCAGCATTTTTCTCCATCCTTCAGGAAAATCTGATCATCCTCTGTCAAACGTTGTTCGGATTCCTTGTAATCTATGATATTGTCGAACACTTTCTTCATGGCTTCATCTAGACGCTCCGGGTGAACCGGTTTCAATAAATAATCAAGGGCATTCACCTCAAAGGCTCTGATTGCAAATTCGTCGTAGGCGGTCACAAACACCACCCTTGGCACACTGTCCAATTCAGAAATCAAATCAAATCCATTCTTACCCGGCATTTGAATGTCCAGAAAGATCAAATCCGGTCCATGCTTTTCAATGGCTGTTTTGGCCTCATCCACATTGGCGCATTCTTCCACAACTTCAAGCTGCTTGTAATTATCCAGCAAAGACATCAATTCTTTTCTCGCCAATCTTTCATCGTCAACAACTATCGCTTTCATAACATTTTTTTCTTTGGATAAATAAATCTGGTAGTCACTTTGTGCTCGCCACTTCTTATGCTAAACTCGCTCTCCGCTCCATATAATAAGTCCAATCGTTTGATCGTATTTCTCAAGCCAATACCCGTTTCCGGGTTCTCGCTTTGAATGGTTCCAGAATTGACGATGAGTACTTCAACTCTGTCCACCTGTTCCTGAATCGTGATATCAAGGTTTCCGCCATTTGGTAACTTAGAAATCCCATGTTTAATTGCATTTTCTACTAAAGTTTGCATCATCATAGGAGGAATTTCACAATTCATGAGCCTTTCATCAATCTTGTAATTCACCTTTAAGCGTTCTTCATATCTAATTCCTTCAAGAGACAAATAATCCTTAACAACAGCCAATTCATCTTTAATGGGAACTATTTTACTTTTCCCCATCAACAAAGTATTTCTGAGTATGGAAGAAAGCTGGGTAATGGCATACTTTGCCTGAACGGGATTCTCATCTACCAATGCCCTGATGCTGTTCATGGAGTTAAACATGAAATGCGGATTCAATTGTGCCTTCAAATTTTTTAATTCAATTTCCGTTTTACTCGCTTCCAATTGAATGTTCTTTATTTCTTCTGCTCTGGACTTACCAATGTAATGAAAAGCAAAGTAGATGGCCGACCACATGAAGTAGAACAAACTTTTAATGATGATTCCAAGAAGTATGGGACGCGTTTCTCTTTTGGTATGGAGTTCTTCTTCCAGCAACAGCCGTTCGTACCCTAAATCTACCAGAATGTCAATAGACGAAATTAGAATACACGCAATCACAACACGCCAAAGCACATTGAGTGGTTTGAACTTAAACCAATTGAAGCCAACAATCACCATTCTGAAAACGTGCGTTAGCACAATTGAAGTGAGATAAACTATAACCAAGTATACTTCACAGTTTTCAGACTCCTGAAGCCTCTCTGCACTGAAATATACAAGAATATAGTATGCCGCCCACCCCAAAATTTGAGCGACCCAATATTGTACTTTCTTGTTGTATAGGAAAACTGACCAAGACATCTAATACTAAGATACGCTCAAATTTGAAACCGGAAATTGCTTTTACATAATTGGCGTCATTTATATTTGATTGGGTAAATTAGCCAATATGAATTATCTCGCACATGCTTATCTCAGCGGACAAGATCCGGAAGTATTGATTGGAAACATGATGGGAGATGCCATAAAAGGCTATGGTTTTTTGGATAAGTACCCCAAGAAGATTTCTACAGGAATTTTGCTCCACAGGTTCATTGATGATTTTATGGATAACCATGAACTGACCAGACAGGGCAAGAAGCGCATTTGGCAGAATTACCGCCATTATTCCGGGGTGGTGCTGGATATTTACTACGATCATTTGCTGGCTAAAAACTGGTCGATTATCGTGGGCAGTGACTTGGACGAGTTTGCTAAAAGTATATACAGTTTATTAAGAGAGAACAGAGCTATTTTACCTGAAGAGACTCAGTACCTCAGCGATCACATGATTCGCCATAATTGGTTGGGAAACTACCCACATCTAGAAGGCATTGAGCGAACATTTCAGGGACTTTCGAGAAGAACCAAGTTTAGCAATAATATGGCGACTGCTGCCAAGGACCTTGTGCTTCATTTTGAAGAATTTGAAAAGGAATTTTTAGTGTTTTTTGACGAGATTCAATCGGCTTGCGTCCAAAAACTCAAAATATTCGAATCCAATGGCTAAACTAAAACTAGACCTTCACGACATCTACAATAAAGAACGGGAAATCGATCGTGCCTTAGAAGAGATCATTGAGGAAGCCATCGATAGAAAAATTGCCCTGGTTGAGATCATTCCCGGTAAAGGAAGTGGACAGCTTAAGAAAAAAGTGCTTAGATTTTTAATGCGAAAAGACATCAAAAACAAATACCATCGCATAGATAAAGACTCAAAAAATCATGGAAGATTGTTCGTAAGGTTCAAGCATTAGTGAAAAAATTAACGGTTTTTTAATGAAATGCATGGCACAATACTTGCTTAGTGCTCTAAAGTTTAAGATATTTGCTTAATAAATTATGTTGCACATGAAATACTTATTAGCTTCATTATCATGCCTTTTGGCCTTTGGCTCTGTAAAAGCAGATGATAAAACTCTTGTAATAGAGGGGATTTATCAGAGCAAGAACCTTTATGTTACCAACTGCATGGGAGACAATGGTGTTGGATTCGCCGTTTCTCTTGTAAGAGTTAATGGAAAGATTACCACGGACCAGGTTTCAAGCAGTGCTTTTGAAATTGACCTATCTATTTTAGATTTAAAACAAGGTGAAGATGTGGTTGTTCAGATTGAGTACGAAGGACCGTGTACACCTAAAGTATTGAATCCTGGTGTGCTTCAACCCATGCCTACATTTGAGACAACCAACATTGAAATTGGCAATGATGGCATGTTGAAATGGGAGACCAAGGGTGAGCTTGGCAAATTACCCTATGTAGTTCAGCAGTTCAAATGGAACAAGTGGGTGAAAGTTGGTGAAGTAGACGGCGAAGGAACACCTGATGCTCATGCCTATAGTTTTAAAACTAAGTTGGTATCAGGACAAAATAAGTTCAGAGTTGTCCAGAAAAACCTTGCCGGAGACCAAAAGTCGAGTAAAACAGTGAGCGTTGTAACCGATAAAAAGCAACCAACCTTTGAATACAAAAAATCTGCAGACAAGTTGATCTTCACAGAAGAAACCTCTTATGAAGTGTATGACATGTATGGTCAAATCCGTAAACGTGGATTGAGTAAAGAAATTGATTTATCTAATTTGGAAAGAGGTGATTACTACCTCAATTTTGATAACGCCATGGAGAAATTCAAAAAGCGTTAATCTACATCTAAAGTATTTGAAAAAGGGAGGACAACAGTTCTCCCTTTTTTTGTTCCTGTAACCTAAAAGGATTGCCCCGCGTAAATACTAGAACCTTCCTTGCCTTTTTTAGTTGTTTAACGCCAAACTTGATCTCTATGAAAAAAGAACGTCTACTTGAATTCGCGGCCTGGATCAACTCTAAGCTTGCAAAAATTAATGACACCATATTGGAGTCTAAGAACAATCACAATTACGGAAAAGCCACTCAATTTGCTGGTATGCGGGATGCCTATCAGGAAATTCTTGATATGGTTAACCGAGAAATTTCCGCCCTGAGCAAGTCTAATTAACTAGAATTGAGGTATCTTTAGTGCAACTCAATTGTAATTTAGACATGACTCGTTTTGTAATGATTTGCCTTCTTGCCTTTGGATGTTGTCTTGGGGCTTGTAACAAGAACAAAAAAGCTACATACACCATTAAAGGTCAGGTGACTGACGGTACGCTTGGTTCTGGTGTAGCTGGAGCCACTGTATTGCTTCAGGTTAAAGAAGTAAGTGGTGGCACTTTCAACAACAGCTATAAAACACTTGAAAGTATAACCACAGATGGAAATGGCAATTATAGTTTTACCTTCGACAGGGTTAATGCCGTTGATTACAAAATCACTGTCAGCAAAAATCTTCATTTTGGGGAAGAAGACGTTATTAACCCGGATGATTTATCAACCGATTCTGAAAACACCCGAAATTATACCATGAGAGCTATGGCCTGGGTAAGGGCACACATCAAAAATGTGAACCCGGATGATCCTAACGACAAAGTCATCTACCAATTGACATCCGGAGCCTATGATTGCGGATCAACTTGTTGTGGCACTACACCACATGAATTTGATGGTATGACAGTAGACACGAGCTTTGTTTGCCTGAATGATGGCAACCATGACGTGACCGGAACAGGATTCGTCACCAAGAATGGACAGAATTCAACCGTTAATCAAACGGTCTTCTTAACCCCATTTGATACGACGGATTTGATTATTAACTATTAGAAAATGTTAAATCGAACGTTAATATTTCTTAATCCCTTTTTTCTGAAATCGTAAGCACCTAATTTGCCTCAAAATTTAATCGATGAGGTATCTTGTACTTTGTATTATTTGTTTTTCCGGACTCACCTCAATAGGACAGGAAGATAGTTCCAATGCCGCTTTGAATGCCTATGTTAAGTCAATCGCAAATCAGGATTATTCAGTTTTGGAACCGCATTTGTCAGCTGATTTCAAGATTGGGGATTATGACAAAGCCGCTGCCGCCCAGATCATTCCTCAAATCTATCAGCAATATCCCAGATTGGAAGCTGCTGTATGGACCAAGCAGTCTGAGCAACAATACTTGGTCAATTATGATTTCACTGGTATGCCCTCTCAATCATCCAAAGTGATGGTCAATAGTTCAAGAAAGATCATAAAAATCGAATTATTCGATGACATTCTTTCTCAATCTGACACTCGGACGGAAAACGGTGACCCAACTGATCAAATCCCTCTCGATTCAATTTCATTTCCATCGAAAAAGCAGATCAAAGATTTGTATCGCCAAATGATCAAAGAAATAGAACGCCTGGATGCGGAGGGCATTGAAACAAGAAACCAAAAGAAAGACGTGACATGGAAGCAATATGTTAAACGGAGACGTGCTGACTTTATTGAAGCCAAGAATTGGGATGAATTGGCTGGTCAGTTCGAATTATTTGGAAGGGGATTTGTCAACCTCCATAGCCATTTTAAGCGTGAAGGTGACCTACCTGGTAATCCGAACAAAAAGACAAGCGATTTAAACATAGGCTTCACGTATCCTGAAACCGTTTTTTTTGATCTC
>JAUILH010000195.1 GCA_030433115.1 Bacteroidia bacterium | reverse complement strand
TTCAGAAGTGACATTAGTTTAGAATTGGCCAATAAATACGTTCCAGATACCATGATGGAAACGCTTGGCATTGAATTTACCGGATTCGGAGAAGACTATCTTGAAGCTAAAATGCCTGTTGATCACAGAACGGTTCAACCCATGAAAGTACTCCACGGTGGCGCTTCACTAGCATTGGCTGAAACTGTTGGCAGTGCTGCCTCAAATTTGATTGTGGATCATGATACTTGTTTCTGCGTTGGTATGGAAATTAATGCCAACCACTTAAAATCCGTTACCTCCGGTTACGTTCACGCCCGGGCAAATGCCGTTCATATTGGTAGAAGAACGCATATATGGGACATTAGGATCAAAGATGAACAAGGTGATCTTGTGTGTATCAGTAGGTTAACCATGGCAGTGATTGAGAAGTGAGTGTATTGGATCAAATCAATTCGCTTTTCAACAGCGAGACACCTTTTCTTGCTGTGCGGACGCCAGGTGGTACAATAGACATTTTCTATCCTTCCAATACAAATGATTGGGGAGCCATGGTATCCAATTTTGACCATACCAAATCACTCCGCTTTTCCCACTCTCCGGACCCTTCTTATGATATAATTAATGAATCAATAGCGCCGCCATATTGCAGTACATTTGAAGATTACAAACGTCAATTTGAAGGTATTCAGGAAAACATTCGATCAGGTGTCATTTCAAAAGCCATTCTATCAAGAATTATGACCATTGAAGGCAAGACCAACAAACCAGTTACACTCTTTCAACTTTTAGAGAATGCATATTCAGATGCTTGCGTATACATTCTTCATATGGTCAATACGACCTGGCTTGGCGCAACACCAGAGTTATTGGCTTCCGAAAATAAAGGCCTCACAACTTGCGCTTCTTTGGCCGGCACCCTTCCTCTCAACAACGAACCCTGGAGTCCAAAAGAATTAGAGGAACAGAATATTGTAAGTGAGTTTATTGCCAGCAAGTTTAACAAACATGGTGAACTAATCAGTCGCATTGGACCAAAAGACAAAATTGCTGGTAAGGTGCGACACCTTTTTACTCAATTTACAGGCAAGGTTGATAATCATGATGATTTTTTAATGGATTTACACCCAACCCCGGCAATTTCAGGATTCCCACAAAATAAAGCGATAGACCTGATTCAGTCCATCGAACAACACGACAGATCCTGGTATACGGGTTATCTAAGATTTAGAACACACAATGAAGACCTTGCTTATGTCAATTTGCGTTGCATGCAAATCATTGAAGGACAAGCATATTTATACCTGGGAGGAGGCATAACTGCAGATTCAATTCTTGAAAAAGAATGGAAAGAAACCGAAATGAAAGCACAAACTTTGAGATCAGTCATGCAAAAATTATAGTATTTTCGTGAGGTGCATTCAAGCAAAACATCTATACAAATACTGGCCAATATTCTACAACAAAATGATTTAGATCAGGTTGTTTTTTCACCGGGCTCAAGAAATGCACCTTTAGTCATAGAATTTTGCAACTCCGATTTCTTTAATGCCATTTCGCTACCTGATGAACGTTGTGCCGCTTTCTTTGCAATGGGACAAGCGCAATGGACACGACAAGCCAGTATCATCTGCTGTACCAGTGGAACGGCTTCACTAAATTATGCGCCTGCTATTGCTGAGGCTTACTACCAGGGAATTCCGCTACTTGTTCTAACCGCTGATAGACCTCAGGAATGGATTGATCATGGGGAGGGACAGTCAATTCGACAACAGAATATTTACGAGAATTACATAAAAGGGTCTTACCAGTTGCCTCAGGATATTTCTAACGACCAGCAACAATGGTACTGCAACAGGCTTATCAATGAAGCCATTAACCTGGCTCATGATCAAAAAAAGGGCCCTGTTCATATCAACATTCCTTTTTCTGAACCGCTTTATGAAACTGAATCCAAGGTTCACATCAATACTAGAAAAATTGACCGGATTGCTGAAAATAATGGTCTGAATGAGTCGGATTTAACCGCTTTAAAAGCTCAGTGGAATTCAAGCCAAAAGAAAATGATTCTTTGTGGACAACTGCCTCCGGTAGACGGACTCAATAACATTCTTGCTGATATAGCCTCAGACGGCAACACTGCAATCGTCATCGAGAATACCAGTAACCTCCAGGATAAAAATTTCAATCCATGTATTGACAGATCGCTGGCTTTAATCAAACACGATCAGGTCAAAGATTTTATTCCGGATATTCTTATCAGCATAGGTGGTGCCATAGTCTCTAAAAAATTAAAGGCACTTTTCAGGGAACATCCTCCTAAAGAACACTGGCATGTTGGACATAGTGTTAATGCTCAGGATATGTTCCAATGCCTAACCAAGGACATTCAGGTCGACCCAAAGCAGCTGTTAGCACAATTGAGTGACAAACAAGCTTTGAACTCTGGGTTTGGGCATAAATGGCTCGGGCTTTTCCACCAATCTGCCATCAAGCATGAGGAATATCTGCAACAGGCTCCTTTCTCAGACTTAAAAGCATACGAAATTGTATTGGATTGCATTCCAGAAGGTAACCAGATTCATATGTCGAACAGTACGGGCGTGAGATACGTTCAACTGTTCAATACCATACGCGGGGCTAACTACTTTTGTAATAGAGGTACCAGCGGCATTGATGGCAGTACCTCTACTGCGCTGGGAAGTGCTTATTCCAGCCGAAAAAAGACGGTTTTACTCACTGGTGATCTTAGCTTTTTTTACGATTCCAATGCTTTCTGGAATACGCCTGTTAGAGAAAATTTTAAGGTTGTGATTTTCAATAATTCGGGAGGTAATATCTTTAGAATCATTGATGGACCATCCAAAACGGACCAATTGGAATCATTCTTTGAAACCAGACATAACTTAACTGCTGAACCAATAGCTGAACTCTATGGTCTCAAATATAGTTCCGCCAAAGATGAAAAGAGTCTGGAAAACCAACTTCAGTCATTCTTCGCTCCGGATAATACAACTTGTGAGATACTTGAGGTATTTACAGACTCTGAAATAAGTCCGAAAGCACTCAAATCCTATTTCGATTACTTAAAATATTAAACATGGGAACAATCAACTGGACTACCATTAAAGACTATGAAGACATCACCTTTAAACAGGCCAATGGTGTGGCTAGAATCGCATTCAACAGACCGGAGGTCAGGAATGCTTTTAGACCAAAAACCGTCGAAGAATTGCTTGAAGCTTTGGTGTTTTGTCATGAAAGTCAAGATATTGGTGTGGTTTTGATCACTGGTGAAGGACCTTCTCCAAAAGATGGTGGCTGGGCGTTTTGTTCTGGTGGCGACCAAAGGGTGCGGGCAAAAAGGGGCTATCAAGGTCTGGACGGCGTCAACAAATTCAACATTCTGGATGTCCAAAGGCAAATCCGATTTATGAACAAAGTAGTTATTGCCTTAGTTCCTGGCTGGGCCGTAGGAGGCGGACATAGTTTACACGTAGTTTGTGATATGACCATCGCCAGTAAAGAGCACGCTATTTTTAGACAAACTGATGCCAATGTAGCTAGTTTTGATGCAGGTTTTGGGTCGGCCTACCTGGCCAAACAAATTGGTCAAAAACGAGCACGAGAGGTATTTTTTCTAGAAAAAGAGTACACGGCTCAAGAAGCGTATGAAATGGGCATGGTCAATGCCGTTGTTCCTCATGATAAATTGGATCAAACCGGTTATGAATGGGGGCAAATCATCATGACCAAGAGTCCAACGGCCATCAAAATGCTCAAATTTGCGTTCAACCTGGTAGATGATGGCATGGTGGGACAGCAGGTATTTGCCGGAGAGGCCACACGCCTAGCCTACATGACAGATGAGGCAGAGGAAGGGCGAAATGCTTTCCTGGAAAAAAGAAAACCTGCCTTCGATAAGTTTCCGAAATTCCCATAAACAATGGACTCTCTTCAGCATGTTGTCCAAAGTATGATCAATGTCTCTCCGGAAGAGATGGAAGTATTGGCATGCAAGTGTTCTAAAAAATCATTTGAAAAGAAGGCCTTCTTAACAACACCTGAGAAAGCTACAGATGAAGTGTTTTTCATTACAAAAGGTTTGGTAAGAGTCATGATTTGTGATTTGGAAGGCAATGAACACAGTATTCATTTTGCCCTGGAAAACCAATGGATCGCGGATTACACGAGTTTCCTGCAGAACACCAAAGGCAACTACTACCTTCAGGCTCTTGAACCAACTGACGTGGTCATCATGGATAGAGGCACTATCGAATGGTGTTACGCAAACACTTCAGAAGGTGAAAAAATGGGCAGACTCATTGCAGAGCACTACTTTAAACTCATGGACAACAGAATTCAAAATCTTTACTGCAAGTCTCCAGCAGAAAGATATGAACTCATGAATGAGCTCTTTCCTGGAATTCACAACCGGGTTCCTCAGCACATGATCGCTTCATATATAGGCATTTCACCAGTTCACTTGAGCAGAATCAAGAGATTGGCTTAATTTTCTTAACATTTGTTATCGTTTTAAGTTGAAGCCCTCTTTAATTTTGGAATATGAAATTTTTAGTGACAACCATTTTTAGTTTCGCAATCATTACTTCATTCGCGCAGAACTTGAGTTCGACAATCAAGGGAAAAGTCAGCGACAAACAGAGTCAATACGAAATTCCGGGCGTAAAAATCACGATTCTAAGTGTTGACCCTGAAATGAAAACCGGAACTGATGTCTATGGTCAGTTTAGAATTGAAAATGTTCCGGTAGGACGACATACGATTAAGGTTGAATACATTGGCTACGAAACAGTGACCTTATCGAACCTCATGCTAAACTCAGGAAAAGAACTGGACTTAAACATCCAGTTGGAAGAAAGTACCGAAGAGATGGAAACGGTGGTCATTAAATCGCAAGACGACAAACGAGATGCCATCAACGATATGTCTACTGTGAGTGCCAGAACATTTTCCATTGAAGAAGCTAATCGTTATTCCGGCAGCCTCCAGGATCCAGCAAGAATGGCTCAAAATTTCGCAGGAGTAAGTGGTGCTAGCGATGATAGAAACGACATCATTATTCGTGGCAACTCACCAACAGGAGTGCTTTGGCGGTTAGAAGGCATTGATATTCCAAGTCCCAATCACTTCTCGACCATCGGAACAACAGGCGGTCCGGTAAGCATGCTCAACATTAATAATCTGAGCAATTCAGACTTCATGACAAGTGCGTTCAGTGCAGATTACGGCAATGCCCTGTCAGGAGTATTTGACCTGAATTTAAGAAATGGGAATGCCGATAAGCGTGAGTATTTGGGTCAAGTTGGTTTTAATGGATTCGAATTTGGCGCGGAAGGTCCTTTCAAGAAAGGCGGGCGCGCATCCTATTTGGTCAACTACCGTTATTCTACTTTAGGTGTATTCAAAGCTATGGGAATCGACTTTGGAACTGGGGCTTCTATTCCTCAATATCAGGATTTGACTTTCAAGATCAATGCACCCACTGAAAAAGCTGGTAGATTCACAGTTTTTGGTGTTATGGGAAAAAGCTTCATTGAATTTTTGGCCGAAGATGTTGGTGATAATAATTTATTCTCAGGTGAAAATGAAAACACCCGTTTCAACTCTAACACAGCCA
>JAUILH010000194.1 GCA_030433115.1 Bacteroidia bacterium | reverse complement strand
TTGGGCTGAAAATATCATCATTGGACTTTTCAATGTGTGTAAGCTACTGACATATCGTAAACCCATGACACTTGAGCATGACCTCACTGCACCCGTTCCCTACAGAGTGATGACCTCATTGTTTTGGTTTGCCGTTTTATTAGCGTTCACGAACGTGCATGCATTTTTCGTTGAACATTTGTTCGGGAATAGTCCCGAAAATTTTTGGGACTCCGGATTAAACCTGATCCAAACCATACTTAATGAACCGGAAATGATCTTTGCTCTGATTGCCATGTCTGGCTCATACGCCTTCGATTTCATCCATAGATATTTGTATAAAAATGAACGAGACTATACCATTATTTTGGCCTTAACGGCTGGACCATTTTTCAAGGTAGCCGTGCTTCATTTTGTCATTATTTTTGGCGGCATCATCATTGGACTATTTGGTGCGCCAATGGCTGCATTGGTGTTGCTAGTTATTCTAAAAATTCTGGTTGAATTGGTAAGCCATAAGCTCAGTCAGGCCTTTATAGATAAGGTAGACCAAGTCCAAAATCGAAATACCACTTTAAAAGACTGAAAACCTGTTCTACTTTTTTCTAAAGAAAATCTTAATCGGCACTCCGGTAAAATCAAAGTGTTTTCTCAATTGATTCTCCACAAATCGCTTGTACGGATCTTTCACATATTGAGGCAGGTTACAGAAGAAAGCAAAAGTTGGGGCATGTGTTGGCAACTGAGTTACAAACTTAATCTTAATGAACTTCCCTTTTAATGACGGTGGTGGTGTAGCCTGAATGATGGGCAACATCACGTCATTTAACTTAGACGTACTGATTTTTTGAGTTCGGTTATTAAATACCTCAACGGCCGTTTCGAGTGCCTTGTGAATTCTTTGTTTGTTCAAAGCTGAGGTAAACACAATAGGCACATCTCTAAAAGGCGCAATGCGTTCTCTGATTTTGTCCTCAAATTCTTTGGTGCTATTGGTGTCCTTTTCAATCATGTCCCATTTATTGACTAAAAGAACGACTCCTTTTGAGTTTTTTTGAATGATGTTGAAGATGGCCATATCCTGCTGCTCTACTCCGTCGTTGGCGTCAATCATAAAAATACATACATCCGAATTTTCTATGGATTTGATGGACCTCAATACCGAATAAAACTCAATATCTTCCGTCACTTTGTGTTTTTTGCGAATACCAGCAGTATCTACCATCACGAAATCGAAACCAAAAGCATTGTATCGTGTATTGATGCTATCTCGGGTGGTACCAGAGATGGGTGTCACAATGTTTCTTTCTTCACCCAACAAGGCATTTGTTAGGGACGATTTACCTACGTTTGGTTTTCCAACAATTGCAAACTTGGGCAAACCGGCATGTTCATCCTCATGATGCTCATCAGGAAACGCTTTCACCAAATCATCCAACAAGTCGCCAGAGCCAGCTCCATTAATAGCAGATAAATTGTAAACTGTTCCTAATCCCAAAGAATAAAACTCTGCGGCATCCAGCTGACGTTCGTGGTTGTCAACCTTATTAGCAGCAAGAAATACCGGTTTGTCTGCCTTTCTCAAAATATTCGCCACGGCGATATCAAGATCGGTCACACCAGTAGTCACATCCACCACCATCACAATCACATTTGCTTCATCAATGGCTAAATGCACCTGCTTTCTAATCTCTTCTTCAAAAATATCGTCAGAACCTTTGACGTAGCCCCCTGTATCAATCACAGAAAAATCTATGCCATTCCATTCAGACATCCCGTAATGCCGATCTCTCGTCACACCGCTTGTTTCCTGAACAATGGCATCCCGCGACTCCGTCAATCTATTAAAAAAGGTAGATTTCCCTACGTTTGGTCGACCCACTATGGCTAAAATATTGCTCATGACTGATATCCAAATTTTTTGAGGTCCTGAGCGTTATTTCGCCAGTCCTTTTTCACTTTCACATGCAATTCCAGATGTACTTTTTTTCTCAACATTTCCTGCATATCCCATCTGGCTTTGCTGCCTACCTGTTTCAACATCTTGCCTTGATGACCAATTAAAATGCCTTTTTGAGAGTCCCTGGACACATAAATAATGGCTCGAATTTTCACCAATCCACCGGTATCCTTGTACGATTCAACCTCCACCTCACATGAATAAGGAATCTCTTTGTCGTATAACATCAAAATCTTCTCACGAATGATCTCTGTTACAAAGAAACGCATAGGGCGATCTGTCAAATCATCCTTTGGAAAGTAAGCAGGACCTTCTGGCAGCATCTTTAAAATCTGCTCAAAAATCTCTGGGACATTGTAATTCAACTTGGCAGACATGGCAGCTACCAGGGCATTTGGCAATTGATCTTTCCAATAATCCAATCTATTCTGAACTGTTTTCTCGTTCGATAAATCCACCTTATTGATCAGGCAAATAATTGGAATGCTCGTTTTTTTCAGTCGCTCCAGAACTTCAGGGTTGTTGGTTGTGTCTTCCTTTGTATCGGTAATAAACAGAATGATATCTGCATCCTTCAAAGCGGTATTCACAAACCCCATCATGGATTTATGCAATTCGTACGCTGGATTAACGACCCCAGGTGTATCTGAATAGACGATTTGAAAATCCTCTCCGTTGACGATCCCCATGATTCTGTGACGGGTAGTTTGCGCCTTACTTGTGATGATAGACATGCGGTGTCCCACTAACTGATTCATCAGTGTGGATTTCCCGACATTCGGACTGCCAATGATATTTACAAAACCTGATTTATGCGCCATTGATTTTGCAAAGAAACGAAATTAAGTGTGGAAAACAGTTGTAACCAATTTAGTTTCTATGTATTGTTACTTTAGAACCATGAAGCCATTTCTAATCACTACCAGTTTACTGCTATCATTCACCTTATTTTCTCAAAAGAAAATAGATCGTTCAGTTCTAAAAAATTATGCAAAAATGAATAGTTCAGACGACTATGTTTTGACATCAATTGAAGTCAACAAAACACACGATCATCCCGACTCTTATTTTAGGAAAGACATACACTACAATGCTAAGACATCTCAATGCAGATACCTTGAACTGTATTTATCCAATACCCAAAATGGATTTTACCTGACCTGGGAGAAAGACACCAATGTTTTCACCGGAGAGTACTTTAGTTTTTCTCATTTCATGGCAAAAACGTCTGAAAAATACGTGGAAATAGAGTATGATGATACGGGAAGTGACAGACCAGAATATCTGGAATTTGCCAACACTATCACGGAGTATAATGAATCAGATTTACTGGAGTATGATCGAGTATTCAGGTTATCGGCTGAAGCCATTTCTTACTATAAATCCTTAAAAGAGGTTTATATAGATTCAGTAAAGACAATGAAAATCCCCGACTTACCAGCAAAATCTCAAGGTCAGTTCATTAGCTCCTATACTTCTCAAAAGATCGTTGAAGATCCTGATCACTATTGCTACCTTACTACAGATTCACTGATTGTTGACGGTATTCTCCGAATTAAATTTCGCAGAATATGTTATAAGATTGAGCGAGACACTCTACCGACTGGTTTTATCAGAACATTTACCTCCATAATTAGGGATTCGGCAAACGTCATCTTCAGCAGTAGTCTTTCAATTAATATTACAAATCCGGATGCTAAAAACCCCTGGGACACTTTGCTGAATTCCACATACTACCATTTTGGTAGTTCTACAAAAGACACTTTGGAAATTCAAACTTTTGAAAGAACAAATAGAGACGACGGTCACTACGAAATGAACTATATCCACGTTTACAAAAACGGCAGCCCCTATAGTAAATTCAAACCCGGCGCAAAGCGTTTCTTCTCCAAATCCATTGTGGTTCAACACGACAAAAAAGGAAGTCCTTTCAAAGCACAGGCTTACATTGATTTTGTAGAATACTCAGACAAAAACTTCTCCATAATTAAAGATGAAAAAAATATTTGGAGAAGAGCAGATCACAAATCCCATGAACATTTGTCGTATGACATACTTAAAGTGTTTTACCCTTATCTTCTAGACCAGAATAAATACAGAAAATACAGAAAAAGGCGGAGGAGAAAGTCAAAACCAATGCCCCTCAAATCCTATTTCAAATACTATGAGATGATGGATTCTAAAAGAATCGAAAAAAACAAATCACGAGAAGTATGGGAAGGTACTAACTACGACCAAAAAAAAGTTTTGGAAATCTATTACCACTAAAAAAGGCCAGACAATTGCCTGACCTTCGTTTTTTTCGTTTACTTCTCATTTAGTTCTGAGAATGCAAAGCCATTTTGTTGCCCTCACTGTCAATAAAGAAAGCCATGTGACCTATGTCTTCGCTAATTGATGTTTTTGGCATGACCACTTTACCGCCAGCATCTTCAATTCTATCAAGTGCAGTTTGTAAATCCGGATTGGCATTTAAATAGATCACTGCGCCTTCCTGACTTGGTGTATGCATTGGTCCTTCTACCAATCCTCCTGCAGCTTTTCCAGAACCCATTTCCCACGGGAAAAATGCCATTTTCATGCCCATCATTTCTTGCTCTGGCATATCAATTTTGAATACGTTTTCATAGAAAGCTTTGGCTCTTTTAATATCTGCTGCAGGTATTTCGAACCAGTTTAAGTTGTTAGATTTTGCGTCCATAGTTATATAGTTTTAGATGTTACTTTTTTGATCTAAGGGCAGCCGCATATGCCTCTTCTACCCAGTTCTTCAATTCATGACGATCTTCCAGAACAGTTAAAGGCACTTCATAATACGGCATGCCTTTTTTCTTTTCGCTCGACATGAATGCTGTTTTTCCATGTGCCTCATAAGCGGCTCTGTTCCCATCATCCACCCTCAAGTGAAAAACGTCTTGTCCATACAGTCCAAACATGATGCCCTCTCTGAAAAAGCCAACACCACCGAACATTTTCTTGGCCTCATATGGTCCAGATTCAGATAATTGATCTTTGATAAATTGTAACTGTTCTTCGTTGATTGCCATGGTTTTAATTTTACTTCTACAAAGTTAAATCGTGAACATGTGAAAAATCTGGTGTATTTTTGACAAGGTAGAGGTGTGAAAGTGCCAAATCGAAATAAAATGAAACATGTATCTATTCTTGTTCCCAATGGCGCCGCTGTTGTAAGTAGCATTGTTGGACCGTACAAAGTATTGAGTAAAGTCAACGATTTTCTGGTCTCCAAAGGAAAAGCCCCTTATTACGACATAGAGCTTGTAGGACTCGACAAGTCATATGACTACTACAACGGTATTTTCTCTGTGAAGTGCACAAAACACATAGATGAGGTACTACACACAGATTTGATTATTATCAGCACGCCCTTTGGAGAATTTGAGCATTTATATGAAGCCAATTTACCTTTGATTGAATGGATCAAGGAGAAACGTGAAACCTGCAATAGTGAAGTTGCCAGTTTGTGCATGGCGGCCTTCATTTTAGGATTTACAGGTTTGCTGGATGGTAAAAAAGCCTCAACACATTGGATGGCAGCCGACATGTTCCAACAAATGTTTCCTCAGGTGGACTTACAATCACAGCATATCATTACTGAAGACGACGGTATTTATACAAGTGGCGGAGCCTATTCTTTTTTGAATCTCATCATCTATTTTGTTGAGAAATACAATTCGCGCGAAATGGCTCAATGGATCTCAAAAGTATTTGAAATTGAATATGGCAGGAATAGTCAG
>JAUILH010000193.1 GCA_030433115.1 Bacteroidia bacterium | reverse complement strand
TCATTATTATATAATTCGTCAAAATTCTTGCTAAAGATCAATCCAAGATTAATATCTCTATCAATAACGTCTTCTCTCATTTTTACAGAATCATCATAGGCGACAAATTTGAAGTTGTCTTCTTCAGATAAACGCTCTATTAGGTCGGTATTCTGATCATTCAAAACGTAACCAACAGTTAATTCTTCTTTGGCTGCCTTCTCCGATTGAGACGATTGAATTTTAGTGACCAGGTTGATAATGATGGGAAAAGCCACTAAAGGAATCACCATCATTCTAATCAAAGAACGTTTGTCTCTGATCATGTCCAAAAACTCTTTTTTCGCTACTCTTAATGTCTTGTTTTTCATGACTTGTGCTCGTTTACAATGTCAATAAATTCTTGCGTTAAACTCTTTCCGTTTAGTCTGGCTCTAAAATCTTCCATTGTACCAGAAAAAATGATGTTTCCTTTGTTAATGATGGCAAGATCGTCGCACAATAAATCCACCTCACTCATAATATGAGATGAGAAAATCACGGTTTTGTTTTGTGTTTTGCAATCTCGAATCAACTTAATGATGTTTTCAGCAGTAATCACATCCAACCCGGAAGTGGGCTCATCAAAAATCACAACCTGAGGATCGTGGATCATTGTTCTGGTAATAGATACTTTCTGCTTCATTCCTGTAGATAACTGTCCAATGCGTTTCTTCTTGAAATCATGCATGTCCAACAGATCGTAATAGTAGTCCCGTCGTTCTGTCATCTCTGTCTTGGGGACATCATTGAGGTCGGCAAAGTACTCAATGACTTCATCTGGCGTGAGTCGGTCGTAGAGTCCAGTAGACCCGGTCAAAAAACCAATGGATGCACGTACTTTCTGAGGATCAGTAGTCACACTGTGTCCAGCTACTGTTATATTTCCGGAACTCGGCTTTAAAATGGTGCTGATCATTCTAAGGGTAGTCGTCTTTCCTGCGCCATTTGGACCCAAAAGAGAAAAAATTCTTCCAGGAACACATTCTAGGGAAATCTTATTCACTGCTACCGCTACATCAGGATTGCCCGGAGTTTCCTTTCGCTGCTGTTTGCTAAGCTTGAACTCCTTGTACAAATTGTCTATTTGAATCATATAGATCGAAATTTTGGTATGACAAAGAGATGAAAAAAAACGCTAGTACGAATGAATATTTCATTAAAAAGCGTTAAATATTGATAAGCGGCTAAGTTATTTGCGATATTCCGTAATGAATTCCCTCCTCACCGCAATAATTTAGCTCCATGAGTATAACAAAAGACAATATAGAGATTAAGAAAACTACCAGTTTCGTATTCAATTATTTGTGGTTGATTGCGGAAGTGATAGTGCTGGCATGGTTAGTAAAAGTGGTTGAATTTAATAGTTTTGGCGACATTAAGTATGCGGTGGTGTTCGGAGTATTTGGGCTGGCTTATTACGAAATGGCGTGGTCAGGGGATACTTTTCACCAGTCAAGCATTATATTGGCAGCAGCGGGCATTCAGTTTCTTTTTCAATTGAATGGACAGGTCATGTTTATGTATGTTTTACCTGTCAGCCTTCTCATTCTGGGCACGATTAGAATTAGGGTTTCAAAGATCAGGATTCATGGCGTTTCAATGACCAGAAGTTGCCTTTTGTGCAAATCCAATTATATAGACATCTCGAGATTGGAGGAGCTCAGGAGTTCACGGACCTGGGTCGGGAAGAGATTGAATTTTGGGTCTATTCACATTCCCATTATAGGACAAGCAGAATTAGAAGTGGTGAGTGGCTTGGCAAATGTTGAGAAACTATTGTCCACACTAAAGAATCAATTAAAAAATAAGGAATATGAAATTAGCTAAGAAAAAACTGTCGTATTGGGGAACCATGCCACTTTTTGTGGCTCTACTAGTTATAATAGGAGCCTTGGGGTTTGGTATGTATTTTATTGGTCTGAAACTAGCCATGTTGGTATTTTCAGGGTTCTGGAGCTACTTGTTGGGAATTCCAATTACTGGGATTATTTGGGTTTTGTTCTGGAATATCAGATTGCCCAGAAGCTTGAAAAATCCTTGTCGTGATTTGAATAAAAGCAATTTTTTATCGAGTGGTGCCTGGACCAATGTATACAGAGATGCTAAAAATGAAAAGATGGTCTTAAAACAACTTCACTTCTGTGGTTGGGGGCACAATGATTATTCTGATCACATGGCACCTATTATTGGCAAAAAACTTTGTGGTAAATGGAACCCGCTGGCCTTATGGTTTCTACATTATTATATGATGATGTATCAAATTATTGGCTTAAAAAGACGACAAAAAATTGCTGGAAGTGTGCAGGCAATTCCCAATACTTTTGACTTGAGTGTTTCTAAATTGAGGTATCGACAGGCGTATATTCCAAATGCACTCACACCAAAGACTTGTCCAAGAGATATTGAGCTACAAATGCAGCTATTGCAAGAAGAGCTAGAGACTTGCGGTTTATATATTGATGATGTCCATGCTGCCAATGTGCGCGTGGATGATCATGGAAAGATTCATTTGATTGATGGTGAATTATATACCGATGGAGAGGAACGCATCAAGTCCTGGTTGGTCAATTTGTTTAATGGTCCCACTGTTAAAGGTATGGAAGCTGTATTGGGAAATAATAGAGTGGTAAGGTGGATTGATCATCGTCAATCAGTAGATGATGTAGTGAACTTGGCGAAAAAGAGATGGGTATTGGAGGATTATCGAGCAGTGAGAGCTTGATTAAGACCCATGAGTATCGCTATTAAAAATTGACTGTTTATAAACCAAATGCAAAATACCACTTTTACGGTATTGGTCATTTTCTGTGTTTGACTAATTTTGAATCGTTCTAAATAAGAAAATGAACTCGCTGAAATTACAAATAGAGAACAGTTTATCTACCGCTTGCGGAAACTGTTGTTGTGGGAAAGTTAAAAAGAAGTGCTGTAAGAAGTACAAAAAGAAGGGCGTTCATTGTAAATCCTGCCCTAAGAAGTAATCTTTTTCAGATCGTCGCGAATGCTTGATTCGAGCATTTCAATGTCTTTTTTTACCAGAATTTTATAAGGAACTGTGAGGTGATACGAATCTTTCGTGTTCATTTTGGTCAGTCGGATGTTTGTGAACTTAAGCTGATCGGGTAGGTTCAGAGATGTTTTTTTATATGAAATCACCTCATCTTTAGGACTCATGAGGATGTGTATGTTAGATTGTTGAGACATATCCACCTGTCTATTCAAATCAAATAGACCTCTGTAATATCTGCAAGGAAGCCAGCGATGAGCTCTGTAGTCTTTGTGCGCGAAGGAGGGCAATTTAAGCTCTGGAAATATGGCTGGAATTTTGAGTAGATAAACAGGCCATCTTAGATACAGAGCAGGGGAGAAGTACCACGAAAAACTCCAATTTAAATTATGTTGTCTGCTTGCTGCATGATGCGCTAAGCACCCAATTGAAAAACCACAAAAAAATTTAGGTGCGTCTTCTGGAATTTGCTGGTATGCGGAGACAATATCATTGATCCAATGCTTAGAACTTACGCGCTCAATTTGTTTGCCATGACCTTTTAATGTCATTTTGATGCAAACGAATCCGAGATGCGAAAAGAATTGCTCTAAATCATTCATCACTTCCGCACGGTTATTGAGCCCATGACAGATGACAATATGTGGCTTTAAAGCTTCTTCCACGACAGCCTCATTCCTTGTTTGTATTCTAAGCGTCCCTCATCTAATAAACGTCTCACTTCCTTAATCACAGCAGAAGCTTCTTGTTTGTCCAACAAGTCAATTAAACCTTCCAGGGTAGTAGGATGTTGGCTTAGGACATGTCTTATGCCAGTTAAAACATCAGGGTAATCTATTGCATCATCATGGGAATCAGAACTGCAATAATCGCAGATACCACATGCAGCACCGTTTTCTCCAAAATAATCCAGAATCATTTGTTCCCGACAGCCTTGAGATGTCATATAGCGCATCATAGCCCCTAGTTGATGTCTCTTTTGCTCGTAACGTTTTTCATAAGAATCGGGAGACAGTCGTATGTGCTCTTCATTGATTCTGTCCAACTCAAACCTGATAAATGGGAGTTCGGATTTTGGACTGTAATTGATGATTTCATACTTATGAAGTGTCTGGAGCTGCTTTTCAACAGTGGTTTCCGAAATCTTGAGTCGCTTGGCAATGGCGCTCTCTCGAATAGCAGTTTCTTTGTCGAACACACCAGTTTTAGACCTTAAAATCAATTTAATGAGAGGATCCAGATAGGAAAAACGGATTTGAAAATTGTATAGGTCTTTTCCGTTTTGAAGAAATTTTATTTTCGATGGCAACTTAACCCCATTCGATAGGCTGATGTAGCCATTTAGTGCGAGTACCTCCAGAGATTCGAGTAATAAAACAGGTGGTACCTTAAGGCGCTGAGCTAACTCCAGAATTTTGAACTTGAAAATTTCATCTTTGCCCACACCAATAGGAATATTAAAGAGATTTCCCAGGGCCAGGTACACGCGTTTAATTAGAGCTCTGTCGGGAATGCTTTTTTCGAGTCTGTTCAACAAATTCTCACTTTCTCCTGGGGCCGTAATGAGAGTCGCTGAGCTACTTTGTCCATCTCTGCCCGCGCGACCGGCTTCCTGCACATAAGCTTCAATACTGTCCGGGGCCATCATGTGAATGACCTGGCGCACATCAGATTTGTCGATTCCCATACCAAAAGCATTGGTCGCAACAATGATCTTAAAGTCTCCGTTGATCCAGTTATTTTGGATGCTTTGACGCTTGTTGTAAGGCAATCCGGCATGATAAAATTGAGAAGGAAAGCCTTTGGCATTTAATTCGGTACTCAGTTTTTGGCAGAGTTGTCGACTCCTTGTGTAGATGATGATCGACTGGTCAGTTTTAATGAGCTTTTCAAGCGTCAAAAGCTTGTTTTCTGTTCTAATGACACGATAGCTCAGGTTTTTTCTGGTGTAAGACGATTGAAATTTCTGAACGTCTTGAAGCCTCAGTTGGGTTTGAATATCTTTTACCACATCCACTGTGGCGGTTGCAGTAACAGCAATGAAAGTGACATCCGGCAGATAATCCTTGAGTTGAGCAATTTCGCGATAAGCAGGACGGAAATCGTGTCCCCATTGCGAAATGCAGTGGGCTTCATCAATGGCAATAAATGAAACAGGCATTTGCTTGAAACGTTCTACAAACAAATGACTTTTCAGCCTTTCCGGAGAGACATACAAAAACTTGTAGTCTCCATAAATGGCATTGTCCAGCGCAATATCAACCGATTCTCTGCTCATGCCACTATGCACCATCAAAGCCTTAATACCTCTGCGCCTCAATTGCTCTACCTGATCCGTCATTAAAGCAATGAGCGGACTAACTACCAGACAAATTCCAGGTTTTACCAATGCAGGAACCTGGTAACAAATAGATTTTCCACCACCCGTTGGAAGGAGCGCCAAAGTATCTCGATTCTCCAAAACACTCTGAATGATCTCCATCTGCAAAGGTCGAAACTGATCATAGCCCCAATATTTTTTTAGGATTTTTTGTGGCTTATTATGTTCAGTTTTCTGGTTCGACACTGCTTTTTATATTGATAAAACCTATAAAAATAGCTATATTCGCGGAACTGAAAACAACTAAATACGAATAGAGATGATTGACACTATGGGGATTGAAGTAATTAAAAGAGAACAGTCTAAATTGAGTGAGGTGGATTT
>JAUILH010000192.1 GCA_030433115.1 Bacteroidia bacterium | reverse complement strand
TATTCCTCACGTAGTTATTGGTATCGGAATTCAATTTGTTGTTGTACGCATTTCTGCATTGATCTGAGCAAAACTTCTTATCTGCTCTGCCATACATAGCATCTCCACATTCCAAACAGGTTTTAGCCATATCAGAAATTTAGACAATTTATATGGATTTCAAAATTGCGATCAGGGTTTCTGGTTCCAGTCGTTGCGAGTATTTTGGATTGACATAATTGAACTTCACCTCATTGTCTTTAATGATGTACACAGCTGGAACGGGTAATACATGATGGGTTTCGCCTGACCATTTTTCCGTGTCCAAACCATATTTGTTTTTGTACTTATCGTACAATTTATCATCCACTTTCCATCCCAAACCAAATGCTTCAATCAAAGAGATGTCGCTGTCTGAGTACAATTTGTAAGTGGCACCTGATTCTTTGATACTTGAATCCAATTTTGTAAAATCATCCGGACAAACTGCGACCACCTGATAACCCAGAGAATCTATTTTAGCTTTGGCGGCTTGCAAACCGCTCAATTGCCGTGTACAATAAGGACACCATCCTCCTCTGTAAAAAACCAATATGGTAGGTTTATTATCCAACACATCTGCTAAAGTTTTTGACTTCCCAGCTTCATCATTGATTTTAGTTTTTAATGGTAAATCCTCTCCCACCTTCAAAGGACAAATCTCATACATCTGATCTTGCGCGGACACACTCATCCCTAAAACCAAGAATAATACACTCAATAAAAAATATTTCATATCAGTTATTTTTTTGCGACTGCCTGAATCCCTGTATAAAAGAAGACCGTTTCATCGCTTTGTCTATAATTTTCAAACGTTTGTTTCAATTGTTGTACCAGATTTTGATCTATTCTTTTCGCCTCCAGCAATTGATCTTTTCCGCTCAGGATCAAATTCTCCCAATACTCCAAAATTACCAAAAGTCCTTCTCGATCTCTTTGGTCGTTGTGCGTATAGAGCGTTTTTGATTGAATATCAGTAAATCCAGCTCTAAACAAATAATTCCCCAATTTAATGCCCACATTCGGGTCGCCTCCCATTTCCAATTGAAGTTGATTGTAAGCGTCCCAATATTTCTCTAAACACTCAGAACGCGGTAGTAGTTGAAAAGACCTGTTATATACTTCCGTCAACATAATCCGACCACCATTTTTCAGTACACGTACGGCTTCACTCAATATTTGCGCACTATTTGTCACATGCTCGAGCACCCAACAAAGGAAAACACAATCGAAAGTATTGTCTTCAAAAGGCCATGTATCCGCTTCCAGCAGATGCCAATTAACCCTCGATTCCCCGCTTAAATTTTTACGTGCTGCAGCCAATTGAGTCTCTGATATGTCGCAGGCTTCAATATGCATTGTCTGATTTTTCTGAAGCAAAATTTTAGTCTGAGACCCAGTTCCACAGCCAATCTCCAGCAAATTGTCGATCTCTGAAAAGTCAAGATCCTTGTAAATAATTGGTCCCAAAACGTCTGCTTGCTCATTCAATCTAGCTTGTTCTTCTTCGGTAAATCCGTGAATATATTCCATGGGAACTCAAAATTCTGATGACTAAAGTTAATCAATCTACTTAGAACAAAATACAGGCTTAAATGGTTCTTCCAGTATATTTAAGGTATGAAACGGTTTCTCCTCATAGCGATAGTCTGCACCATATTCTCCGGAATGGCAAAGACTCAGGGGACCTCCGATACTTTGTTATATCAAAAGGCCTGGAAAGCAAATAGAACCGGAATGCTGACTCTGAGTACGTGGGGAGCAGTTAATATGGGCAGTGGATTTATCTTAAGTCAACAAACACAGGGAGAAGCCAGTTATTTTCATCAAATGAATGGTTTGTGGAACACAGTCAATTTTGGCTTGGGCGTATTCGGGCTCATTAAAAGTCAGCAGATGCTCAAAAAACCACAAATGGATGCTTTTTCTTCTGGCTTAAAAAAAATTGAGAAGTCATATCGGATCAATTTCTACATTGATTTCGCCTATATTGGAACTGGTGTGGGATTGAGAGTGTTTAACGACCGTTTTAACGATCCGGAACTGGCAAGAGGATATGGTTCTTCCATCATCACTCAGGGCATTTTTTTGTTGGGATTCGATTGGATCATGTCTCGTTGCATTCAAAGAAAAATCAACAAAAAAACCACTACATTATAAATGCAATGGTCTTTCGGTAGTTAGGTTTGGTTTTGGTTATTTTAAATCTTGATTTTAACAAAATCTTAACAAATTCCGTTCCACTTTTTAAGATCGTCATTTATTGAGTATTCTGTGTACTTCAGCTTCAAGATGTGGGACTAAATCCAGTTCGAACCAAGCATTTCTTTTGAACCAAAATATATTTCTTGGAGACGGATGTGGCAGAGGAATGAATTTGGGATGATAATCGTAGTAGGATTTTACAGTCTCCGTTAAATTAGACTTCATATCTGCTCCCAGGTAATGTTTTTGGGCATATTGACCAATCAACAAGAACAGCTCAATATCTGGCATCATACTAAATAGACGGTTGTGCCACTCCTTGGCACATTCTTTCCGCGGGGGTAAATCTCCTGATTTCCCTTTGCCAGGATAGCAAAATCCCATTGGAACAATGGCGAATATGCTGTCATCATAAAACACATCTGGTGTCACATTGAGCCATTCTCTCAAACGTTTGCCACTTAGATCGTCCCAGGGAATACCAGAGGCGTGTACCTTAGTTCCTGGTGCCTGACCGATCACAGCAATTTTAGCAGTTTTTGAGGCTCTTAGAACAGGGTTCGGACCGAGTGGCAAATGTGCCTTACAAATATCACAGGATCTGATACTTTGAAGTAAATCTCTCATTGTATTTTGACTTTCCAGGGCGGATTCACTCTCATGTCTCCTGCGTGATACAAGATGATTGAATTGCCATTGGGGTCTTTGAGCAAAGCTTCTCGCCACATCCATGGTTGATCAGTCACTTCTCGTTCAAACTCATAATTCAGTCGTTTCAATCTTGCCACCTCTTCATCCACATTGTCGCACTCGAAATACAAAACGATATCCGGTGAAATGGTCGCTTCAGCTTTTTCGTGAATGGAAAAAGTAGTTGATTGGTCGGGACAAATGAACCTCACATACCTGGGCGCTGAATCCACAATTAACTCAAGTCCCAAATCTGTGTAGAATTGAATGGACTTCTGTACTTGATTGGAATATATGGTGATTTGGTTGAGCGTCATTTAACTAATGTAATGATTCAATCATTTTTTACAAAAGAAGACACGGTACCTTCTACCGTTCTAATCAAGTACACTCCTGGAGATAATGCGCTCACATCAATGGACTTGTTCGACTCATTGACAGTAAACTCCAATACCAATTGCCCGTCGCTAGACAGAATTTGTACCTGATCACCTTCAACTCCTGTAATCGTCAATTCATCATTGCATGGATTCGGATATAGGTTGATCTGCGTTTTTTGAGACTCATCAATTCCCACTACGCCAACATATTCAATGAGGTAATATAAGGTATTGGTGTGAGACACATCATTCCATTGTCCTGCCGAGCCCAAAGGCCAATTTGTTAGAGCCAATCCCAATCCATCTTGTCCACTGCCAAAATCATCTGGTTCATTCCCCCAATTATTATACAGACCTCCAACCGGGCTCCCGGAAGAAGTTCCCATCCAAAATTGAACACCGGTACTATCTCCATCTCCGTCCCAAATCCAATTACCCTCTGTTTGAAAGTCGTTGCCACCTATCCAAACATAAGAAGCGCCTCCTCCGTCAGGAGCGGTGGTATTGCTTGTAGAAATCCCTGCATTATTAGACAATTCGTTGAAAACTGCAGTCTGTTCGGCCTGATCATTTATTTCAGCAAGCTGCCCGCCTCTTTCATTGGCACAAGAAGCAGCATCCACCCAGGTTTTGTTTTCTTTAACCACTTCATACATGTTGCCGTTGTAGATAAAAGTATAGATGTTGTTTGTGTTGGCACACTGCGCCATTAGAATATTCGGAAAAACAAGCAGAACCATCGATACAACAAGATATTTGAGGTGTAGTCTGCTTTTTTGATACTGCGTATTGTTATTCATAATAAAAGGTTTAGTGACTGATTTGAATACTTTGATGTTTAGTTTGATCACCGCATACAATGGTCATGTGGTACAAGCCACTGGGCAGCTCCATTAAATCCAATTTGACATTCTGAGCATGAGGTCTTGTTGTATAAACCAACCCGCCCAAGGAATTAAATATCTTAAGTGAGCCAATTTCCATTTCACTATTGATAGCCAATTCTCCCATACTTGGATTTGGGTAAACCTCAAGATTAAACGGTCCCTCAAATTCCTCAACATGCACCGCACAATTTATGGGACCTGCAGAATTTTCCGTTAACACACCGCTATTGACTGACCAATGCTCCCAACTTCCTCCTGATCCGGTTTTCCAATCATTCAAATCAAAGCTATTGATTCCATTAAATGTGCCTTTGACGGCATATACTTTGAGAACCTCCCCGCTCCTATCCCAGGTCAGGGCGTTTCCGGCAGAACATATCTCGGGACTAAAATCTGACAGATCACAATTTGGTTGAATGAAATAGGCGTTGTCATCATATGTTGGATGCTCTCCAAATACACTTGCTATCCCTGAAGAATCTATGCACACGGCAGTATATTCATCGCAAGCAATGCCTTTACCAACAACCGAATAGTCCGTTAAAATTCTAGCTAAGAAAGTCGTGTGTCGGCCTTTTCTATCCGGATTATCGTAATGCGTGTCAGTAATGACATCAGACAAAATTCCGTTCTTTATGAAAGCATTGGAATCCACTGTAACATTCATATTATGTGGATCCGACAGAGCTGTGGCACTGGTCACCGTCCCATTTTCCGCAGAAAAATAATATTTGCCCTGAATAGCCATTCCAGCGCTTGTTCCTCCAATTACAAGGTGCCGATTGAGCAATCCATCATTGATTAGGCTGTCGACCGGAGTTCCTCTCCAATACGAGATGTAGTCCCATTGATCTCCTCCGGCAAACCAAATGGCTTCAGCTTCCTGAATTTTTTGTTGAACATAAGCGTCATAAGCCGCATTTCCGTTATTGAATACGATGGTTTCGACCGAATTAATGGCGACTCCTAAGGTGCTATACATATAATTGTTGTAACCATCACTTCCGGAAGCTCTTAAGACCAAAACATCTCCTCCATTGGCGGCTTCCAAAAACCACTTCATGGCTTCATCGTGCTCTGAAGCCCCTCCCATAAGGCAAATACCTCCTGCCGGGTGTGTGATTAAATCTGTACTACTCCCCGTGTGGTAAGCGGTATAATCCTGAGCGAAGATCAGACTTGATGCGCTCAAAAAAAAGCCCCCCAAAAGGATGCGTAAACTTCTTCTATTCATGGCTCTCAAGTTTAGCTTCTAAAGCTTCTTTAAAAGCAACCTTGTCATCTACAAAAAGTGCCATTGACCTACATTCTTTTTTGAATCCGTATAATCCCGTAATCTGCTGATCGGATTTAAAATGCACGATTAAATTATGGTCGACCAAAGTCCCTAGTGGTGATAAATGTCTGCATGAGTCTATATCATTCGTATCCTTCCAACTCAATTCAACAGAATCGATTTGATGAAATGGAACTGATATTTCACTCATAATTCCATGAACGAACAACACCTGGTCTTGCTCAATTCTGATAAATCTTCTAGGGATCGATCGAATCAGACCAAGCAGCTGAAGTCCGGTATACACGCTTAAAATACTGACGACCCAAGCC
>JAUILH010000032.1 GCA_030433115.1 Bacteroidia bacterium | reverse complement strand
CTAGTAGCGCACGGTGAGGTATTGAAGTTTGATGGTTTCCTTAAGGTATACCTGGAAGGGAAAGATGATGAGGGTGAAGAGACTGAAAATGCTGGGATGTTGCCCGAGATGAAGGAAGGTGATTCTTTGTCTTTGAAAGATATCAAGGCAACAGAGCGTTTCACGCACCACCCGGCTCGATACACTGAAGCGTCTTTAGTAAAGAAGTTGGAGGAATTGGGAATCGGTCGTCCGTCAACTTACGCCCCCACGATTTCTACAGTTCAAAAAAGAAATTACGTGGAGAAAGGGGAGCGTGAGGGCAGAGAAAGAGAGTACATTGAATTGGGAATCGCAGATGGTAAGGTAGTTGAAGAAACTAAAACCGAAAGAACGGGAGCCGAAAAAGGGAAACTATATCCTACCGATATTGGAGTAGTGGTCAACGATTTTTTGGTGGAGCATTTCGGGAGGATTTTGGATTACAATTTCACCGCTGAGGTGGAGAAAGAGTTTGACGACATAGCCAATGGTTTGATGAAGTGGACGGAAATGATCAATAAGTTTTACCACCCGTTTCACTCAAATGTAGAGGATACACTTGAGAATTCTGAAAGAGCCAGTGGTGAAAGAATTTTGGGAACCGATCCGGAATCAGGTAAACCTGTTTTGACAAGAATTGGTCGTTTTGGACCGATGGTTCAAATTGGTGAACAAGACGATGAAGAGAAGCCTAAATTTGCTTCTTTATTGAAGAATCAGAGCATTTCAACGATCACACTCGAAGAGGCGCTTGATCTCTTCAAATTGCCAAGAAAGTTGGGTGAGTATGAGGGGCAGGAGGTTAGTGCAGCCATTGGTAGATATGGACCCTATGTGCGTTTCGGTAAGACATTTGTTTCTCTGAAAGCGGATTTGGGAGATGATCCTATGACTGTGACCCTTGAAAGAGCAATTGAATTGATTGAGGAAAAGAAGAAAGCAGATGCGAATAACAAAATTGCCGTTTTCGAAGATGGAAACGTCCAGGTATTAAATGGAAGATACGGACCTTACATCAAAATAGGTAAGAAGAATTTCAAAATTCCAAAGGGAACAGAGCCAAAAGAACTGACTTTGGAGGATTGTCATAGAATAGCAGAAGAACAAGCTGCCAAGAAAAAGAAAAAGTAAATGGAAGACCTCTCTATTTTTTTTGAAGCACTGGATACCTCATCTTATAAAACTGAGGAAGACAATAATTTAAAACAAATAGGAGATACAACAGTATTTCATGAAGCCAATGATTTTCCTGATTTGGAGGGAATACATGTTGCAATCGTTGGGGTCAAAGAGGCAAGAGGTGCGAATGATTACATCTGTTCTAAATTCGTAGATCACGTTCGGGATCATTTCTACAAATTATTCGGCCACAACCAGGTTTTTAAAATGGCAGACCTGGGAAACATCAATCCGGGCAATACCATTCAGGACACCTACCATGCTCTGTCTAATGTGGTCCAAGAACTGCTTAAGCACAAAATTATTCCGATTATCATTGGTGGGAGTCAGGATTTGTCTTTTGCTCAGTATCGAGGGTATGAGAAATTGGAACAAACTGTGAATTTAATTGCCATAGATCCGAGATTTGACCTGGGAGATGTGGAAGGTGAGTTAACCGCTGAATCATATTTAGGGAAAATCGTATTGCATCAGCCTAACTATTTATTCAACTTCACTAACCTGGGGTACCAGAGTTATTTTGTTGATGGTTCAGTTTTAGAGTTGATGAATGGTTTGTATTTTGATTCTTATCGTTTGGGAGAAATCAGGCAAAATATGGCTTCTGCCGAACCAATGATTCGAAATGCAGACATTGTGTCTTTTGATATGGCGGCTGTAAGAATGTCGGATGCACCAGCCGCAAAAGGGGCTTCCCCTCATGGGTTTTATGGAGAGGAAGCTTGTCAGATGATGCGTTATGCTGGCATGAGCGATAAATTAAGTTCCATTGGCTTTTACAGTGGTTCTGATAAAGAGGATGGAGGTCAAACAGCACACTTATTGGCGCAAATGATCTGGTGCTTCATGGACGGTTATTACGCTCGAAAGAAGGATTTTCCAATAGGAAGTAAAGAAAACTACATCAAGTATCATGTACACATTACTGATGGTGATCATGAATTGATTTTTCTTAAGAGCCCTAAAAGTGATAGGTGGTGGATGGAAGTGCCGTATCCGCCTGATCAAAGATTGAAATTTGAAAGACATGCCATGATTCCATGTGCTTACAGTGATTATGAGCAAGCCATGCAAGACGAGTTGCCGGATTTGTGGTTAAGGGCTTACAAAAAACTGAGCTAGGCTAAATTGCAATTGATTTTCTAAAGTTGTAACTTAAAGGCATGGCATTGATTATGTCTAGGAAGGTGCTTGTGTAATGCTAAAATTATCACGACATTGTTAAGAAAAACACATCTAGGTTAACATTATTGTGTTGATAACCGTAGAAAAATGTGCTGCTATCTTTTGAATGGATGGTTTTTTTATTATTTTAGCGACTTTCAATATTCTCTCATTTTGGGAGTTTTTGAATTAAATAGTTAACTATCAAATAGTTGTATATGAAAAAGGCGATATTATCGGCGGTTGTTGTTTTAGGGTTGAGCGTTGGGCACGCACAACAAGATCCTCAGTACTCAAACTTCATGTATGATAAGTTGTCTGTGAATCCTGGTTCTGCTGGTATTCATGGTATGTATTGTGGAACTGTAATGTATAGAAATCAATGGCTTGGGTTCGATGGAGCGCCAAAAACCATATTGTTGAATCTGGATGGGAGTATTCCTGTCTTGAGAGGTGGTGTTGGTCTAACTTTCTATAATGATAAGTTAGGGTTTGAGACCAACAATATATTCCGTTTGGCTTATTCTTATCACTTAGGAAGTCAAGTAGGTACTTTTGGTATAGGTGTGCAGATGGGATATGCGGGTAAGTCTTTTAATGCTTCTTGGGTGCCAATTCAATCTGGTGATGGAGCGATTCCTGGAGGAACTGATAAAGATGGCGCCTTTGATATAGGTCTTGGAGTTTATTGGAAGAGTAACAGAGATGAAAGAACTTATGCTGGATTATCTGCAACTCATTTAAATGGTGCTGATTTGGCAGATATTAACCTGGATGTTGCCAGACACTTCTATGTGATGGCTGGTCACTATCAGCAAATTGGTAGTTCTCAGTTTGGTGTTCAGGGAGACTTTTTGGCTAAATCTGACCTTGCATCCACTCAGTTTGATATAGCTGTGAGAGGATGGTACAACAATATGATCTACGCAGGTGTGTCTTACAGACATCAGGATGCGATTTATCCTTTAGTAGGATATCATACTGAGTTGCCTGCACCAGAAGGAAATTGTTCGAAAATGTATTTAACAGCCGGTTTAGGGTATGATGTTACCTTGTCGGATATAAAAGATTATAGTAGTGGTTCGATAGACTTATTCGTTAAGTTCTGTTTCAAACCATGTATTAACCCACCAGTTCCGAAACCAATTGACGTAAGATTCTTGGGATCGTAATTAGTGAAAAAAAGTTTAACTGTAACCAAAAAAGGTTTACTTCCGTAATACGCAGTTCACTCATAAATTTTATGAGCGTGCAAGTTGAACGGATATTATTAAAGTAGGTAGCATGAAGCGATACATTTATTTCCTAGCAATAGTTGGCATATTGTACGGATGTGGTCAGCAAAACCAGGGCCATCTTGTCGGGGTCCAGGGTAGAAGACCATGGTATCAGGATACTCCATATGGGATGCTTTACATTAAGGCAGGCTCTTATAATATGGGGCAGAGTGATCAGGATGTTCCATTCTTACATCAAACGCGTTCTAAGACGGTTTCGGTGCAAGCTTTTTATATGGATCAAACTGAGATCACTAACAATGAATACCGTCAGTTCGTTTTTTGGGTAAGAGATTCCCTCATGAGAAGAAAACTCATGGAAGAAGATGCCGAACCAGAAATCTGGGGTACGGAAACGTATGAAGATGATGGAACAGCATTGGATATAGAGGACTGGACAATTAACTGGAGAGAACGTTTCTATTATGGTGTTGCACCTGATGGAGCGGATGATCCTGATCAGTCTAAGTTCGGTAAGAGAGACATCCTGGCGGATTTCTTCTATGCACCACACGAGAGATTTTACAAAAGAAGAGAGATCAACCCTCGTAAATTGATGTTCCAGTATTACTGGATTGATATGAAGGAGGCTGCCAAAAAAGGTAGAGTGAATATTGTTAGAGATGGATACTCTAATGAGAAAACTGGTTACCAGAAAGATCCTAAGCACAGAATCTTGGAGAATGACGTTCATCCTTTTACCAAAGACCCTGTGGGTAGAGATTTGGATTTGGGACAGATTAATAAGAAAGGTCAAAACAATGCCATTCGTATGCACGATGACAGATCAAGGTTCATTATTAGTGAAGTGATCAACGTGTATCCCGATACTTTGTGCTGGATTCATGACTTTACATACTCTTTCAATGAGCCAATGACCAATATGTACTTCTGGCATCCGGCGTATGATGATTACCCGGTAGTTGGAGTTACCTGGCCTCAGGCAAGAGCATTCTGCGTATGGAGAACTCAGTTGTTAAACTCCTGGTTGCAGTCTGGCGGAGAAACTAAAGTTCAAGACTTTAGATTGCCAACTGAAGCGGAATGGGAGTATGCCTCAAGAGGTGATTTAGATTTGAGTCCATACCCATGGGGTGGTCCTTACATCAGAAATGCACACGGTTGTTTCTTAGGTAACTTTAAGCCTATGAGAGGTCGTTACATGGAAGATGGTGGTTTCCACACTGTGAAGGTGAACTCTTACCATCCAAATGATTACGGTTTATACTGTATGGCTGGTAACGTTGCTGAGTGGACTAGAACTGCTTATGACGAGTCAGTTTACGAATTTTCACATGATTTAAACCCTGAATATACTTATGACGCTATGGATTGGGATTCAGAAGCAATGAAGCGTAAGGTAATCAGAGGTGGATCATGGAAAGATATAGGTTATTACCTTCAAACAGGTACAAGAACCTATGAATACCAAGACTCTGCAAAGAGTTACATTGGTTACCGTTGTGTGATGTCTTACCTTGGTAGAGGTGGAGCAGATCCTAACGGAGATACAGGTCCAAATTAATTTTGTACCGTATCAACAATTAAGCATTATATATAAAACAGGATAAAGTAATAATTAAGTTTAACATTTAAAAAGCAAGGAAAAATGAGTTCAGGAGGAGGATTTTTCGCAAGTAAGAGGTTCAAAAACATAATGAAATTCGTTTATGGATTTGGAGGAGCGATTGTAATTATTGGTGCAATGTTTAAAATTATGCACTGGCCAGGAGCAAACTTTTGGTTAATATTTGGATTATCAACAGAGGCAGTCATATTTACGCTGTCAGCATTTGAACCTTTACACGAAGACCCCGACTGGTCATTAGTATATCCGGAATTAGCACTAGGTCATTCTGATATGGATCACAAATCTTTGGAAGAGCCAGAAGATAGCTTAGCGGTTACTCAGCAGTTAGATAACATGTTGGAAGAAGCTAAAATCGATGGTGACTTGATCGCATCTTTAGGTGATGGCATGAGAAGCTTGAGCGAGAATGCTAAGCAACTAGGTCAGGCTAGTGAAGCGCAAGGAGCTACTGAGAACTACATCTCTAGCCTACAAGGTGCTTCTGAAAGAGTGGCTAACTTGTCAAGTGCTTACGAAAGAGCGTCTGAGTCATTGATGGGATTGACATCTACAACTGAAGAAGGTGCTTCATTTGGTGAGCAAATGCAAAAAGTATCTAAGAACTTGGCTGCATTGAATAATGTATATGAATTACAGTTGAAAGGATCTTCTGAATCTTTGGAGGCTCAGCAGAAATTACAAGGCGGTATTGCTGACTTGATGAATAACCTTGCTGACTCAGTAGAAGATACAAGATTGTACAAAGAAAACATGGCCTCATTGGCTAAAAACCTAACTGCCTTGAACACAGTTTATGGTAACATGTTGAACGCTATGACTGTTAGAGACTAATCTGCAGTTTCAACAATTGTTTAACCTAAAATTGAGAAGAAATGGGAGGAGGTAAAGAAACCCCAAGACAAAAAATGATCGGTCTGATGTACCTGGTACTGATGGCCCTTCTAGCGATCAACGTTTCCAAGGAAGTAATTAACGCTTTCGTTACGTTGAATAACAAAATGGAGCGTCAGAATGAGTCTGTTGAGAGAAGTAACTATTCGGTGAAAACTGGATTGAATAACTCTATTATGCAGGCAGCTTCTGAAGCCGGACTTGAAGGAAGTTTTGATGAAATCATGGCTCAAGCTGAAAAGGAAGGCATTGAGAAGATCATCAAACTTGGCTTTTTATTGAAGCAATACGAATCTACACACGCATTGTCTCAAAGAAGTGTGAACGCCGTGATGGATATGGCTAATGAACTATTGAAAGCAGGAGATCCTTCTCAGGATTGGATTGCTGAAGGTGAATTGGGCTATAAGAAGATCATTGAGTTGAACGATCACGAGAAGCCTTATGGAAAGAAGGATGATTATGATACACCAACCAGAATGTTTGTGGATGAAGGGAAAGGAGATGAATTACTAAAAGCAATGTACAACTACCGTGATAGTTTAGTACTGACTATTGCTTTAGGTGGTCCTGAGAAAGATTCCAGTAAATTATTTGGATTTACACTTCCTGAAGTAAAAAAGGCGACCAATGAAGATACAGCTTTCGTTGAAACTGTAAAAGCAGCCTTCCCAGAGTACAAAGGAACAACTACTGAAAGTAAGAAGTTGTACGATCAGAGAACAAAGCAAATCGTCAAATTGTATGAGATTTTGACTTTCCCTGAAAAGGTCGACAACCATGGTGAACAAGTACCTTGGGTTCAAGGAGCGTTTGATCACTCTCCAATGGTAGCAGCCGCGGCATTGTTTACATCTTTGAAAGGACAAATGCTACAAGCGGAAAGTGTTGTACTTGGATTCCTGGCAAATCAGAATGATGTGCCACCATTTACATTTGATACCATTGAGCCAAAAAGTTTTGCGAGCACATCTTACATCAATAGCGGTGATTCCCTTACTCTTGAGGTAATGGTTGCGGCTTACGATTCTAAGAAATTACCACAGATTCGTTACTGGGTAGATGATACTACTAACAGCCCTGACAACATGCAGGAGTCTGATGTTAGTAAAATCACACTTGGTAAAGGACTTGGTGGCGGAGTTGGTCAGCATATTGTAACTGGTCAGATTTCGGTTGAAGAGAACGGTAAGAAGGAATGGAAGCCATTTACGCCATTTTCTTACAAGATCGGATCACCAGCATCTGCAATTGGTAATGCTGAAATGAATGTAATGTACATTGGTTACGATAACATTATTTCAGCTTCTGGTTCTGGTTATTCGAATGTTCAGGCAAATTGTTCAGGATGTTCTAGCTGGTCTAAGAGCGGAGAAGCAGAATACAAGGCTAGAGTTTCAAGACCTGGTACAGTAACAGTAAGTTTATCTGGTGAAAACAAAGAAGGAAAGAGAGTACCTATGGACTCTAAAGAATTCCGAGTGTTGCCTATGCCTAAACCAACTGTATTCTTTGCAGGACAGGACCCTACTAAAAATTCTTTACCAAAAACAGTAGTTGCCAGTGGTATTTTAACAGCTCAGCTTGTTGGAAGTCCATTGAGTATCAGAGCCGGTGTAACTGGTGGTACGATTACTGTAACTATGAATGGAATCAGTAGAGATTTTAACTTACAAGGAAATAGAATTCCACCTCAAGCAGCAGCTTTGATTCGTCAGATGCCTTCTGGTGCAATGGTGGTGATTTCTCCTAAGACCCAATTGAACGGTCAGCCGGTGAGAGTTTCCCCAGTGGGTTATAAAGTAATGTAAACTATTAAGTATGATTAAAATTTGTTTAAGGTTGGCTTTTATCTTTTGTGCAGGTGTCGGATTTGCGCAAAATGGTCCCATCAACGTGCCTCAGGGAGCTCCCGGTGGTGTTATTGATGGTGTGGTAATGCAAACGCATATTCCTACTAAGAAGGTAATCCCTTACGCAAATTTACGTGAAGCAGATTACGTTTGGAGTAGGCGTGTATGGAGAACCATCGACTTGAGAGAGAAGATGAACCACCCATTGTACTATCCGCTTCAACCAATGAACGATAGATGGAGTCTATGGGATATCTTAAAGTACGGTGTTCAGAACAATAGCATTGTTTGTTATAAGCCTTATGATGCCAATAAAGCCATGACGATGAATATCTTTGATGGTGATCAGTTGAGATACCCAATTCTAAAATCTCAGTTGTCTCCTGCAGAGTATTCTAAAGAAATCAAGGCAAGATTGAGTTTTAGAGGTAGATATGATTCCACTGCTGCACCAACAGGGGTTAATATGTATGGTAATCCAACGTATAACCCGAATGATTTGGATGCATTTGGTAATCCTAAGATTTATGATGCATACATGACCAAAGCGATCAATGCACAGGATATTCTAGAATATCATATTAAAGAAGAGTGGTTCTTTGATAAGCAGAGATCGGTTTTGGATGTGAGAATCATTGCCATTGCACCTGTAGCGTACGAAATGAAGTACGACCCAATTGGACTAACTTTTACCCCAACAGTTAAAAGAGAGTTGTTTTGGATCTATTTCCCGGAAGCAAGGTACCTGCTTCAGAACTACTTCACGTATAATGAGAAAAATGATGCTAGAAGAATGTCTTTTGACGATTTATTTTGGAAAAGAAAGTTCCAAAGTTACATTGACAAAGAGACCAACGTCTTCGATAGAGACATCAACGATCATAAAGTAGGTGTAGATGCCCTTTTGAAATCAGATGAAATCAAAATGGATATCTTTAGATTCGAACATGATGTATGGCATTTCTAATATCTAGATAAATGATATCAAACCCTGACTCTCCGACAGTCAGGGTTTTTTGTTTTATGCAACTTCCTAAGATCACAAGTTAAACCTGCCTCAAATGGATTACTAAGGATTCAAACAAAGACCTTATCTTTGCCTCCGCATAAATGATTACTCTTGCCAACATAGAACTGTATTTTGGTCAACGTTGCCTGTTCAATCAGGTATCTTACCAAATTAATCCAGGTGATAAACTAGGTCTGGTAGGAAAGAATGGTGCCGGAAAATCTACTCTTCTAAAACTCATCAGTGGTAAGATTAAACCCGATAATGGCCAGATTTCATTCAGTAAGGGCATTAAATTGGGCTATCTTGAACAGGATATTTCAGAAAACAGCACACAAGGCTTAATTGATTATGTCGTGTCCGGGAAATCAGACATTTCATCTATTCAAGACAGAATAGACCAGATAGGAGACATTTTGGCCACCAATCCCGATCCTAACCCCAATTTATATGATGAATTGTCTGAGTTGCACATCACTTTAGACATGTTCAATGCTGCATCAGTGCAGGAAGAAGCAGAAAGGGTATTGCAAGGTCTTGGTTTCAAACAAACAGACATGAAACGGCTTCTGAGTGAGTTTAGTGGGGGCTGGCAAATGAGGGCCGTACTCGCAAAATTGCTCATCGATAATCCGGATGTGTTATTATTAGATGAGCCCACAAACCACTTGGATATCCACTCTATATACTGGCTTGAAAACTATTTAAAGACCTTTAAAGGCTCCTTGGTACTCATTTCTCACGACAGAACTTTTTTGGATAGTTGTGTCGACAAAATCGTTGACATCAACCAGGCTAAATTGCAAGAATATAAGTGCAATTACAGCCAGTTTTTAGTGAGGAAAGAAGAGATGTTGGAGCAAAACAAACGGGAATTCCAGAATCAGCAAAAAGACATTGAGAAGGCTCAGGAATTGATCAACAAGTTCCGTGCAAAAAAGAATAAGGCTGCGTTCGCCCAATCTTTGATCAAGAAACTGGATAAGATGGAAAAGGTGGAGCTGGCTGAACGCGATAACTCTAAGATCGCTTTGAGATTTCCCAAACCTGAAAGATCTGGTAAAGTTGTTCTATCTGCAAAGGACATTTCCAAGTCATATGGGGATAATAAAGTTCTTTTGACCTCAGATCTTGAAATTGAGAGAGGACAAAAATTGGCCTTTGTTGGTGCCAATGGATCAGGAAAGTCCACTCTAATAAAAATGATCAACGACGAGATCAATTATGAAGGGGAGATTGAATTGGGACATAATGTGAAGCTTGGCTACTTTGCTCAGGATTCACAAGACGAACTTGATCCCAAAAAATCGGTTTTCGAAACCATTGATGACATTGCTGTGGGGGACGTCCGAAAGCAGGTAAGGACAATTCTGGGCTCTTTCTTATTTGGAGGAGAGGATGTAGAGAAGAAGGTGTCAGTGCTATCCGGAGGAGAACGAACCAGATTGGCTCTATGCAAATTAATGCTGCAACCATATAATTTCTTAATTCTTGATGAGCCCACCAATCACCTGGATATTCTGTCTAAAGACATTTTGTGTGATGCCTTAAGAAACTTTGAGGGAACTGTATTGGTGGTGTCTCACGACAGAGAATTTGTTGGTCAGCTCACGGAGAAATTGGTGCATATTGCGGATAAGCGTTTAAAGTACTTTCACTACGGAATTAATGAGTATCTGGAAAAATTTGGTGAGCAATATGTTCCCGCCAAGAAACAAAAGAAAGGGGATGCTGATAAGGGGACTGATGAATCTGGTTTGTCTTATAAGGAGTTGAAAAAACTTAAAAACCGTGTGGGCAAACTGGAGAGAGATGTGGCTAAATATGAAGAAGAACTGGAAACCGTTCGCGCTCAGCTGGCATTGAATGATCATGTGAACGACAAGAAGTTGCAAGAACGAGCCTATGAATTGGAGATTCTTATTGAGAATACCATGCAAGAGTGGGAGGAAAGCAGCGTTTTATTGGACGCGCAGTCTTAAACTTTCAAGCCCATTACCAAAATGTCATCGATTTGAGCTTCTTCTCCCCGCCAGTTGAGTATTTCATCTTCAAGCATTTGCCTTTGTTCAACACAGGTTTTGTCAGAAATGGAACAAAGAAATTTTCTGAAACGACCGCTCATATACTTCTTGCCTCTGTCACCTCCAAACTGGTCATGAAAGCCATCGGAAAATAAATAGACCGCATCTCCTTTTTGTAAGTCAAACTCATGCTGAACAAACAATTCATTGTGCGAATTTGCGCCAACAGACCTGGAGCTTGCTTTCAAAACGTTGATTTCCTGGTTTCTAATTAGGTAAATCGAATTATGAGCTCCACTGTAATATAGGCGATTGGTTTGCTTATCTACCGTAATTAGCGAAATGTCCATTCCATCAGCAAGACCATCTGAACGCCCTTGATTAGAGAAAGTATTTGCCACCATATCTGAGGTCTTTTCCAAAATCTCCGCCGGATACGTCAGTTGATATTGATCCAATGCTCTGTTCAAAGCGCTGTAGCCAACAAAACTCACAAAAGCGCCTGGTACACCATGTCCTGTGCAATCAGCTGCTGCCACCAACAATTTATCGCCTAAATCACGAATCCAATAAAAGTCCCCACTGACTATGTCTCTCGGTTGGTAATAAATAAAATGTTCGGAAAAGTAACCCGATAGATCTGAAGCATCCGGCAAAATGGACTTTTGAAGTCGCTCTGCGTAATTAATGCTGCTTAAAATCTCGTTGTTCTTCTCTTCAATAATGATTTTTTGAGCCCTGATTTGATCTCGCTCCTTTGTCAATAGAGTTTTTTGCTGCTCCAAACGAATCGTTCTGATAGTTTTATAGGCAACCACTAACACCACAAGAATAGCAATTACTGCCAAAACAATGTGCACGATTTTGATCGATTGAAACGACTTCTGAGCAATCTTCACTTCCTTTTTAGATTGATCTTTCTTGTTCTTAATGATTGTCTTCAGGTTTTTTGTTGCCTTGTCGGTCAGTTGGAGAACCTGATCATAGTGGCTCTCGACGGTAACCGCAATCACGGGGTCACTGTATGCCTCAAAATTGTGGAGTCTACTCATGATCCATGCTTGATGAACGTTCATACTGTCCACAAGCATGCACACTTCTTTGAACAGGGACTTATCGGCGTCATCCCACTTTTTGCTATAAGCACTCAACTGTTCAATTTTCAAGGGAATGGTGTAGTCAATTAATTCTGGTAATTCTATTTTGTGCGGATGGTCAGAAATGTCCTGAAACACCCAGGAGTGAGTGAATTTCTCATTGTCATTAAGCAACAACTGTAGGTCACTTAAGTGGACTAAACTTGGCTGAATCTCCTGACTGTTCTTGGCGCTGATCATCTTGGTCTTTTCCAAATTTCGATAACTGATCACCTCTGAGATCACAAAGACCCCAATGAGGATTAAAAAACCGATGATGATTCGTCTATTATTCACGTTTATCGCTGCGATTGTTAATAATACGAAAATATGTCTGCGGATAAGTCATTCGACACGGCTAATTGCATATTTTTGTTAGAGATGAGACTCAAAATCATCATACTGTTAGTCTTTGGTTTTTTCATGATGAAAAACTCTGCTCAAGCACAAAGTAAGGAGCAAGTGTATGCTGGTATCATTTTGCACATCATGAAATATGTTGAATGGCCAGAGTATGAAAGTCAAATGACCGTTGGAGTTGTTAACAACCAGCAATTGGTCAAAGCCCTGCAAAAGGCCTCTTCGGGAAAGAAGGTACACTACAAGAATGTCACGATCACTACGGTGTCTGATTTAAAGATGGATCTCAACGCAGATGTGTTATTTTTTTCCAAGTCTGCGCTCAGTAAATTGTCGCCCAATATAGTTGAAGAAGCTAAGAAAAATGACATTCTTGTGATCAGTGAAGAAGCACCCGAAAGTCAATCCGGACAAGGAATCAACTTTACCCAAAAGGGAGGTAGTCTTAAGTTGGAATTGTTTATGGCTACTATGAATACGGTCGGCTTAAAGGTGTCAGAACAACTCAAAAAAATAGCGACAATCAAATGAGGTGCATGGTGAACATAGCGGTTTGTCTGTTAGCTATTTTAGGAACTCAAATGAGTTGGTCTCAAGGTTGCAGTGATCCCGGAATCTGTACGATTGGTGCACTCAATAGTGATGTTACTAAGGATTCTGTGAGCGCCATAGACTTCACGGAAGCAGATATGGACGCTCTGCTGAATGCCACCATAGCGAGTGAAAAGTGGCGTTTTGAGCTGGCCACAGCTTACAGTAGAGGACAAAGCGGAATTGACATCTATCAGACTGTGGTCAAATCCTCTATGAGGATTCGGGAAAAGATGCAATTGAATCTTAAACTACCTTACACCATGTATTTTGGGGAATTGGGGAATGTAAACGGTTTGGGAGATTTGACTCTAAGCCTTCAGAATACCATCTTTTCGGGAAAGAATAAGCGGTTTGCTTATACGGTTGCAGTGGTGGTTCCAACCGGACGTGCAGATCTTCAAAAGGATGGCTTTGCCCTGCCAATGGCCTATCAAACAACCTTGGGTAGCTTCAACTCTGTGATTGGCTTTTCTGCGGCTATCAAAACATGGAGTTTTAGCTTGGGGTATCAACACAGTTTTGGAAAGAATAACAATGCCTTCGATCCAAGAGGAATTACGCTGGATCCAAATGACCCTAATTATAACGATTTGAATGAAGAGAGATTAGGGTATGCCCCAGGAATTAATTTGGAGAGAGGCAGCGACCTGGCATTCAGAGCTGAAAAACGATTCAAAATCAAGAAACGATGGAGTGCTGTTGTAGGTGTTTTGCCCCTTTATCGACTCCAAAAATCAAGGGTAACAGGGCTCGACGGAAATACAGTTGCTTTGGACAATACTGAAGGTCTTACTTTGAACTTTACAGGAGGAAGCAGATTCGAAATCAACAAAAATTGGGTGTTCAGAGCCAATGTTGGCATTCCAACCATTCAAAGAAGTGTGATGGCAGATGGACTTAAGCGCAAATTTGTCGGAATTCTATCTTTGGCTTATCGAATCTGGTAAGCCTAACCGTTCATACAAAATCCTTCGTTCGAATGAGAATCTTCTGTAATTTTAGGTCGATCTGAAATTTATTGTCATGAAAAAAATTACCCTATTCGCAATGTGCCTGTGCTGCACTGGTGTTTTTGCACAAGTTAATCCACATCTTGAAGAATATTTGGAAGAAAAGGTTAGAAATGAACAAGTCAGAACTTATCTGCTTGATCATGCGGAGGCCTACCAGGAAGCTATCTCAAAAAATGAAGTATTTACGCCTCAAGGACCAACCATTGAAGAGTTTTTGGACAAGAATCAAATTGAGTTGAACTCAAAAGAGCGGTCCTTCAAATACGATTTCTCGGTAACTGGTGGTGCAGAACCGTTCATTGCAATTAATCCTACAGACCCCAACCATGTGGTTGTTACCTACATGTCAGCAGCCGATTCTGATTATCCCATTTACGTGAGTTTTGACGCCGGTTTTAGTTGGGCACCAAGTGGTTTTAGCAGCCTAACTGAATTGGATAACCAATATCCCGGAGCAAGCGTTTTGGGAGGAGGTGATCCTGTATTTGCTTTCGATAATGATGGTAATTTGCACATGACGTACATCTATGTCCATGGCTCCGGATTTAATTTTACTGCTGGCATGTACTATGTCAATTCCACGGATGGCGGGCTCACATTTGATGTGCCTGCAGGAGGGCATCATATTGTCTATGAGGGAGACGTGTTTAGCTCAGATTTGTTGGACAGACAATGGATGCACTGTGATAAAACAGGAAGTGCTCACGACGGAACTTTGTACATGAGTGCAGTATATTTTGGTGGTGGTTTTGGAACTGCCGGAGAATTGGTGCTCAAAAAGACGCCTGCGGATACAGGATTTTCATCTTATACGGTGGCAGTGCCTCATAATGGCGGAAACTCTACGCAGTTTGGGAATTTGAAAGTGGATAATAATGGCACTGTTCATATGGGCTGCATTGAAATGGATGGCAATGGTGTTGGTCAAATTGTATATGTGCAATCTACTGATCAGGCGGCTACATTCACAAGTCCATTGGTGATTGCCAATGCCACAACTGCTTTACCCAATGGAGGAACACATTTGATCCACGGACGAGACAATTCTTCGGTGAGCACTGCCGTAGATGGCAACAATATTTTTATGACATGGACAGACATGAACTCAACGGATGTCAGAGCATATTTAGCCTACTCAACAGATGGAGGGACGAGCTTTTCTTCGCCCATAGAATTCGGCTATGATTTGTTTGGTCCAGGGTATTTCGACCTCATGCCGAATGTGGCTGCGGACGCAGGAAATGCTTCAATTACATGGTATCATGTGGATTCCGTGACTTTGGAAACCAATTATGTGATGGCAGATTTTGATGCCTCCTCAGGAACATTTACCGGAAGTCAAATCATTAGCAATAGTTCAACTGATTTTATGAATGAGAATGGATCTGACTTTTATGGTGACTACAATGCTTCTGAACGCAAGAATTGCAATACATATTCTGTGTTTTGTGATGGCAGTACTGGTTCTCCGGTTGTGTATTTCATCAATCAGAATGCTTGTGCTTTGGGCGTGAAGGATGTCTTACCAGTGAACGGTTTACTTCAAATGGAGAAGATTTACCCCAACCCGGTAAACGACATGATCACCTTAAATGCATCTCACAAAAGTGGTGCTACAGCAGTTATTGAGATTCTGGATTTGAATGGAAAAGTGGTTCATCATGAGACCAGACAGTTGGGAACACAAATCAGTGCTCATAACTTAAACGTATCGGAACTCTCGGCTGGAACTTACCAGTTGCGGGTGTCTGCCAAAGAAGAATATGCGGTGCAGGGATTTGTGAAACGTTAGTTTGTCGGATTTAACGGGTTTACATAATTAGCTGCAAGACGCCAACAGAGCCGCTAAGGCCTGTTCTAATGTGCACACATCAGAGTTCAAAATTGTCGTTCAGGCGAATATAAACGAACATCTGCACTTCAAATTATGCATTAATCCCAAGAAAATACCGCTTCTTTGATTTTCCGATTGCTCCGATTCTATCATAAAACTTCATGGCGCGTTTATTGAACTCGGGGGTTTGCCATTGAATGAGCGAACAATTCAATTTTTTACCTTCTTCTTTGATTTGATCAATGAGTTTCTCGCCAATTCCAAAACCCCGTGAGTCCTCAGTCAGGAACAAACAATCCACATAAATATAGTGTGTTGCATCCCAGGTAGAAAACTGAGGCATGAACGTTGCATAACCAACCAAACGGTCGTCTTTTTCTGCTACCAGACAGTGTAAACTTGGATTTTCAGAGAACAAATGCTTATCTAAAAGGACTTCCTTTCCTTCGGAACTGTAGTCCGATTTCTCATAAATTGCATGGAGTTTGCACAAAGCGACCAATGATTTTAAGTCTTTTTTTTGGACTAAACGTATGCTGGGTTCGGTTGTCATATCTCTACAGTTATGGTATCGTTTATATAATTGGAATAATCTGGTCCGGAACTTGATTTCAGAACGTGAGTCATCCACGATATTCGTTCATGATTAATGATTTCCAATTCCCAGATACAAGGCGCAAGACCATCACCTGATACTTTTGTAAAACTAATGGGGTCATTCAGTTTACTTAAGAAGATGTGCGTATTCATCATGTGCCTGTCAATCCACCAGTTGATAATTGAGAATATGCCTTCGTTGCCTGAATGAAGAATTAAAAATCCGATTTTGTCATTGTTTGGGTTGAAACTGTTGTCCAGTAATAACCATTTTTCAAGTTCCTTCTTAACAGTCTGGTAAAATTCAGGATGATTGAATGTCTCACCTTTTGAAATGGTGTAGATTTTAATGGTCCAATCCTTAATTGCGATGGTTTCGCGGAACTCTATTTTTCTACTTCTATATATCTTCATCTTGTACTATCATTTTGACAGTACAAAAATATTCTCTTTACATTTGACTTGCAATAACTGTCAATACTGACAGTATTAAATTGTCTGCTATGATTATTGATGGAAAGCAAAAAGTATATCAGATCAATGATGAAACATTTCATTGTGGTGTAGCAGTTTGCTACAGGTATATAGGTGGAAAGTGGAAATCGGTTATTATCTGGTATCTAAGAATGGGGCTGTTAAGATTTTCTGAGATAAAAGTTCAAATTCCCGATATGACGGACAAAATGCTCAGCCTGCAATTAAAGGCATTGAAGGAGGATGGCATCATTAAAAAAACAGTCATTGGTAAAAAGGCCCCATTCCGTGTTGAGTATGAGTTAACGGATTTGGGAAAGTCATTGGTGCCGGTTATAGAACGGATCAATCAATGGGGAACTGATTTTGGCAATGAAAAAGGTGAGTTGATGGAGATTTAGGGCTTTTAGAAGCCTTAGTGACTGCTATTAAGTGGACCTTAAATATTTAGCCGCAGTTGGTCTTAATTCTTTCCAGTGCTTTGGGAAATGTTTTAGTCATATACTCAAGGTGTTCATCAAGAATGTCAATGTCTACGGTAAGTTTGTGCCCGTTTTCAGTTTCTGTGAGGGTATAAACCTCTGTTGTACCAGACCATTTTTTTGTCTCATCATCGAGTGCTTGTGGTTGCCCATCAACAACACTTCCAATATGTTTGAAGTGCATTATTTCATTTGGAATGTGTTTTTCAATGCGACTGTATATGCCGCTTTTATCGGGAATAAGAAACTGAACCTGGCTGCCTTCTTTCCAGTCATCCGATACGGCATAAGAACCTTCGTAAAATACACTTGCCCAATTTCGGTAAGCGTCTTCGTTCCAAAGCGTTTCCCAAATTTCTGCTTTCTCAGCATCAATCTCTATTGAAAATTGTAATCTGTTGATCATAGTGCAATCTTACAATAAAAGTACTGTCTTAAAAGTAAAAAGCCTCTCGCAAATGGAGAGGCTTCTAAACTATTTATCATCATTGTTTTATAAATCGACGGCTGATCTTTCGACCATCTTCGAGGGTCAGTGTTAAGAAATAGCTGCCATTGGTCAGCCCATCCAGCGCGATGGATTTTGAAACCGGAATATTGCTTTCAACCAATTTACCCACTACACTGTAAATCGATATCTGAGTAATTATAACATCTGAGTCGATAAACAAGGTGTTATTGGCAGGATTAGGGTAAACAGATAAATCTACATTATCATGCTGATGAATGCCAACATTGATCACTGAGAAACAGGCTGAGGTATCAGAACAACCATTCAAAGTCCCCACAACAGCATAGTCTCCATTACTAGTCGCCATGTAAGTATTACCTGAAGTGGCTACAACCGAATTGTCGGAACAATCTATCCAGATGTGGTTGTCAACTATATTACAGACTAAGTTCACACCATCGCTTGAAGCCACCGTCATTGTAGGACTGCTATTGATGGTTAAATCTAATGTCGCGATGGAATCGCACCCCAAAGAATTGGTGAGATTCTGAGTATACACTCCACTGGTCGTGTATGTATTTCCATCTGTCCACATGAACGAGTCACAAGCTACCTCAGTTGTTGTCACTGAATCGATTGTGCCGACAGTAAGGTCAATGGTAATCAAACTGTCACAACCTTCTGTATTTGGAATCGTCACGTTATAAGTTCCTGAGGTCGTGAAAATCTGCCCATCAGGTGCAGTGTAATCTCCGCAAGAAGTAGGTGCAATAGATGAAGAGCTTGAACTACCCACAGTAAGGTTAATGGTAATTAAGCTGTCACAGCCTGCGGCATTTGGAATGGTATCCATATAGGTTCCACTCACAGTATAGATTTCGTCTCCACTCGGAACAGTGTATGGCCCGCACGCCAATTCGTTGAGCGTTGAGGTGGTAGAATTAATCGTTAGGTTAATTGTAATCAAACTGTCGCACATGGCAGCATTGGGGATTGTGTCTATGTAAGTTCCTGTCATGCTATATGTTTCATCTCCACTAGGCACCGTATATGGCGTGCATTGGGATATATTAATGGATGAAGTCGTGAAACAAGGTGTGTATACATTGATGTCATCAATCAGGAAGCCATCATTTCCACCAGCAAAATAATAATTGTCGTGCTGTTGGAATTTGATCACGTAGGTAGATGTGAAGTTTAATCCGTGAACTGTATTGATGCTATCCAAACTCATATCGAATTGATACCACTGCAGATCTGTGTAGGATTGTCCATTAAGGTCAAGAACTTTGGTGAAACTTGTTCCGCCATCATCTGAAATATATATACCATCCTCCGGATGATTTTCTTCGTTCCATTCAGACCACCAAAATTGTAATCTTTGCGTAGTAACTCCACTTAAATCTAATCCCATCCATGATTCTGTGGTTACAAAATTTCCACCGGGACTGTTATCCATACCGAGCCAGTATGTTCCTGTATGAGCTGTGGCTGTGTTGCCATTCCATGTTAAAGTATTTGAATCCCATATTTGTATTCTTCCGTCTGCTGCGCTTGCCGTGGTATACCAGTTGGCATCTAATGTACCACTCTCAAATCCTGTGGAGTAGGGCACACTGGCGTAGTTAGTAATCTGTCCATGGCTTGAGAATGCAGTCAATAATAGGGTCGCAGCGACCAGTAGCAGTTGAGTTGTTTTTTTCATGTTGTTTGTTTTGTTGTAGCAGTGTAAAATTAACGCAATTATTTTCTAGAAAAGTCGCATGTTAGATTTAATTACATTTCTGTATCGAAAACACATTTTTTGTTGACTTGTATATCTAAATGAGATACTCAGTCCTACTGGAGTTTTTTGATGAGCCCCTGAGCATCTGCATACAAATAATGTTCAGCTTGAATTTTTGCAAATTCCGAAACTGCCTGCTTTTTATTTTCATTGCCAAGATGCGCCAGCCCCAAATACCAATATCCTTCGTTTTTGTATGCAAAGTCGTGGTTTTTTAGGCATGATTGAAACAGCTCAATTGCCTGAGAAAAGTTGCCAAGCTCCATGTGGCTCAGTGCAGAATAGAATTGAAATAATGTGAGATTGGCGCTAGTCAATCCAAGTTCTGAAGGAGTCTTGGAAAGAAAATCTTCATAAGCGTCAGATTCATAGAGTTGCATGACTTTGCCAAGAGGGTGTGCACTTCCTGAACGACTTATTGGAATAACGGATGGGAATTTTTCATAGTGGGTCTCAAACAGATTTTCATCGGCCAGCGTGGTGTCTGTTTTGGGATTGGATAGAAATTCGGAATACACTAAAAAGCCAAGTATCAATATGGCCGCAGCAGAAACTGCCCATATTTTCCAGTTGACAGATTTTTTAGTTCTATCGTCAATTTTTGAGTCTAAACGAGAAAGAATTTCTTGCTTATCGGAATCGATTTGTTGCCATCCCTTTTTTGCATCATTTTCAAATTGATCTTTGGATTCGACATTCAAATTCCTGAAAAAATCGTCTCTATGTTGCTTTGGATCACTCATTCTCTTGCATCTTAGTTAAAATGATTTTCAGATTCCTTTTCCCATTTTGAAGGTGACTCTTAACTTGTTTATAGCTTAAGCCGGTTTCTTGTTGAATGTCTTCATAACTTAATTTAAGAAGGTAAAACATCTCCACACATTTCTGCTGATCAGGCTTAAGCTCATTGAGGGCAGTTCCCAAATTGGCACTTTCCTTACTATAGAGACCATTCTCGGGTGTATTTTCCATAATTTCAGCCACAGCATGCTGGTTTTCAATCAAAACCTCTAAGCCTGGTTTAAGTTGATTGATACAATGGTTGCGGCTAACATAGTAAATCCATGATTTGAAATTATTGACCTCCTGAGATTTTAGTTTTTTGGCAATTTTTTCGAAAATGTCCATGACCGCGTCCTCTGATTTGGCCTCATTTTTAAGGTAATTCATGCAAAGACCAAAAATCAAATGCATGTACCTTTTGTAAAGAACTCCAAGCGCCTGCATGTCGTTGTCCTCTTGGTACTTACGTAGCAATTCAGAGTCGGAATGTGATCCAAAAAATTTCTTGACAAGCGCAAAAATCATCAGAGCAAAGTTAGTACTCTATCTCAATTTTATGAATAAAGCAAGGATCACAATCAAGAGAATTGAACCAAATAGATAGTATTTCCAAGTGTGTTTTTCTTCTGACGATTTAGGAGAATTATAAATGGGATTTAGCTCACCACTAATCTGCGAGCTTGCCCAATAATATGGGTGGCTTTTGATGTCATGTGCATTTTGTAGATAGGCCATTTTAGCTTTCTTAAGCGCAACATCTTTGCTTAGTCCCATTTCCAGAAAAGACAAAAAATGTTTGATTAACAATGAGTTCGCCTGATCATCAACCTCCCAAAGTGTGAACAATAAGCTCTTGGAGCCTGCAAATTGAAAGGCTTTTGCCAAACTCAGAATGCCCTCTCCACTTTGAATGTAGCCACTCCCAGAATTACAAGAACTTAAAATGAGTAAGTCCACATCCATCTCCAAACCGAAAATTTCATAAGAAAAAAGTTGTCCATCATTCTGTTCATCAGGATGAAACAAAAGATGAGAATTTAAGGGATTCTTATCGTCCAGTATTCCATGAGTTGCCAAATGAACAATTTTGCTCTGACGCTTTATTTTATTCTTAAACCGACTTTCAGTTGCCAAACTGTGAGTACTTAAATCGCCGGTCTTCAGAAGCTCATTTAGTGAAAATGGCAACGAGTTCCTGGTTTCGAATTCTACTGGTGCAAAGGCGATATATCCCTCATTGGTTTTTCGGGTTTTAGAGTGAAAAGGACGACTATTTGAGGAAAGATCGTATTTTTTGATAAGGTATTTTAAGTGCTTAAAACTTGGTTGACTGATGGTTTCATATACCAGAGCATCAAAAGGTAAGAAGTGCAAAAACAAATGTGCATTGATGGTGATGTGTTGGGCATCACTTGGCAATAAATCATCGAGTAGATATTGATAAAGTTCGTGAGCAATTTTTTGGTATTCAATGGCATTTCCTGTGTGTGGGGATTTAACCATCCGGTTGAATTGTTTCGTTTTGTTGATGAGGTCTGCGCTATACGCTTTTCTATGGACTTGTATTCCATCCTTAGAAATTAAGAACCGAATGAGTTCTTGAGCCAAGGTGTCCACATGAAACTCGACAACATACGCTCCCTTCTTAATATCATGTAAATTATCTGGAGTATGTGACATGTTTTGAACTTCACCGAAAAGCTGTCTGTAACGTACTTGGTAGACTTGATCTAAATTGGCAAATTGTATTTTCAAGGAATCTGCTTTACTGAAGCGCTTCTGTCTTTTAGCCTCTTGAATTTGACTCTGCAAATCTTTTAGTTGAATTCGCATTTCTGCCTGCCTCAAACGATCATGCTCAGAAAAATTGCCTTGACCACCGTTTCCACGAATAAATAGCTTTTGTAAAATTCCCATTCTATTGTGGTCAATAATTTGGTAGGAATCAGTCAATACTTTTTCTGAGTGGTCTTCTTGGTAGATGTCAACTGACATTTTAATGAATAAGTTGCTTAAGGATTCATAGTCTTCCTGAACCCTGATCAAATCCTGATAATTGTTGATTCGCGCCTTGATTTTGTCATATTCCTTCAGACTCTCCCTGGCAAGTCCATAAGCCAATTTCAGGTACTTTTTATTTTTTGAGCTTTCGTATAAATGAAAAAGGCAGGCTGCTTTTTTACTCTGCAGATAGGTGAGTCGTTCATTGGCATTGCTGATTTTTCCGAGCGAATTTTCACCTCCAAAAGCACCATTTTTTTCAAAGAATAATGCGGTGTCAATTGCAGTCAGTGCACGCTTGTAATCTTCATTTCTGATATAATGATTGCTTAAGTTGTCATGAATTTCCAAACTATACCAAGCACTCAAATAGGCACCTTTAAGCAAAAACTTTTCGGCTTCTTCAGTTTCATTGTTAAGACTTAGGTAATTTCCTAAAACGCTGTAAGCATAATGAATACCCGACCATTCATGGTCATATTGTTGCTCAAAGTAACTGACTGCTTTTTCAAGACTCTTCCTCACTGTATCAAGGTCTTTTTGTTGTTCTATTTGAATGAGTCCAAGTTTAAGGTACGACAGTCCCAAAGTTCCCAGATCCAGTAATTGTTGTTTTTCATGCAACCCTTCATTCATGCGAATGGCTTTTTTAATAGCGCTTTCACCCGCATCAAATTGGTTTTTGTTGAGATAACAATTGCCCAAATTACTGTAGCTAATTGCAATTAACTCATCAAGCGGAAGGCTATGTAATTTATATTCTTCAATCGCCTTTATGAGGTAGGATTCTTCCAGTTCATATTGCCCTTGTTTATTGTATACTTGAGACAGGTTATTGTAGGCCAAACCTCTGAAGTAATGCACGTGAGATGAGTCTTGAAACTGAACTGCAAGCATGCGCCTGAAAATGTCAAGAGCCTTATCTGTGTCGGTGTAAATATAGCTCGCTCCCAGGTAAGAAAGCGGGAAAATAAAAGTGCTTAGGTTGGTATCCGGATAATTTAAACGATCCGCAATAAGTGCTTCAAGCATCATAATCGATTTTTGAATACGAAATTGATTGCGATGGGCCAATGCAGTGTGTTGAATCGTGCCCTGTAAACTGGCGTCCCTTCCAGCTTTTTTCATCTCCGGAATAAGTGAATCTCCAATAATGGCAGCATCTTCAAACCTCATCTGGTTCAGATACATGAGCACTTTTTGGGAAATGATGTATCTGCGCGTGGAGTCAGATGGGCAGTTTTTCGTTATCGCAATGATAGAATCAAATAGTATGTCTGTTTTATCCAATTGATTCAGAGTGACGTGTTCCCACGCTCTATCGTAAAGCCGCTGAACTTGATCTTTGTTGAAATCACATTGCGCATGCGTATTTGAAACCATGTACAAGGCAAGCAGCAGGACCGATATTTTTATCAGGTAATTCAAAACAATGAATTCAATTTTATGGAAATTCTTTGAATCACTGTCTTAATTCAAAATTTAATTATGAAAAAGAACATGTTATGGATGAGTTCATTCCTGATAATGGGAATGGTGTCATGTGGTTCTCCTGATGAGGCCGAAAAAGAGACGTCTCAAAAAGACGAAAGTACACAAGAAGCTGAAAAACCGCTTGCGTGGAGCGATCGCTTGAAAGGAAGTTGGATACTATCTGATGCCAGGATTGATAAGAGTAAGATCATGGGGTTTTCAGGAGATGCTTTGGATCGTGCTGCGCAGTCCAGATTGGATCAAATAGCGCCACAAATTGGGAAAGCACAAATGGCATTTTCTGGCAATGATGTCTTGTTTCAAGGGTATATCTATCCCGGTGAGGATGTAGGGAAATTTGAAGTGGAAAATGACAATTTATTAAAGTTTACCTGGGAGAATGGTACCTCTCAAGAATATGAGTTGGAAATCATTAATGACAACGAAATTGTTCTTAAAGGCACCTATATGGAAGCCGGAAATAACCTGACTTATAAACGCAACTAGATTTGAGTAAGCTGACTTGGAGTGGAGGGGCCGCAGCAATCCCTCTGCTCCAAGCTCAGTGTTTGCAAGTTGACCGTGCCGGATTTATCTGTGCTTAGGCACCGATAATTTTCTTGTCATATTTTTTATGGAATCTGAACAGATCGTTGTCTTTAGTCAAAAATTCAACCATGAAGAAGTATACTTTTCTCTTGTTTTGGGCGATCAGTTTCAATGCCGTATCTCAGAATGTTTTGCTCTCTGAGGACTTTGAATCAGGTACCTTGGGGCAGTTTGTGGCTGGGAATAATTTTAACGGAATTACCTGGCAAACTACAACCAATCGTGGATCTGATCCGGGACATTCAGCCATAAATTCAGCCTATTTTGGAGATCTGGTAAACTTTAACTATGATTCCGGAGATCATGAAATGGCAACGTTAACCAGTGGTCCCATTGATGTCAGTTCCGGCAATGAACTCTTCCTTAGCTTTAACTACTTTTTGGAAGCACAGGCAGCTCAATCATTCGACATTGCTTTTGTCCAATTGTCTAAAGATGGCGTTAAGTATTATACGGTTGCAGATAATGCCGGAATGGGACAATTGGTCCAGGGATCGGGAAATTGGGAGAACGTTCAACTCAATTTGACTCAGTTTTCTGGAAACTCTTATGGAGGAACAGATTTATACATTCGATTCATGTTCAATACTGTGGATGCAAACAATAACCAGTTTGAAGGCTTTTATGTGGATGATGTCGAATTATTAGAAGTCACCACAGATTTTTATGCAAGAACGATAGGTAAATTCTCCCTTTCTGCAGAACAAGTAGGCTCATCGCTTGCTCAGGATGGTAACTTTTTATCACATATGTCATCTGACAATCAAACACCCTACATTCTTAAAATTGATCCTGTTTCAGGTTTGCCCATTTGGACCAGTGAGCTACAAGATCGTTATAATATTCATGAAGTGGTTGAGTTGGTCAATGGAGATATAGTAGCAGTTGGTTCATTCAAAGAAAATCATGGAGGAGGTTTGGACACCACCAGTGCTGCCCTCGTCTTTTTAGGGCCCAATGCCAGCTCTTTTGATCAACGACATTTGTTTAAGCCAACTGGAATCATGAATACCAATTTTCTGGGCAGTTTTTTGGCCATAGATGAGCTGACCAATGGTAATCTGGTGGCAGTGGGCAACGTGCATATTGATGGTGTCAGTGGACAATCTTACCGTCCCAATATAGTGTGTATGGACAATTCAGGCGCAGTGCAATGGAGTAAAACCATTGATTTCAGTACATCTCATGATGTGTCTTTTGAGGACGTAATAGCCACCCAGGATGGCGGATGTTTGGCTATTGGAAATAGGATGAGTACGGGAAGCGCACCTTACATATACAAATTCAACGCCCTTGGGAATATTGAGTGGCACAGCAGATATGGAAACAATGGCAGAGTGTCAAAGGGTATTGAAAACTCGGATGGCACTTTTTTGCTTGTTGGCAGAAATGGCACCAACGCAAGTTTTGATCCGAATGCATTGATCTGGAAAATAGATGCTTTGGGTAATGTCTTGTGGTCGAATTCATACAGCAATTCTATTCTTGCCGAGCATTTAACTGATGTTGAAGCCACAGCTAACGGAACCTATGTTTTTTCTGGATATATGGTCGATCAACTCAAAGACACCTGTATGTTGTTTGGAGAGATTGACGGTTTAGGAAATCTGTTGTGGAACCGAGCTATGGGAGGTAATGGAGTTGAAAAAGGCCATTCAATTATGTCTGCAGGAAATGATTATGTCGTCTCTGGAACTACTAACTCTTTTGACGCCAATGGTGATCATAAATTTTGTGTATTTAAAATAGACTCTGTGGGGCAACATTTAAATTGTGTGGTGTCAAGTGCGCTCACAAGTAATGTAATCAGTGTATCCACTTCAACACCATTCATCACTGAAATTACTTCTTACAGACAGGAAATGAGTGCCTCTGGAACAGTTTCGAACAGTCCGCTTTTTGCAGATGATATTGATTTGTCTGCCACTTTTCAGGCAAACGCCATTGATTGTAACGGTGGTGTATCGGATATTTTAACCACTGTTGTAGGAACTCCTGCGTTTGCTTACGAGTGGTCTACTGGAAGTATTTCAAAGGATTTGTATAATGTTCAGGCGGGGTATTACCAACAATTGATTACCGACGGATTTGGATGTGCTGTTGAGTCGGAAATATATTTGCCGGAACCAGGTCCCATTTCTTACGATCTCACCATAAATGAACCGCTTTGTAACGGTGATACCGGCAGCATCTATCTTGACGTTTTTGGAGGAATTCCTACTTACACATTCCATTGGTCCAACAGTCAGTCAACTCAAAATTTGTTAGGAGTTAACAGTGGCTTTTATCAGCTTACTATTTTGGATGATAATAGTTGTTCAGCAACCACCAGTGTTTCTCTCAACGAACCTTCAGCCATTTCAGTAGGCATTACATCCAGTCAAAATGTGAGTTGCCACGGTCTATGTGACGGTGAGCTCATGGCAATCGCTTCTGGAGGTACTGGTGCTATAGATTTCTTATGGAACGATCAGAACAATCAAGTTACAACTCAGGCCTCTGCCTTATGTCCAGGGAATTACCTGGTCACTGCAACAGATGTCAATGGTTGTTCAAGCTTTGCAAGTGCAAGTATTTTGGAACCAGACCCCTTGACTGTGATGATTTCAACCACGGGTTCGGAATGCGGGTTAAACAATGGTACCGCCACAGCCACTTATGGAGGAGGAACAGGTGTTGTAAGTTATGCATGGTCCACTGGTGGAAATGCTTCCTTAGAGAGTAATATTGCTTCAGGAAACCACAGTTTAACCATCAGTGATGCCAATTCTTGTATGTTGACGGAGCACTTCATTATCTCAGACAGTATCCAGGATGTTTCACTTTGTGTGATTTCTGTTGATACCAGTGGAAAGAACTTATGTGTTTGGGGAAAACCGAGCTCTGCAAACATTGCTGGCTTCAACATTTATCGTGAAGTTGGGGGCAGTTATGCACAGGTAGATTTTGTGCCATATGATTCACTAAGTCAATGGGTGGACCAGAGTCCCATTGTAGATCCGAATACCACGTCCTACAGGTACAAAATTTCTGTGTTAGATACTTGTGGAAATGAAGGCAACTTGAGTGAGTTCCATGAAACCATGCACCTAACCTCCAATCAGGGGATTAGCGGAGAAGTCAATTTGATTTGGGATACCTATGAAGGGTTTTCCTACAATCAGTATTACATTCTCAAAGATACAGTAGGAAATGGCAATTATTTTGTGCTCGACAGTGTGTCTAACTTTTCGTTTACTTACACAGATTTTAATCAAGTTACCAATGCCACCTACTCCATAGAAGTACAGGCGCCGAATCAATGTACTTCTACAAGAGCCAATCACAATACAACACGGTCAAACAAAACCCAGCCGATTAACAATCCTGGAAATGGAAATGACGTTTTAGAAATTCTGAGTCGGGAAGTGAAGCTTTTTCCAAACCCAGCCAGACATGACTTGTTTTATGATCTCAATGAAGCCTATAATCAGACTCGTCAAATTCAGGTTTTGGACATTAATGGTCGACTCATGGTCAATATAGAACCAAGTGAAAAGGGGAGAATTGATGTGTCGGAGTATGCAACGGGCATGTATTTTTTGAGAATAGTTGGTGTTTCCGGAACTATGAATTTTAAGTTCGTTAAAAGGTAGGATTTTTCTTTTATTTCATCGAATAATTCTCTTCTACGTCCAGTTATGCCAACAGTCCAGTCATTATCAATAAGTATTTTAGCTAAACTTCTTCCAATTCCAGAAGTTCCTCCAATAATAATGGCTTTTTTCATTTAGTTGATTCAATTCAAGTTGCTTATCTGTAGTACGCTGCAACGTTAGCATGTCTTGCATCATCCACATTGAAAGCGCGTCAAAATTGTGTAAAAGTCAATATTTCGGAACTCTAGAACGCTTATACATGGTTAGTAAACCGTTTTATTCTTTTACCAATCTAATAATAGCCTTCTGATCTCCTGCTTGAATAGAAACAATATATATTCCCGCTGGTTCTTCAATCGAAAGATTCAAAACTTGTGATTGAGCCATAGACTTTGTAAAAACTATCTTACCTGAAACATCAGTAATTGAAACCATTGAAGATTCATATTCAGCCCCAAGATCTATTGAGAAATTCCCAGATGTCGGATTGGGGTAGATTGATAGATCATTGCCAAAACTACTTTCAAATACACCGACGGCAGTAATTGCCACACAAGTAGATGTATCTACACAGCCGTTTTCAGTCAATTCTACGGCATAATTACCATTTACTAGTGCGGTGAATGATGATCCATTTTCACCAGTTAATGCAATAAAATTATTATCGCAATCCAACCACTGATATGTTGCCGAACTGTTATTAGAAGTTATTGTTGTTCCAGAAGTTGAAGTAGTTAAATCTGAAACACTATTTATTGTCAAATCAAGTGTAATTACACTATCACAACCAATAGAATTTCCATTCGCAAAAATATAGCTCACAATAGTATCATTTGTGTAGGTATTGCCATCTCCGTTTGCCCAAGTAAAACTATTACACTCTGTATGAGATATGAAATGACTGCTTGTACAATATTCAGCAGCTCCTATATCTCTAACCCCAATAATTGGTACGTTCTGGGCATGACTCATGTCTGAAGGATTACCAGCATCAATAGCAACGCTTCCTGTACCTGGCATCATGGTTGGAGTAGTACCTCCATTATTTTGTAATAGTCCTAGGCTTAATTGCGCAGGTGTTACATTTATTTGGTCTGTACCCACAGTTCCCGAAGGTGCATCACTAAAAATATTGTATCCGTTTGAGGTGAGCGGTGAGCCATCAAGAAGTATAACGTCACTTTCGGATAGAATAGAACTGCTAATCGTTACCTCAGTATTATTATTAACAGAATAAGAACTAATCCCTCCACCACTTAAAAATGAAGAATTATTGCTAAATGTAGAATTACTGACGGTCACCTCAGAAGCGAAATCTCCGGAAAGGGAATGAATTCCACCACCTTCACTAGAAGGTGCTGAATTGTTACTAAAGGTTGAACTACATACAGTAACTGAGGAAGTGTCATACCCAAAAGAGTGAATTCCTCCACCATTTGAAGCTGTATTATTACTAAAGTTTGAATTGCTAACTGTAATAGAAGAAGAAGAATTAGCGGAAACAGAAGCAATTCCCCCACCACTTCCTGTTGTAGTATTGCTCATAATCGTCGAGTTAATAATAGCTATTGCAGAAATATTAATGGAGAAATTTGAGCCACCATAAACGCCACCACCGTTGGCTGCTGAATTATTTCTGATTACAGAATTTACTACATGCAAGGTGTCAGTTCCAGAATCATATAACACCGCACCACCATCACCATTGCTGTTAGTACCTTGTCCATTTCCATTTATTAATACTAAGGAATCTAACACTACTTTACCAGCTCCAATAAATGAGAAAATTCGAGAGGTATTTGCTCCAGAAATAAAAAGTGTATCCGTTGCGGTGTATAAACCTTTAATAACGATACCTTTATTTCCAAAGTCTACTTCTGTTGCTAAGGATATAGAATCTACTGCTGCTGTAAGTAAACCAGGGTCAAATCGGATAGTATCTCCACTTGCGGCATCTATGGCTGCTTGCCTTAAAGAACCCGCTCCAGAGTCGTTGGTGTTGGTTACCGTTATTGTATTCGCCTGGCAAATAATTGTAATCAGTAAAACTGCTGCGATAAGTAATGTTTTTTTCATTTGAAAATGGATTATTAGGTATGCTTTCAATCAATCATTACTCCTTAATCAACTTTGTACTTATTAAACCACTTTCCGTGGTACATTGTATAAAATAGATACCTTTTGTTAGTTGAGAAATATCAATGCTATTTGTGTTTCCAGGAATTGTTTTTACAACAGCCCCCGTGGCGCTTAAAATAGAAATTGAATTGATTATCAAATTGTTCTTTTCAATGGCTATTGTATGCGTTGCTGGGTTAGGGTATATGTTTAGTTTAATATTGTTGGCTAGTTCTTCAAGGTTCACCGAATTTATCTGTACACAATCTGATGTATCTGAGCAATTACCAACGCTAACTAACACTGCATAATTTCCATTCACAGAAGCTGTAAATAATTGACTGGTTTCACCTGTTATTATGGCATTATTATTATCACAATCTATCCATTGGTAAGTTGCGCCTGTTTGGTTTGCGGTTATGGATACTCCACTTGTGGTTGTTGTAACATCAATAGCATTTTCAATGGTTAAAGAAACAGTAACAGTGCTATCGCAATTATTAGGTCCGACATTTGTAAAAACTTCCGTACCTGTTAAGTTGTTAGCGTCATAAACCGCACCGTTAACTACAATACTATCTCCAAAGCAAACCGTTTCGTTGTGCATGCCTGAACTAGCAATACAAGTTGTTTCTGCTGCACCAGCGTCTCTTATTCCACCAGAGACTGACCTGTTTTGTGCATCACTCATATCATTGGGATTTCCAGCATCTATGGCAACACTTCCCGCACCTGGTAACATGGTTTGAGTTGTACCACCATTATTTTGTAAGGGGCCTAAGTTTAGTTGCACAGGCGTTACATTTGTTTGGTCCGTAGTCACAGTGCCTGTAGGGGCATCACTAAAAACATTATATCCATTGGATGTAATAGAGTTTGAACCATTATTCTTAATACTACTTTCTGCAAAAATTGAACTAATTACATCTACAGAAGTTGCAGAATTGGATTGAACATATACTCCTCCATTATTAGATGAGTTATCGCTGAAGGTAGAGTTACTAACTGTGACAGAAGAAGAAGAAATATCTGAAAAAGAATAAATTCCTCCACCTATTGTATTACCTAAATTGTTGCTGAAGGTAGAATTGCTGACAGTAACAGAAGAAGAATCATCGTCTGAAGCAGAATAAATTCCTCCACCACCACCATTCGTAACTGAATTATTACAAATGGTAGAATTGCTAAGAGTTACGGAAGAATAATTACCGTTTGATTTAGAATAAATTCCTCCGCCAAAAGAATTACTTGAATTATTGTTTATAGTAGAGTTACTGACTATTACAACGGAAGATGAAGATGAAGATGAAGAACTAATTCCACCACCTTCTGTAGCTGAATTATTGCTGATTATTGAATTTACTACATGCAAGGTGTCCGTTCCATACCCGCAGAATACCGCACCACCATTACCATTACTGCTATTACCTTGTCCATTTCCATTTATTAATACAAGGGAATCTAACACTACTTTACCCGCTCCGTTAAATGAGAAAATTCTAGAGGTATTCGCTCCGGAAATAAACAGTGTATCCGTAGCGGTATATAAACCTTTAATAACAATGCCTTTATTTCCAAAGTCTATTTCGGTTGCTAAGGATATTGAATCTACCGCTGCTGTAAGTAAACCAGGGTCAAATCGGATAGTATCTCCACTTGCCGCATTGATGGCTGCTTGTCTTAAAGAACCTGCTCCAGAGTCGTTGGTATTGGTTACTGTGATGGTTGTAGCAAAACTAGTTACAACCAATACTAATGCTATTGTTGATGCTATTATCTTCTTCATACCCTATCGTTTTAGTTATTCTTTACTTAAAAATTTTTGCGGCTTAGAATTTCATAATTCTAAATTCCACAATTAATCTGTCTAGCAATTGCCCGATAAGACATTTGTGCAAGGATAAATACCTAGTAAACGAATATCGTATATATTGAGGGGGTGTTATGAAACAGTCAAGTGTAAACCTTTGGTACAATTCGGTAAAAAAATTACTCTTCAAATATCGGGATGGATTCTATGAGATGCCCGTTATGTCTAACTCTCCTATCGCTACTGTGAAGAGTATTTCCAAAATGCCATTTGTCAAACACAAACCCCAAAAAAAATATTTTGAATCGAACAATCCATTTATTAATGCTCACGTGTTGTATCATCAAATTGAAGACGGCTTATGGTATATGCAGTCCTCTGCCACCTTTAAAGAAAACATAAACTTTGTTTGTAAGACTAACAAAACTTCACCTTCTGATTATTTCAAGTTATATCTGGAAATAACAGAGTCAAAGGTGAAAAATAAAAATGCCTATCTAAATGGAGTATCGTACATAAATTACTCATGGATTTTATTAAAATCGGAAGAAGGAAATGCACATACTTGTTTTAAAGGAAATGAAACTTTTAGTATGATCATTTTTATGCATAAAAATTGGATAAAAGAAAATTTATATCACGATGAAGTAATTCTCCAAACGTCTTTGAAAGATTTTTTTAAATCTCGTTATGAATTTATAATTGTTAAGGAAGATCAAACTACAGCTGAAGACTTCAAAGTTAAATCCGAGCAAATTTTTAAATTATCCTTAACGACCAATAATGAAAATGTTCACCAGGCCTGGAAAGAATTTATCAGTTGTTTCATCTATCGTTTTGCTAATAAATATCAAGAACAAGATTTAGGAGTTAAGCTGTTAGAAATTTCTACAGTAAACAGAATCAAAATATTTAATGTAGAGAAATATTTGGTAGATAACATTTATAGTTCTTTTATGGGAATAGATGTTTTGGCAAAAAAGGTTGGACTATCACCAACAAAAATGAAATCAGACTTCAAGCTGATATACGGAGAGACGATTTTTCAATATTTCAGAAAAAAGCAGTTAAAAATGGCTCGACAAATTATAAAGAAAAATCCCAAGAAGGAATTGAAGGAAATTTCTTCGCAATTTGGTTACTCAAACCATGGTAAGTTTTCAATAGCATATAGGGACTATTTTGGGGTGTTGCCTTCAGATGAAATATAACAGAAGAATGTTGCTATTTTTTGATTTCAATTATCGACCAAAAACAAAAAAGCCTCCCAGTTTTCTGAGAGGCTTTTCCTTAGTTGCGGGAGCCAGACTCGAACTGACGACCTTTGGGTTATGAGCCCAACGAGCTACCAACTGCTCCATCCCGCGATATATCTTGAAACATTCCGTTGAATGTTTTTTTGTCTAATCGGACGGCAAATATACAACTTTTTTTGTCCCGAACAAGGGAAAATCAAAATAGAATGAGTGGTTCGCGGCTAAATTTTGACTTATAATCTGAGGGTGAGCAACCTGTCACTTTCTTAAAAGTTTCTCTAAAGGCTTTACTGTCGTTGTAGCCTACTTCATACATAGCTTCACTTACGGTTGAGTTTTTTAATTCCAAAATCCGTTTGGCAGCCTCAACCCGGATTCTTTTCAGGTATTCACCAGGTGTATGAGAAGTCGCCTTCTTGAACCGTCGAATAAAATTTCGTCTGCTTAGATTGGTCACCTCTGCCAAACGATCTAAAGATACTGGCTCAGCATAATTATGTTCGATAAATTCCTGGCTCTTTAAAATGGTATCGTCCGAATGAGATTTCTGCCCGTTGAAAATGGCAAA
>JAUILH010000191.1 GCA_030433115.1 Bacteroidia bacterium | reverse complement strand
GTTTAATCCAAAAACTGTATTGTTCAGTTGAAATCGAGGGAAATATGAAGTGGGTAAAAGTAAGCGTAAGTAAACTGATCACGCAAATGGCTGTAAGCACTATAAAGTAGTCCTCACTCGAATAATGTGCGAGTTGAAAAGGCTTGAAAATGGCGAAGAACAGGGTCGTCAATATGGTAGAGCCAAAAACTAACTTGAGTCTTCCTTGTTTACTCGCCAATAGTTGTTGCCAATTCATAACAACAATTTACAAAACTACCCGGTAAAATGTTCCTTCATTCTCTGAAAGAAACTCTTGTCTTTTTTGCCTGGTTGTGGTTTAAAGTTTTCCGAGCCTTGCATTTGTTCCAAAGCAGCACGTTCTTCTTTGCTCAATTTTTGGGGTGTCCATACATGGATGTGCACAAATAAGTCTCCCGTTCCTCTTGAATGCACACTTGGTAATCCTTTGCCTCTCAATCTCAATGTTTTTCCACTTTGTGTGCCCGGATCAATCTTGATTTTAGCCTTACCGCTTACCATAGGAACTTCAATTGACGATCCTAATGCCGCATCAATAAAACTCACGTATGCTTCATGATGTAGGTGCGGCCCTTCTCGTTTTAATTCTTCATTGTCAACCTCCTCGATCACAACCAGTAGATCGCCATTGACGCCTCCTCCAGGAGCGGCATTGCCCTGTCCCTGAACATTTAGTTGCATCCCTTGCTCAACACCAGCTGGGATGTCTATTGGGATAACAGTTTCTTCTCGTTTTAAGCCGTTTTCGTCAGCTCCCGGAGGCCTTTTGCCAATCATCTGACCTGAACCATGGCAGGCATTGCATGTAGAAGAAGTTTGCATGGCGCCTAAGATGGTTTGGGTAACTCTCGTTACCTGACCAGTCCCGCCACAAACCGTACACGTCTTAAACTCAACCCCATCAACATTGACGAGTTTGTTGACTTTGATTTTTTTCTCAACCCCATTGGCGATTTCCTCCAGGGTCAATTTGATTTTTACGCGAAGATTGGTGCCTTTTCTTACTCGGGTTCTACGGCCACCGCCACCCCCGAAACCGCCACCAAAAGCACCTCCGAAGATGTCGCCAAACTGACTGAATATGTCGTCCATATTCATGCCACCACCGCCACCAAATCCGCCCTGGCTGCCCATGCCTGCATGACCAAATTGATCGTAGCGTTGTTTTTTCTGAGGGTCACTCAAGACTTCATAAGCTTCAGCGGCTTCCTTAAATTTGTCTTCCGCTTCAGTATCCCCAGGATTTTTATCTGGGTGGTACTTAATGGCAAGCTTTCTGTAAGCCTTCTTGATTTCGCTTTCAGAAGCCCCTTTAGAAACACCCAATATATCGTAATAATCTCTTTTGGCCATGTCTTATATTATTGTCCTACTACCACTTTGGCATAACGCAGAACAGAGTCATTCATGTAGTAACCTTTTTCAACCACGTCTACTACTTTTCCTTTCATGTCGTCTCCAGCAGGAATTTGTGTAATCGCCTCATGCTTATCCACATCAAACGCTTCACCAACTGCTTCCATTTCTTTAATGCCTTTGGTCGCTAAGGTTTTCACAAACTTATCGTAAATCAATTTAAAACCTTCTTTCGCCGCAGAGGCATCTTCCGACTCTTCATTCACTTTTATTGCGCGCTCAAAGTCATCAATCACCGGAAGAATATCCTTTGCCAAATCACCACTCGCACGTTGGATAATATCGATCTTCTCCTTGGCATTACGTTTCCTAAAATTCTCAAAATCCGAGTAGAGTCTGATATACTTGTCTTTGTAATCAACATTCTCCTCAACTACTTTTTTAACCGGTTCTTCAATGCTCACCTCTTCTGAAGATGTTTCTTTTTGATCTTTAGATTCAGTTTGCTCCTGCGTTTGTTCATCCTGTATAGTTTCCTGATCTTCTCTTTTGTCTTCACTCATGATTTCCGATTTTTGAAAAATGGTTTGCAAATATATGACCATTTCCTTGAATCAGACAAGATGGCAGAATTTTACGTAATCATGCCAAAAAGTGCCTTGTATCTATTGTTAAATAAGGAAAAGGTCGGTCAAAATGACCGTTGAATTAAAGCGCTGTCACGTAAGAATCAATGACTTCATGTAGTTCATCACCTCTAATATTAATGGCGATGATCTTTAAATCTGGTCCTATAAGGATATTACTGGGGATAGATCTTATTTTGAACTGTGCTGCCACATCTGATTTCCATCCTTTCAGATCAGAGACGTGATATTTCCAGGTCAAATCATCTGCTTCAATGGCTTTTTTCCAACTGTCCGCTGTTTTATCTAAAGAAACACTGTATATCTCAAAGCCCTTGCCATCCTTGAATTTGGCTCCTTTATATTTACGGTATGCAGCTACCAAATTAGAATTTTCCTTTCTGCACGGTCGGCACCATGAGGCCCAGAAATCCACTAAAACATATTTGCCTTTTAATTTGTATAGCTTTAGGTTTTTTCCATCCGGAGATGGGAGATTAATGTTAGGTATTTTGTCGCCCACGTTTAGTCCTGTGGTGTCAACCATCGGTCTAATGCTTGTTTGATTCCCCGATTTGAAACCAAAGCATATGAATAATGTGCTTAAAATTATCAACGCTTTCATGCCTGAAGTTTTAGCAAGATTTATTCCAAAACCCAATTAGCTCAATCGTCTAATATCTGCCCCAAGATTATTCAAACGAATGTCTATATCCTGATACCCTCTGTCAATTTGGTTGATATTATGAATGGTACTCTTGCCTTCTGCGGATAATGCCGCAATTAACAGTGAAACACCAGCCCTAATGTCCGGAGAGGTCATTTGAATTCCTCGTAAAGGGTATTTCCTTCCCAAGCCAATTACTGTGGCTCTGTGTGGATCACACAGGATGATTTGAGCCCCCATATCAATCAACTTATCGGTAAAGAATAATCTACTCTCAAACATCTTCTGGTGAATGAGTACACTTCCTCTCGCCTGAATGGCTGTGGTTAAAACAATGCTCAATAAATCCGGTGTAAATCCAGGCCATGGCGCATCAGAAATGGTCAAAATTGACCCGTCAATAAATGTGTCTATTTCATACACATCTTGCGAAGGAATGTAAAGGTCATCACCCTTCAACTCCATTTTAATTCCAAGTCTTTGGAAGACTGAAGGAATCACTCCTAAATCTGGGTAACTGACATCTTTAATGGTGATTTCAGACTGAGTCATGGCAGCGAGCCCAATGAAACTCCCAATTTCAATCATGTCCGGAAGGATCTTATGGAAACAGCCTCCCAATCTCTCAACGCCTTCAATAATCAACATATTGGAACCAATGCCACTGATTTTGGCGCCCATTCTGTTCAACATTTTACAAAGCTGTTGTAAGTAAGGTTCGCAAGCCGCATTGTAGATAGTTGTCGTGCCTTTTGCCAACACGGCAGCCATTACGATATTAGCAGTCCCCGTTACAGAGGCCTCATCAAGGTGCATGTAAGTACCTTTCAATTTTTTTGCAGTGGCTTTGTAGAAACTCGTTTTATTATCATAACTAAACTTGGCACCCAATTTTTCAAAACCAATGAAATGAGTGTCTAATCTTCTACGACCAATTTTGTCTCCACCTGGTTTGGGAATAGATCCGGTTCCGAATCTAGCCAAAAGTGGACCAACGATCATAATGGAGCCTCTTAAGCCACCACCTCTTTCTCTAAAATCGTCCGTGTTTAAGTAATCTATGTTGACCTTATCCGCTTTAAAATGGTAGATGCCTTTTTCAACTTTTTCCACCTTCACACCAAGTGCTTGAAGCAGGTTGATAAGTTTGTTGACATCCACAATATCAGGAACATTGCTGATGGTTACTTTTTCTTCGGTTAGGAGCACTGCACACAAAATTTGCAATGCTTCATTTTTGGCACCCTGCGGTATCAGGTCTCCTTTTAGTTTGTTTCCACCGTAAATTTCAAATGATCCCATAGTTGTTTAGTAGCGTTTACGTCCTTTCTTTTGGTTGTTTCTTCTCTTACGATTATTGTTCGAGTGATTGTTGTTTGGTTTGTGGTTCTTAAGAATTTCCTGGGTAGATGTGAGAACACTCAAATCTTGCAATTCCAGTTTGCCTCCGGATAATTCTTTTAATTGGTTCGCGATTAATTCATCGTTCACCGTATCTCTGTTCCACATCAGATAGGCCTTCTTCATCATGTTAGCAATGATGATTTTCAGCGCTTCTTTTTCATCTCCCTCATCATATTCAACACACTTTTCAATCATTTTTGGAATGGTTTTCCCGTAGTGTCCGTACTTGATTCTGGACTGAGGATAAGCCACTCTATCTGGTTTTTGATTGAAAGTTTCAGCCGTTGGAATGGGGTATGGCGACTCAACGTCTAACTTAAAGTCAGACATGATGAATAAGTGTGCCCACAATTTATGGGTAAAATCTTCAACATCTCTTAAATGTGGGTTGAGTTGCCCCATAATGGCTATAATGGCCTTGGCCACTTTATTTCTCTCCTCTGTATCTTCAACAGTGCACGCAAAATTGACCATCTTCTGTACGTTTCTTCCGTACTCCGGGATGATCATTCTGCCCCTGCTGGTATTATAACTCATGTCTTTCATTCTTCTAAAAAAGTGTAAATATAATTATTCGCTGACGACTTCAAGCTTAGCAAACCTCAAGAGGAGCTGTTTTTGTCCCGCCGTAGGAAAAAAAACAGTGGCTTTTGTGTTAGGCGCATCTCCATCAATACTGATGATTTTTCCTTTTCCAAATCGTTCGTGTTTCACCATGATACCCACTTCCAGCTCTGAGCTGTCCATTGCAGAGTTGTTTGTGCTTGAAGCCGTATGACTCAGTTTTTTTAAATTTTTAGGAGGTGGTGTATATGTTGGGGCAGGTTTTTTTGCTGCAGGTTTAGTTGGTGTCTTTTTTGATGAAAACGACTTTTTGTTGAAGCTTTTTGAAGTGAAAGAAGATTCCCAAGGTGTTTCGTCAAAAGAGCCACTCGGTTTCTTCTTGGGTTCAATTCTGTTCAGATACTCTTGATCTAATTCATCAATGAATCGACTGGGTTCACAGTAAATCAAGTTTCCCCAACGATAACGGCTGGAGGCGTAAGTCAATGTGCATTCTTTTTCTGCTCTGGTGATGGCCACGTAAAACAGCCTGCGTTCCTCTTCTAATTCCGATCGACTATGCAGACTCATTTGAGACGGGAATAAATTCTCTTCTAAACCAACTACATATATATAGGGAAATTCCAATCCTTTTGCAGCGTGGATTGTCATCAAAGTGACTTTGTTTTTGTCCTCATCTTTTTCATTGTCCGCATCTGTCAAAAGTGCGACATCAATTAGGAAATCTCCCAGTGTTTTGATCTCATCTCCTTTAGCCGAATCAGAAAATTCCTTCATGGCATTTAAGAGCTCTTGAATGTTTTCGTATCGACTGACGCCCTCTGGGGTTTTGTCGTCGTGAAGCGTTCTCAATAAGCCTGAGTTTTTCGCAATTTCATTACCCAGTTCAAAAGCGGACTTAGTATCTAAAGCTGTTTTAAAACTCCGGATCATAGTGGTGAATCCCTGAATTTTATTGAAAGTGCCGGAATTCACTTGAAAACCATATTGATGCGGATCGTTTAGAACATTCCAAAGCGTGGTACTGTGCTCGTTGGCTTGGATAATGGCTTTGTCAATGGTTGTTTTGCCAATGGCCCGTTTCGGATAATTGATCACACGCTTGAGTGCTTCCTCATCATTGTGATTGGCTGTTAATCTACAGTATGCTAAAATGTCTTTGATTTCCTTTCTCTGGTAGAA
>JAUILH010000190.1 GCA_030433115.1 Bacteroidia bacterium | reverse complement strand
CGGAAATGGCATTTTTATAAGTCATTCCTCTAGACAATCTCAACACGTCATTGAGCGCTTCCATTTCATTGGCATAGCTCCACATTCTGGTTCCACCCAGAGCAGGTCCTAAAGTTGTGTCGTGAACGGCAATAATGGCACGTAAGCCAGTTGCATTATCCTGACAAAACAATAGTTGCTCATGATCATATTTTTGCATTTGACCTATTACAGGATTCGAAGACACCTGCTCTGAAACTTGGTTCACATCCATCATTTCCTAAATTATAAAGAACATTAATAAATAAACTTAAGTAGTTTTGTACTCTCAAGGGGTGCAAAAATAAGCAATAATTAAGTGAAATCTCTCGCGTACTTAAATAAATATTTCGTTAAATATCGGCTCAGGTTTGCCCTTGGGATCATCTTCATCATCGTTTCCAGTGTTTTCAATATTCTAATGCCCCGAAAAATCAAGGAAGGTGTTGATGAAATTCAAAAACTGGCTGCTGATAAAGACAAGCTGGCCAATATAGATTCTCAGGAAATTCTTTACCTGGCGCTTGGCATTGGAGGTGCATACGTGCTATTCTCTTTCATCAAAGGTTTTTTCCTGTTTCTAACCAGGCAAACCATCATTGTGATGTCAAGACTCATTGAATACGACCTTAAAAATGAGATTTATGAACAGTATCAAAATCTTAGCACCTCATTTTATAAGCGAAAGAATACGGGAGATTTAATGAATCGCATCAGTGAAGATGTGTCTAAAGTGAGAATGTACCTGGGACCGGCAGTGATGTACACCATTAACCTGCTTTTCATGTTTATTTTTTCCCTAGTGAGTATGCTGATGGTAAGTCCTGAACTGACTTTGTATGTATTGAGTCCACTCCCCATCATGTCGGTTATGATTTACTATGTGAGCAAAACCATGAACAAGAGAAGCGAGATGGTTCAGGTACAGCAATCTCATTTGAGTACAATGGCTCAGGAGGCTTTTTCGGGTATCAGGGTTTTGAAAGCTTTTAGAGGCTCAGAACGGTTTGCAGAAGAATTTGATGAGGCGTGTGAGGACTACAAAACAAGATCATTGAGTCGTGTGAAGGTAGAAGCCCTCTTCATGCCTACCATTATTATCTTAATTGGTTTGAGCACAATTGTAGCCATCTACGTTGGTGGACTAAAAACCATGAATGGTGAAATCACGGTTGGTGACATGGTGATGTTTGTGATTTATGTGAACATGCTTACCTGGCCCTTTGCCTCCGTTGGATGGGTGACCAGTATTGTCCAGCGTGCAGCTGCTTCACAAAAAAGAATCAACGAATTTTTACTTGAGAAACCGGAAATCACCAATACCAACACGGGTGAATCTGTCATTGAAGGAAACATCACATTCAAAGATGTGTCTTTCACTTACCCTGATTCAGGCATACAAGCACTCAACAACATTAGTTTTGACTTAAAGCCTGGAAAAACGCTGGCAATTATTGGTCGAACTGGCTCAGGAAAATCTACGATTGCCAATCTGGTGTGCCGTTTATATGACACCAGTTCGGGGTCTGTTCTTATTGACGGGAAAGATATCGCCTCCATTAATTTAAACGACCTAAGAAGTCAGATAGGCTATGTGCCACAAGAGGTTTTCCTTTTCTCTGACACCATCAGTGAGAACATTGCATTTGGTTTGAAAGATGCCTCCGACCATGAGATGATCAAGGAAGCTGCTCGCAAAGCGGATTTACTGTCCAACATCATGGGCTTTCAGAATCAATTTGACACCATTTTGGGAGAAAGAGGCATTACCCTATCAGGTGGTCAGAAACAACGGTTGAGTATCGCCCGAGCGCTGATTAAAGACCCAAAAATATTGATTTTTGACGACTGCTTATCGGCAGTAGACACCGAGACTGAAGAAACCATTCTAAAGAGTCTGCGGGAAGAAACTGTTGGCAAAACTGCGATTATTATTAGCCATAGGGTAAGTTCAGTAAAAGATGCCGATTACATCATAGTTTTGGATGCGGGTGAATTGGTTGAAGAAGGCTCGCATGATGATCTCATGAAAGCTCAGGGAGTCTACCACATGCTTTTCAACAAGCAGTTAATTGAAGAGCAAAAAAAGCCATCAAAAGTTGGTAATTAAGCAAATAGTTCTATATTTGTTTAGGTCAGTATACTAAAGAAAACGAGCGTAAGATGGAAGAAGGAAAGGATTCTAATAATCGTGATGAGATTTTCTCAAAGGCGGTCAGAGCAGGTAAAAGAACCTACTTTTTTGATGTTAAGGCAACCAAAGGCAACGATTACTATTTAACGATTACTGAAAGTAAACGCCGTTATGACGATGATGGTAAATTCTTCTACGAAAAGCACAAACTATTCCTGTACAAAGAGGATTTCGACAAGTTCGCTGATGGCTTGAATGAGGCAGTTTCTAAAATTCAGAGCTTGAGGAATGATTCTGGAGACAGTTCGGGTTCTGACAGCAATTTTTCTGATGTTAATTTCGAGGACATCTAGAAAACCATCATACCTTCTGCATGATCGTCCAGGACTTTCAGGCTGTATTCTTCAATCAATCTACCTTCTTCACTCAACAAGCTTTCTATACCTGACAACTTTGGTTTATTGTGATACACACTCACTTTTAAGTAGTTCAGCACATTGGTAAACGCATCCGTTCCTCTGCAATTTCCCTGTTTACCAGATGACAAGCCTATCAAACCGGCCTTTTTACCATTCAAATAGGGAGGCGGCACAACATCAACGAACATTTTGAGCACACCTGGATAACCGCCATTGTATTCCGGCATCACGAAAACGTAGGCATCTGCCCAAAGCATATAATCATCAATAATTGTTAACAACTCTGGCGACTTGTTTTCATACATATTAGCATGAAAGGTGGATAATGGCAAATCTTCAAGGCTAAATATTTTAACTTCTTGTCCCTTATTTTCAAGCACTTCCATATAATGACGTGCCACCTTAAGTGTATTACTTCCTTGTCTGTTGGTCCCTGAAACGATTGTAATTTTCTTGTTCATTTTAACAAAAATCTGTGCATAAAAACAAAGCCAAAAGTAAGGATAAAAGGGCAGTTTAACGTACTTTTACATTGCGGAATTGCGTTAATCTAAAAATCAATATGGCAAAGGTAATTACAATAGCTAATCAAAAAGGTGGAGTAGGAAAAACCACTACAGCTATCAACTTGGCGGCTAGCTTAGGCGCGCTTGAACAAAAAACTTTGCTGATTGACGCAGATCCGCAGGCAAATACAACTTCTGGTGTCGGTTTCGATCCCAACAATGTTAAAACCAGTGTGTATGAATGCCTGGTGAATGAGGTGGATCCTCAGGATATCATTTTGAGCACATCCAATCCAAATTTAGATTTATTGCCGGCACACATTGATTTGGTAGGAGCTGAGATAGAAATGATTGAATTGCCTAACCGTGAGCACAAACTCAAACAAGTGGTGGAACAATTAAATGACGTCTACGATTTTATCATCATTGACTGCTCTCCTTCCCTGGGGTTGATTACAGTGAATGCGCTTACCAGTGCGGATTCTGTGATCATTCCGGTACAATGTGAGTATTTCGCGCTAGAAGGACTTGGAAAACTATTAAATACCATCAAAATAGTTCAGAGTAGACTAAATCCTGAATTAGATATTGAAGGCATTTTATTGACTATGTATGACACACGTCTTCGACTGGCCAACCAGGTGGTAGAAGAAGTTCGAACACATTTTCAACAGTTGGTTTTTGAGACAATTATTCATAGAAACACCAAGTTGGGTGAGGCACCAAGTTTTGGCGAATCTATTATTATGCATGATGCTAGCAGCAAAGGTTCAATCAACTACCTCAATTTGGCAAGAGAAGTTCTTCAAAAGAACGAAATGACACGTTTGAATGAAGCCGACAAAATCATTGAAATGTAATTATGGCTAAGAAAAGTGCTTTGGGCAAAGGACTGAGTGCCCTTCTTGAAAATTCCGAAACCAACTCTGATCTGGCGAAAGGCTATGCCGGCAAAGGATCCAGAAAGGAGACCAATGTCTCTATGATCAAAATTGATAAAATTGAGGTCAACCCAGACAATCCAAGAACCCATTTTGAAAAGTCTGCTTTGGAAGAATTGGCAGATTCTATCAAAGAACATGGAATTATTCAGCCAATTACGGTCAGAAAAGTTGGCAACAAATACCAGATCATTTCTGGTGAAAGACGTTTCAGAGCATCTCAATTAGTTGGTCTTGAAGAAATCCCTGTTTACATCAGAGATGCTGACGATCAGTCGGTTTTGGAGATGGCATTGGTTGAGAACATCCAGAGAGAAGACCTAGACGCCATTGAAGTGGCTATCAGCTTTCAAAGACTGATGGATGAATGTGATCTGACCCAAGATCAACTCAGTAAAAAAATTGGCAAGAACAGAACAACGGTCACAAACTATGTGAGGCTGCTCAAATTACCTGCTGAAGTACAAATTGCCGTGCGCGAAAAGAGCATTAGTATGGGACATGCAAGAAGTTTGGCGGGTGTGGATAATGAGACCTTGCAGACTCAGATTCTTGCTAAAATTTTGAAAGATGGTTTATCTGTCAGACAGACTGAAAAACTGGCTTCTGCTGCCAATTCCGACTCCAAATCATCAAAAGACAGTACTAAAACTGAGCCCATTACGTTATCATTTGAGCAACAGAAGGTAAAAACGGATTTGGAAGATTACCTTGGCACCAAGATTTCTATCAAAAAAGGCAGTAATGGCACTGGAAAAATCGTCATCAATTTTGCGTCTCAAGGCGATTTTAAACGAATCATTGATTTGCTTGATTTCTAAGTTTGCCATATTAATTCCCCTTATTTGTCTCCTTACTTGTCCTGTTATTAAATCTCATGCACAAGACTCAGAAGAGCCAAATGATAGTGTTCCAAAACATTCCCCAAAAAAGGCTGCACTGTTGTCTACTTTTTTGCCAGGTGCTGGTCAGGCTTACAACAAAAAATATTGGAAAATGCCTATTGTTTATGGCGGTTTAGGGGCTTCTTTATATTTTATAATAGACAATAACAAGAATTACAGACGCTTCAGGCAAGAATACATTAGTCGTGTAAACCCAAAACCAGGTGACCCCGCTCCAGATCCCGCACTGTCTGCTTACCGTGATCAGGATCTAATTACCATACAGGACACTTACCGGAGATGGCGAGACATGAGTTACATAGCCTTTGGTCTGGTTTACGTCCTACAAATAGTAGACGCCTCTGTGGATGCCCATTTTTATGACTGGGAAACCAAAATAAATGAAGATTTGAGTTTGCGCATAGCCCCCCACTCCAGTTTGGCTACCAGATCATTTGGTTTGAAATTTTCTCTGAGAATTAGGTGAATTAAGCAGGTTCTTCCTTTGCCCCTGAACTATTCAAAAGAAATTACCTTTCCTAAGCCTTAAATTGTAAATTTGTGCCTTTCCACTATGAAAGTAGCGTTGATAGGATATGGCAAAATGGGACGTGCAATAAACAGCATGTTGGCTAGTCGCGGACATGAAGCTATTCATAAATTTGGCAGGTCAAATCCTCCTTCTCCGGAACTTTTGAAAGCCGCAGATGTCGCTATTGAATTCACTAATCCGGAAAGTGCCACGGCAAACATTCAAATGTGTCTTGAAGCAAATGTGCCAGTCGTTGTTGGCTCCACCGGCTGGCACCAGAATCTTGACACCATTCAACAAACATGCGAAAACAAGCAAGGAGCCATAGTTCATGCCACTAATTTCAGTTTAGGCGTAAACCTATTCTTCAAAGTAAATGAAGTACTTGCCAATTTAATGGCGCCATATGAAGAC
>JAUILH010000031.1 GCA_030433115.1 Bacteroidia bacterium | reverse complement strand
GGAACTCCCTGTATTCTCAATAAATTAACCCAAATAGAACTCAAATTGCCACAATCTCCACCACCGTTTTCCAGTATTTTCTTAATTGGATGAAAACCGGTCAATGGATCGCCATAAGCAAAATGCTGAGCAACGTAGTCATGACATATTCGTGCAAATTCAAGATAATCCGCAGAGTGACTCCAAAGAGAATCTGATAAGTCATTCAACATGTGATTATTCAGGTCGATAAACGGTCGATTAGACCGCGTGAATTCCTGATAATCGTCCCCGGATTTATCATACTCATAGATGCTGTCTATTGCCTCAAAATTGACAGACACATCATAAACGTCAACTACATATTGTTCACGAATGAATTGCTTTTTACCAAGCTCTGTCTTTTTACCAAAAGTCCCAAAATAATGGAAGCAGGTATCAACAATTCCAAAAGCCTGAAAATCCGTTGGACCATTGTAGCTGATAACATTTTGGTAATCGTTATTGAGCAAGTGCCCGGCGAAATAGTCTACCTTGGCTTCTCCAGGACCGAAATAACTGATCTTTGATGTAATCCTTAATTCATACTTACCCACTGGTTCACGCACAATAATCGAGTCTTGAGCACGTAATGTATTCAAGACGAATAATGCTATGATCACTGCGAGTTTCATTGCTTTGAGGATGCCATAGTTAAGCAAATTCCATACCCTCACGAGCGTTTACCTCTTCCACGACCGCCCGCGTTACTTTTTTTCTTCTTAAAAGTTCCATTTTTTCGGTCTGATCCAAACTTCTTCCCAGAATTGGCTTTTGGATTTTTCGACAAGCCGGGTCCTTTTTTTGCCGGCTTCTTTGACCTGGATGTTTTAGTGGACTTCCCAATGGCCTCTTTGATTTCTTTGAGCTCAGTTTCAGACAAATCTCGCCACTCCCCTAAAGGAATGTCTAAATTCACGTTCATGATTCGGACACGCTTCAATTTGGTCACTTTGTAGTCTAAATATTCACACATTCGACGAATTTGCCTGTTAAGACCCTGAGTCAATACAATGGTAAACACGTACTTTCCACGCGATTTAACGGTACACTTTTTAGTCGTCTTACCCAATATTGGCAAACCATTGCTCATTTTCTTTATGAAACCAGGAGTAATTGGCTTGTCAACTGTAACAACATATTCTTTTTCATGTCTGTTGTGCGCCCTTAAGATCTTGTTGACAATGTCTCCATCACTTGTCAGAAAAATCAAGCCTTCACTCAATTTATCTAATCTACCAATAGGGAAAATGCGTTTGGGGTGACGAATGAAATCAATGATGTTGTCCTTTTCATTTTGAGTGTCTGTGGTGCATACAATGCCCTTAGGCTTGTTGAAAGCAATATAAATGGGATTATCATCGGGCTTTGACACCAATTCCCCATCCACATGTACTCGATCTTGGTAAGTTACTTTCTGCCCAATTTGTGGCGCCTTATTGTTGACCGTTACTCTACCCTGCTCCACTAGTTTATCTGCTTCCCGTCTTGAACAGTAACCAATTTCACTTAAAAACTTATTGATTCGAATTCCGTCTTCCACCTCTTCAATTTAGCTGGCAAAGGTACACCCGAAAAACAGCTCAATGCAAGTATCTCATCATAAATATGGTAGGAAATCTTGCGCAATGTGTATCAAAATTTCTACACATAAGGTCTTCTAAGCGACAGCAATCAAGAGCCTAACATTCTGAAAAACAAATGATTGCTCTAAATTTCCATTTGATGTCCGGTTTTTGAATTGAATACCCCGAACCAAAAAACTTAAAAACTATGAAATTTTTTAAATCAAACCATACCTTCAAGCTTGCAGGACTTTTCCTGGTAGCTTTTTTTATGAATTTTAACTTATCAGCTCAAACCAGTCTGGGTGGTGGAGTGTCCTACGGCAGTGAAATTGACGAGCCCGGAATCAATATAAGAGGAGGTGCCATGTTGGGAGATAACTTCAGAATCAGTGGAGACCTGAACTATTTTTTCCCTGGTGATGATGGTTTTTATGATGTTGATGTGTGGGGCTTAAACTTTAATGGTGCATTCATTTTACCATCTAATGAAGGTTTGTATGTATATCCTTTGGCCGGATTGAATATTACTACCATTAAAAGTGAATTGGGAGACTTTGAAGACACTCGAACCGAGATGGGACTTAACCTTGGTGGTGGATTGGGAGTTAATCTTGGGGCAGTAACACCATTCATTGAAGGTAAATACGTAATTTCAGATTATGATCAGGCCGTTGTGAGTGTTGGTCTGTTATTTAATCTGGGAGAATAAACAACATTAACCAAACTACTACAATCGAAAAGCGCATTCAATCCAGTATGCGCTTTTTGTTTTGATGCGATACTATGTTCTGAAGACACCCTCTTTGTTTTTCCTCCGCACAGGCTTCTGCTAATGTCTGGGCTGAAGCTTGCTACACGCGAACACCTGCCGTGTGGGAAGGAACATTACTAAATGCGAACGCCTATTACACAAACGTCATCCAACTGTTCAAAATCACCTTTCCAGTTGATGAATTCCTGGAGAAGCTTATTGCCCTTTTGTTCCATAGAAGTCGTGGCCGTATTGATCATTTGTTTGAATCGTTTAATCTTCAGCTTTTTGTTATTCGCACCACCAAATTGGTCCGCAAAACCATCAGAGGTGAGGAATAGCTGATCATCAGGTTCCAACTTGATCACTTGCGTTGTAAAATTAGAAGAGTTCAAAGAGTCTGACAGACCAATGGCTCTTTTATCGCCTTTGAATTCAATCAATTCACCATTTCTAATGATCCATAAAGGATTGAAGGCTCCGGCGAACTCTAACACCATGGTATCTCTGTTAAACGAACACAGCGCCAGGTCCATACCATCTTTTACCGTACCATGTTGCATATTCTGAGACAGTGTTTCAGAGACGGAATCGTCCAATAGGTCCAGAATCCTCCCGGGAGTGGTCTCTTGTTGTTCTATCACAATTTTTTTGAGGGCATTGCTTCCAATCAAACTCATGAAAGCCCCAGGAACACCATGCCCTGTACAATCTACGACTGCAAACAACACTTTGTTGCCCACTTCTTCGAACCAATAAAAGTCGCCACTCACAATATCCTTTGGTTGAAAAATCACAAAAGCGTCCTCAAAGGAGTGTTTGATCTTTTCCATGTCTGGTAAAATCGCCTTTTGGATGCGCTTGGCATATTTGATGCTGTCGGTAATGTTCTTATTCTTTTCCTCAATGATCTCTTTCTGCTCAGTAATCATGCTTGTTCTGTGCTGAACACGTTCTTCGAGCTCTTCGATCATACTGGCATTGTTCAATGCGATCACGGAATAGGACGCCAATGCCTCCAAAATACTTAAATGATAACTCGTATAAGCGTCTTTTTCATAGCTCTGCACAGTGATCACACCCAAGACCTCATCTCCCTTCATCAAAGGTTGAAAAATGAGAGAATAGGGAAATTCTCCCTGCACCACATGCACTTCATCCACATATCGAACGTACTCTGTAGAATTATCATTAATAAAGATGGGGGTCTTGTTTTTGACGCACCAAACCGAATAATTGTTATCTGCCGTCATAGGCACCTCAACATCTTCAGACTGAAGTTCACCATTTTCAATTTCGTATTTGTAGGAAATTACATGGCGCACTTTATTGTATAAACGAATGCCAAAGACCGTGGCGTCCATCAGTTGACCAATGCTATTGTGCAGGCGGTCAAAAATACTCTTCAAATCAACTGTAGAGATCAGCTCTTTTCCAATGCTATTGAGCAATTGAGCATTCTTATGAGTCTGTTCAATTTCCTCTTTTTGTTTGACCACCTCTGAAGTTCTTTCTTCCACCAAATCCTCCAGACCACCATATAACTGGGCATTCTCAAGTGCAATTCCAACAAAAACCACCAGATTCTTCAGAAAATTCACGTGATAGTGGGTGTAGGCATTTGTTTGAAAACTCTGCACGGTAATTACACCTAACTTTTGATCCTTGACCATAAGAGGCAAATAGATGATGGAATTGGTAGAATCTCCTTTAGTATCAGTATCCTCCTGATCCGTTCCTGTCATGTACTCACCAAAGTAGTCATTGATCAGAATGTGCTCTCCTGAATTAAAGCATTTTACTGCCAGGTATTGGTCGTCTGTTAACTTATAACGGGCACCTTCAAGAATCTCTCCGCGTTCAATGTACCCGGGAAATTCAATGATATTTTGATCCTTGTCTACCAGACCAACGCCCATGCTTTCTACCGGCATCACCTGGTTAATATTGTCGTTAATTTCTTCAATGATTTTTTCAACCGACAAGTGCGCAGTGATTTTCTGACCCATTTCACTCAAAAGAATCACATCTTTAGACTGCTTCTCAAGCTCTTTGGTTCGTTCTGCTACTTTATGCTCCATGGTTTCATAGACCGTGGCATTGGTTAAAGCAATAACGGTGTAAGAAGCCAAAGTATTCAAGATATCCAAATGACGTTGTGTGAAGGCATTTTTTTCAAAGCTCTGCACGGTAATCACACCCAGAATGTCATCTCCCTTCAATAATGGCTGGAAGATCAATGAATACGGAAAATCTCCTGTTACTACATGTACTTCATCCACGTATTTAACGTACTCAGTGGAATTGTCATTGATAAAAATAGCCTCTTTGTTCTCCACGCACCAAACCGAGTAATTGTTGGAAGTATCCATGGACACCTGGCCGGGAGGATGCCTTTCTCCGCGCTCGTATTCATATTTGTAATTGATCACGCGTTCTTCCGGATCGTATAAACGAATGCCAAAACAGGCCGCATCCATCAATTGATTGACATTTTCATGAAGACTACTGAACACCTCTTCAATGTCGAGAGTTGAGATCAATTGTTGACCTATGGCATTCAAAATATTGGTGTCACTATGCGCTTTTTCTATCTCTTGTTTTTGAGCTTCAATTTGGGCCGTTCGCTTCTCAACCTGAGATTCAATGTTGTGGTAATTTGATGCATTTTTCACTGCTATCCCCACATAAACACCCACATTCCTGAGAATATTGACATGGTAATCGGAATACGCATGAGGTGTAAAACTTTGAACTGAAAATATACCAAGCAAGCGGTCACCGTCCATAATTGGCATGTAGATCACAGATTCAGGTTGTTTGCCAGCTTTTGGCTGACTGGCTTTGTGCCCTGTGTACTTTGGATAATCTACAGCCATATCAAGCACAATGGCTTCTTTCTTATGATTGGCTACCCAAATTCCTATTTGATGTTTTTCCTCCAAGCTCTTTCGTGACTCCGGGTGTCTTTGCCCTTCTTCAATGATATACCTGAATACAATTTCCTGACGTGCTTCATCCAATAATCCGATTAAGAATACATTGGCGTCCATGAGTTCATTCACCTTTTTATAGGTATTCTCAAAAACATCCTCAATATCCAATGAAGAAGTCAGGGTTTGACCAATCTCGCTGAGAAGATTAATGTCCTCTTTATATTGCTCGATTGCACTGGGGCTTGCAGTATTTGGGTAGTTGGTTGACATGTAGGCAGCAAATAGCCCTACAAATTACAAAAAAAAGGCGTATTCACCTGGAACACGCCTTTTTATGATTCATTCTTTACTGTAGGGTAAAGAAAACAGGAATTCTAAACCGCACTTTTACTTTCCTGCCAAATTGTTCACCGGGAATCCACTGTGGCATTTTGTTCACTGCCGACAAGGCTTCTCTTGCACAAGCCTCATCAAAAGGTTTCCCCAGAATCTTGGTAGACCCAACATTCCCTTCCTTATCTATGACAAATTCAACAAAGATCTTTCCTGTTTTTCCCAGTCTTTTTGCGGACTGAGGATAGGTAATGTGCTTACCCAAAAAAGCGTACATGGCTTTCTCGCCCCCGACAAACTTGGCAGACTTGCTCAAATCAATATCGTCAACAATTAAATCTACTTCCGGTTTATCCCCGATTCCAATACTGATTCCTCCAAACTCAGTCCCTGGGTCAATTAGCTCTGCTCCCTGTGTGTCATCTGGTTCATCGGATTCCTGAGTTTCAAAGTTTGTGATCACGTTGGCTTGAACATCCGGCGTCTCATCATCTTTTTGATCATGTGTGCGGTCTTTTGGTTTGGGCTCAGGTTTTACATCAATTATTTTTTCCTTTTCCTCTTTTTGTTCTTCCTCAAAGATTGGCTCGAAAGCGAGTTCATTGCCTTTATTTGACTGTTCGCGGAGTGTATTTGTCTCTACCTGAATCCATTCAAATGCGGTTAACGTGATGGCGGCTGCCACTGCCAATCCAATTGGAAGCAGAACTGCTCTTTTGTGCTCTAAATCTGCTTTTTTTGATTTTTTAGATGTCATAACTTATTGGTTTTGGTGTATCTAAAAGGCTGCAAGCATTGCGCCAGAAACAGTTGAAAACCCTGAATTGACTGCACTGTTGAGCATATGGTGAGAATGAATATGCTACTGGTGGCTTACACAAATTTTATAGGTTCCGAATCTGACGTGATTCTATTAAAAATTGACCATCTCGCGAATAAAATGAGGTGCTTTTTCAAATAATAATTGGTTCCAATACTAATAATAGACCTTAGATTGACTTGGCAACGATTTAATTAGCTTAGTTCTATGAAAGCATTGGGTTTACTTTTTGGACTATTCTTGTGTACGAGCACTTTAGCAGAATACAATGGCTATCATCTGAGTTTAGAAATCAAAACTAAATCTGGGAATACAATTGAAGCTTATTCATACATCACTGTAAATGGCATTGATCCGGACTCCTTGCAAAATATTCAACATATCATCAGAAGGATTCAGCAAGGTTTGGGTAATTATAACAATCCCGGACATATTAAATATGCTTCTCAGCGAATTAAGTACGAGTTTACGCCAAACTGGGCGGAAAATGGTGAAAAAAATAGGATCTTTTCTTTGAGTCATATAGATTCTATTGCGATTTCCGATATTCAATCAATTCAAGTCAAGGACATCATAGACTACACCTATTTGGTTGGCATCTGGAACGAGCTGGATGTACAAGATGTTCGCTGGATTAAAAAGCCGCCGGTGCAGTCCTACACTTTCTCAGGTTATCTTTGCTCTTATCAGGTGTTTGCCCACGAATTGAGTGCTAAAAACAAACTCATTTTTGAAAAATTACTGAACAAACAACAAGAGATTGATGATTACTACAGACGTGTCGAGAACTATGAATTAGATGACGGAGAAGAATTGGATGAGGACCTTTTTGATGATCAGATTGGCGACTTGATGTCTCAACTCGAACTCTCCAGAGTAATCGTGATTAGCGAGTGTACCTGTTGAATTCACTGCTTCTTGAAAAGGAAACGCTCATCACTTAAATACAAATAATCCTCAAATATCAAATCATACCAAGACTGTTTCAGTAAATCCAGAGCTGCCCAGCTAGGCGCATTTGCGATCATTGTGTCCTTCATTTCTTTTAGTGATCTATAATAACCTTCATTCCTAGCATAAGTGTGCAAAAAAAAGTAACAATATTGATCATTCACTTCAATTATCGGCAGCATACTAACGAAACCATCCTTATTTCGAATCACATAAATGTACTGATGATCGGAAGCTGGCTCTCCCTTCAAAACCTCATCAATTGTGCCATCAAAATCTGAAAACATGTCATTGCCAAACTCATCTGAATCACTCATTTTTATATGGATTTGACGATTAGTTATAGTAACCACACTCCCTTCCTCAGATTTCCATACTTCTGATTCATATGAGCATGCGGTTAGAAAAAAAGATAGAATAAGTAATAATCGCATCATATTACTGCACCTCCTGAATCACATCCACCATATAACTACTTAGTAAAGGTTCTAGACTTTCTTCAACAGGCAAATCATTCGTACCTGAGACATACCAAAACTGCTTGTAAGGTCCGGGGACTATTTGGTAGACATGTTTGATCAATTTAGGAGTAGATAAATTTTGGTCGACCGTATCAAGATAAGTCAAATTCAATCGTTTATTTCTATAGGTGATTGAGGGAAGGTAATAATCATACAAACGCAATCCGGAGAGATGCTCTACTGCCAAAAAGCCGTTCCGCAAATCACTGGCAAAAAGTCCTAAATGACTCACATTCCAGTTACTTAAAACATCTTCTTTCTTATTGATCAATCTCTTGTTGAGTGCATTCAACTTGGGATAGGCAAACTCAATAATTTGGTGAACATCCTCTATATCGTTCCCAGGCTCATCGGATTCATAAAAAAGGGCCTTGTTCTTTAGGTCTATGTGACGCAATGCCTTCTTCCAGGCATCCTTCTGGGTTTTAACATTTTCCTGAAAAGCACTCATCATCTTTACTGTTTCATGCAAATAATCATGCCATGGCCATAATTTGACCATATCAATGTCCTTAGAAACCCTTTGACCAATCGCCAAACATTGGTATTGCTTCATTTCCAAATCAAAGCTCGGTTTCAAAAACCATTGTGTATCAGAATACAAATCCATTAGTATTAATAACGAAATGTGCATAATTTGGGTTTCAATATTTAGGTGATTTCGCTTTTAGGCGCGACATTTGTAGTTGCCCCTAAAAAGGACTATCATGATAAAAAAGAAACAACTGCTTGCAGGTTTTATCGGCGCCACAGTTTTAAGTGCCTGCGTTCCTGCTAAAAAATATGAAGAATTGGAAGCCAAGTACAAGTCCTGCGACGAAGAGTTGGCTAAATACAAAGATGATTCTGAATCTGCCATTAAGAAGCTCAAAGACCTTGAAGTAGAGCATGAAAAACTGAAAGACGAAACGGAGCAATTAAGACGCGACAACAAACTTAAGGAAGACTCTTACAACAACTTAACCACGCGTTACGACAAGTTGAATGAAGTTAACCAAACACTATTAGATCAGATAGAGAGGCTTCAAAAAATGGCGGAAAATCAAAACGCTAACCTGACTACTGAACTCAAATTAAAACAACTAGAACTTCAGCAAAAAGAGGATGAGCTAAGAAAGCTTGAAGCTGAACTGAAAGAAACTGAAGCAAGACTCAAGTTACTGGAAGCCGACCTAAACAAGCAAAAAGACGAATTGGCGGAGAAATCAGCCAGAGTGGATGAGCTGGAGGAGCTTTTGAGAAAGAAAGACGAAACGGTGAATGCGCTTAAGGACAAAGTGGCTGCAGCCTTACTCGGATTTAAAGACAAGGGCCTAACGGTTGAAGAACGTAATGGCAAAGTTTACGTGAAGATGGAAGCCAAATTGTTGTTTGCTTCCGGAAGTACTAAAGTGGGTGCTGAAGGAAAAGATGCTTTGGTTAAATTGGCGAAGGTATTGGAAGAGCAAAAGGACATGGAAGTTGTGGTTGAAGGTCATACAGACACAGACAAGCTCAAATCTCCAAATCATCCTAAAAACAATTGGGAATTGTCTGTTTTAAGATCAACATCTGTGGTTGAAATCATGTTGGCAAATTCTTCAATGGACCCAAAGATTTTATCTGCCAGTGGTCGTAGTGAATTCTTGCCTGTAAGTGATGACAAATCGAAAAACAGACGAATAGAGATTATTTTAACGCCAAATCTGGACGAATTATATCGAATCATTAACAACGAATAAGTAAATTTGCGGTGTGAGAAAAAACACCTGGATATATACCGTTGGTTCAGTTGCACTGATCTTTTTGGTGTGTTCGTTTATTGGCTTCAAGATGATTTCCGATAATGAAGCGGCCAAAAAGAAGAATCAGGAGAAGCGTGAAGCCAAACCAGATGTTTATGCCCCTGCCGATTTAATAGATAAATCTTTGATAGACCCGAGTTTGCTTAACTCAAGTAGCGAGCACTTTGTGGGCGACTTTACTTTTATAGATCAAAATGGACTTGAGGTTGATCAGTCCATCACTGAAGGAAAGATATATGTGGCTGATTACTTCTTCACCACTTGCGGTGGCATTTGTCCGGCAATGACTAAGCAGATGGAGCGTGTTCAGGAGGCATTTAAAGACAATGATGACGTAGTGATTTTGTCTCATACGGTTTGGCCGGAACGCGACAGTGTGTCAGTTATGAAGGCTTATGCGGAGGAGCACGGTGCCATTGATGGCAAATGGTTCTTTCTAACCGGTGATAAAGATGAACTCTACAACTTAGCCCGAAAATCCTATTTTGTGCTTAAACCTGCAGCTGTGAAAGGGAAGGGAGATGGTGAGAGCGACTTCATTCACACCAATCAGTTTGTACTGGTGGATAAAAACAGACGCATTCGTGGTTACTACAAGGGTACAGAATTTGCGGAAGTCAGTCGACTGATCAAAGATATGGCGTACCTGTTGGAGAACTAACCGTTTACTCAAACGTTTGATCTTCACACCATTTTGTTAATACATTTTTGAAGGTATTGGTCAACAATTTCATCTGAGTGTTTACTTTTGTTTCGTGGAGAAATCCTGGAAAGACATAGCCGAATCAGTTAAAAGAGGAAAAGCTACCCAGAGCTTACCTACGAGCATCAATGACGTTCGTGATAAGTACTTTAATGGTGAGAGCTTGAATGAGAAAGAATTGAAAGCACTTTCCAGGTTTGACAATTACCGAATTTGGTACTTAAATTCAGCTCAGGGAGAGTGGGAGTTTCATCAGAGATATGAGGAGCTTCAAGCCAAAGCGAATTTGAGCCCTTTCAGTGACTTTTTATCGGAAAAATACGACCTGCCTACACAATAAAAGTTACACTTTAGGGTTATAATAGTACCTCCTACCGCTTACTACCCGGTAATTATGCTGTTGATTTTACGAACCGATCAGACCCTCACATCTGGCGAAAACATTTGAGCAATGAGTTATTTAATCGAAAAGTACTATCAATTTGAGGCGTGGTTTAATAAGAAGTTTGCCTGGTTTTTCACCAATGGCAATAAAGCTGTAGAGGAATAGACATTCCAAAACATTCAAACCATTCACTTAAATTAATCATCGTTTTTTTCTACATTTAGAAAAATTTAACGATGAAAAAATTACTTACACTATTACTATTATCCGCCTTAGTTGTAAGCTCTTGTGGCGAAAAAACCACTGAAGAGAAGATTGAGGACATGGAAAAAGATGCCGAAAACCTTGAAAACGGTAACGCCAATGATGCCGTAGAGTACAATGATGGACTTGTTGGCATGCAAGGACGTGTATACCAATACTTTATTGAATTAGGAAACGCTGAAGAGCATGAAGACAAAGTAAAAATTGTTGACAAAGCTCTGGCAGAATGTGATGATGTTTTGGCGAGTTTGGATGATGTAAAACCATACTCAGGAGGACGAAGACTTCTCAATGCCCTAATTGCTTCAATAGAAGTTAATCAAAAGTCGTTTGAGAAGTTGAAAAGAATGCTTGAAATTGAAGGGCAGGAAGAATACACTGAGGAAGATGAAGCCGAGTACAATGAATTGCTTGAGACATTGGACGAAGGTGAGGCTGCTGCAGATGCTGAATTTGAGGCCGCTCAGCAGGAATTCGCTCGAAACAACAACATGACACTTACGGAGAATCCATTGGATGAAGAAATGGAAAAAGCCTTCGAATAAATAGAAATTATTTTAAAATGAAGCGTGGGGAATCCCGCGCTTTTTTATTTAATGACAGTGTCCTAGAATTTGGTTGTCCAACAAAGTCATTTCGAGCATAGCCGAGAATTGAAAATCAGCGGGGCTAAATCTTTATTCCTGGCATTAGCAGAGATTTCTCCACGTTGGTCAAAATGACCATCAAGAACTAAAATAACCCAATTCTAGGACACTGTCTATTCAATTTAGTTAGCAAAAAACCTGCTTTAAAGGCTCACGCAAACATTCTTCGGCTCAGTAAAAAACCTCAAGGCTTCCAAACCACCTTCTCGCCCAACGCCAGAATTCTTAACGCCTCCAAAAGGGGTTCTCAAATCACGTACCAACCAGCAATTGATCCATACTATGCCCGATTCAATTTTGGCGGCCACTCTATGCGCTTTGGTGATATCCTGAGTCCAGATAGTGGAAGCCAAACCGTATTCAACGGAATTGGCCATTTCTAGAGCGTCTTCCTCAGTATCAAATGGCGTAATGGTAACCACAGGGCCAAAAATCTCCTCCTGATTCGTTCTACACATATGATCCAGTCCTTCAATGATCGTGGGTTCAATGTAATAGCCGTTGGCGTACTCCCCTTCAAGTATCTTTCGCTTTCCGCCACACAGCACCGTTCCTCCCTCTTCTTTTGCCAAATCCACGTAAGACAGCACCTTATTCATATGATCTTCTGACACAACCGCACCCAATTTCGCCTCCGGGTCCATCGGATAGCTCACTTTTGCATGTTTGGTTTTCTCTACAAAAGCCGTCTTAAACTTCTCATAAATCCCTCGTTGGACAAAAACCCTGGAGCCACATAAGCAGATTTGCCCTTGATTGGCAAATGAAGAGCGCATGGTTGTGGACAAGGCTTTATCAAAATCACAATCATCAAAAATGATATTTGGGTTTTTCCCTCCCAGTTCAAGTGACAATTTTTTAAACATGGGCGCCGCCACTTTGGCAATATGAGCGCCTGTTGATGTCCCACCAGTAAAAGATACTGCCTTAATTTTTGGGTGCTCCGTGATGGCAGCGCCTACTTCTCCCCCTAATCCGTGAAGAATGTTAAGCACTCCTTTTGGCAACCCGGCCTCAATGCATAATTCAGATAACAAATAAGCCGTCATTGGTGTCACTTCAGAAGGCTTGGCAATTACAACATTTCCTGTGGCCAGAGCTGGTGCAATTTTCCAGGTAAACAAATAAAGGGGCAAGTTCCATGGTGAAATGCAACCCACAATGCCAATTGGATTTCTTAAAGTATAATTGATGAACTGACCGTCCATATCATGAGATTCCGACGAAAAATGCAATACAGCCGTAGCGAAAAACCTGAAATTGGAAGCGGCTCTGGGAATATCAACATGCTCAGCCAACTTCAATGGTTTTCCATTATCTATAGATTCAGCCTCTGCCAGTTTAGCGTGATTGGCTTCAATTAAATCGGCAATCTTCAACATAATATTGGAACGTGCCTCCTTACTCATGTTGGACCATACTTTAAACCCTTCCTCAGCAGCTTCTACAGCCATATCAACGTCTTCCTTGCCAGAACGTGGAATTCTGCTGTACACCTCTCCAATAGATGGGTTTACATTGTCTAGGTAGCTCCCCGATCTGGCGGCTTGCAAAGTTCCGTTAAGATAATTCTGAATGTCGATCATAGCTTATGGTTTGATCCAAAAATACTAATCATTCATGACTCTCTGCCCATAAATTACCAGATGCCCAATAAGAACGTGTAGATTTTTCTACAAAGCAGTGTAATAAAGAAACATTCATGCGCCATCACAAATTATTCTAAAAAACAAAAAACGCTGACAATCAACAACATAAAACACTTCATTGATTAGGGCATCACTTTTTCATTACGACAGTCAAAATCAATTATTAACCAAAAACAAAAATCAAAATGACAAACAATGGAAAAATAGCATTGGCAGCATTGGCCGGTGTAGCAGTAGGAGCAATTGCAGGTGTATTATTAGCCCCAGCGAGCGGAAAAGAAACAAGACAAAAGTTAGCTGGCAAATTAGAAGATGCCAAAGATGAAGTGGCAGACGCTGTGAAATCTACCGTGAAAAAAACGCAAAAAGCTGCCAAAGAAGCTGCTGAAACAGCACAAGAAGCTACTAACGGACAAGCCTAATTAACGTTGAATGGATTCGGAACTAAATAAACACATTCAAGCACTTGTAAAAGATTCACAAGACTATGTGAAACTGCAAGTAGAAGACACTAAACTGAGAGTTGTTGAGCGCCTGGCTCGAATGGGCGGACAACTCTCAAGTTTGGTAATCACCATATTTATTTTTCTCTGTGTTGTGGCTTTGCTTTTGGTGGCCGGGGCATTGTTTCTGGGAGATTTACTGGGAAGCATGGCGCTTGGATTTTGTGTGGTTGCCTTTAGCGCAGCTATAAGTACCTGGCTTGTCATGAAACTTAAACGACAATTAATTAGCAAGCCCGTTTCCAATATCATTGTTAAATCACTCCTTGAAGAAATCGACGAAGACAGGTGAAACAATCGCACAAAATAGAAACCATAGAAGATCTTCAAAGACGGCGTTTGAGCATTAAGTTGGAGCAAAAAGCGCTGACTAAGAATTTATCAACCAATTATTCAAAGCTAGAATCACGCGCAAGAACGTCTCTATCTCAATCGGGTAACTGGATAAAAACGACGGCCTTTTTACTTAATTTTTTCATGAGGCCCTCACCCAAAAAAGACACCTCAGACAAATCACCATTTGCACATACACTTAGTGGTATGTTCACAGATGCAAAATTGAAGTTTAAGGACTTGGTCTCCCAATTTATAAACCACTAAGCACACAGATTAAAATGACAGAAGAAAAACTTTCAAAAGTACAGTATGTTGCCCACTCAATGTTTATTGCGCTGGCAGCCATTGTGGCGGTCTATTTTGCCAGCAATTTGGTAATGACAATTATTTTTGCCGCATTTATTGCATTGGCGCTGGAACCGTGGTGTGAGAAGCTTGAAGATAAAGGTATGAACCGAACCATATCTGTTTTATTAATTGTAGTCGGGATCGCCAGTTTTTTATCACTTCTTTTGGGGATGTTAATTCTACAAACCAAAGCTTTTATTGGTGGTATGCCAGATCTATCCGGTAGTTTCACTGTGAAACTCAACGAATTTTCAAATCATATTATGGATTTCATGGGAATGGAGTCTCAGAAAAAAATCTGGAGTCCTAAAAAGTTGCTAAGTCACTCCGGAGACGCTGCAGGCTATGCTGTATCTACCATTAGTACAGTCATATTTTTTATAGTGAGCGTTCCGGTTTATGTATTTTTTATGTTACAGTACCGCGATAATTTCACAGCATTTCTAAAAATCGGTGCTGATAATTCTTCCGGTATTGACAAAAGAATGGCGCTTTTAAATAAAATAAAGTCGGCTGTTCGTGCCTATATCAAAGGCATGGGAATTGTTTTAGTGGTGGTAGCCATTCTTTCTTGCATAGCTTACCTGGCACTAGGACTACCATATGCCATCTTCTTAGGTCTGTGTTCGGCCATTCTTACCCTAATCCCGTACATTGGTGTATACATGAGTGCCATTATTCCGGCATTTGTGGCATTGGCAACAAAAGACAGTGTTTGGTATCCAATTGGTGTATTGCTTTCTGTGATGCTTATTCAATTTTTGGAAGGCAATATCATCACACCAAAAATAGTGGGCAACCAGGTAGATTTAAATCCGCTAGTGGTGGTGTTATCTATTGTGGTGATTGGGTTTATAGGTGGAATTCTGGGGATGATTCTGGCCGTGCCAATCGTTGCCATCATTAAAATTATTCTGGACAATAACCCAGACACCAAACACTATGGTTTGCTCTTAAGCACAAGTGTTGACCTGCGCGACAAAAGCATTGCCTCAAATACCCAGAAATAAAATTTGGACCGAATAAAAAAACCACCTCCGGAATGGAGGCGGTTTGGTTGTTGCTAATTTTAGGTTTGACTAAATTAACTATTTGAGAATAAGCTTTTTGCTTTTGCGTTTCTTATCTTGATCAACGGTAACGATATAAGTTCCGGAGGCTTCCTCACCTAAATCAACTGTTAATTCATAGTTAGTGGCACCTTCAACACGGTTTTTGTACACTTCTTTACCATTGAGATCTCTAACAGTAACTGTGGCCTCTTTTTCGTTTCCAGTGTCGAACTTAATTCTTAATTGTCCCTCACTAGGATTGGGGAATAACTCGAAGGCATCCAGCTCCAGATCGGCTTCACCTTCTTCATTCTCCACATCTTCAACCATTACCATAGTGGTTACCATCACCTTTGTTTTACCAGAGCCTTTCGCTTCTTCCATTAACTGATCGAGATTGATGTCCATCTCTTCCAACATTTTCTTCATGTCCTCCGGAATATCATCTCCATCCATAAAAATCTTGACATCCATATCTCCTTTACCCTCTCCGCCTTCAGTATCAAAATCGAATGAAAAAGCATTGCCTTCCATTTGAGACATCATTTCCTTGAGTTTTTCATTCATAGTGTCCATATCCATTCCTTCCATATCACTGAAGTCGAATTTGAATTGGTGCATGCCAGTATGTCCCATCTTTTCGTGCTGATTCTCCAGATATTCATCTGCTTCTGCTCCACGATACTCTTCAACCGTTTCCTCTCCATCCTTTATTGTCACAACTTTCACTACTTTTTCTCCATTGATGTCGTTCACCTCAACACGCTTGCTTGTAGTTCCTTCTTGAGACATTGCCGAATGAGAACCACTCATGTCAATTCTGATTTCGATATCTTCTCCTTCACCACCTTCATGTGCATGTTCATCAAGAAAAACCTGCGCATCATCACCAGTCAATTTTTCAACGGTTTTTTTGCCATCTTTAATGGTGGTGATGGTTACGGTAGTTTCGCCATTTTCCTGCTCTACTTCAACACGCTTTTCAATTTTGGTTTTCTTCTTCTTTTTGTCGTCATCATCCCCCGTTTTTTGTGTCTGAGCAATGCCAACAAAAGCCACCAAACACAAACCGAGAATGGCACTTATTTTAAGTATATTTTTTTTCATCTGTTTAAAATTTAATGTGAGTTAATCGTCTTGTGCACAGTTCAAATCTACGAGATCGATTTCCGGATCACTGTTAAAAGGACCTTAAAGGATGTTAAAAAAAGTTAAGCCTTGGCAAACACAAGAACCTTTGCGATTGTTATAACTTTACAGAATGGAGAAAAGAGGTTTGGCCATTTTAGGGTCCACAGGTTCTATTGGAACGCAAGCGCTGGAAGTATTTGAAGCACACTCAGACAAATTTGAATTGGTGGTGCTTACAGCCAATTCAAATGCCGCTTTGTTGATAGAGCAAGCAAAAAAATACTTACCGAATACGGTGGTAATTGCGGATGAGAATCGATTTGAGGAGGTAAAAAATGCCCTTTGGGAAGACGATATTAAAGTGTTTGCAGGAAAAGAAGCGCTTTCTCAGGTCGTTCAGATGGATGAGATTGAGATCGTACTAACCGCATTGGTAGGCTTTGCCGGCTTGGAACCTACTATGAGTGCCATTGAAGCCGGAAAAAACATTGCCCTTGCCAATAAAGAAACTTTGGTTGTGGCCGGCGAGTTGGTGACTCAACGTGCTCAAGAAAAAGGCGTAAATATTTATCCTGTAGATTCTGAACATTCCGCCATTTTCCAATGCATTGTTGGCGAGTTCCATAATAAAATTGAGAAAATTTACCTCACTGCTTCTGGCGGTCCGTTTAGGGGAAAGACCACTGAAGACTTAAAGTCAGTTACTAAAGCTCAAGCATTGAATCACCCCAATTGGGACATGGGTGCCAAGATCACCATAGATTCTGCCAGCTTGATGAATAAGGGACTAGAAGTTATTGAAGCGAAATGGTTATTTGGCTTGAAACCAGAGCAAATAGATGTTATTGTACACCCACAATCGATTTTGCACTCTTTGGTTCAATTTGAAGACGGGAGCATCAAATCTCAAATGGGATTGCCAGACATGAAGCTACCCATTCAGTTTGCATTAAGTTATCCGGATAGGTTTAAGTCTGACTTTCCACGATTCAATTTTGCCGATTTTCCAAACCTGACCTTTGAGCAGCCAGATAAAGACACTTTCAAAAATTTGCAATTGGCTTTTGATGCCATGGGGGCTTCCAATGGCATGCCGTGCGTGCTAAATGCCGCCAATGAAGTAACTGTCCAGGCGTTTTTGGAAGAGAAAATTCAGTTTTTAGATATTGCCAATTACAATGAAAAAGCGATGATCCATTTTTCCGGTAGCTCGGCTTCCAGCATTCAGGAGTTGATTGCTTTGGATGATTCTGTGAGAAGCTATGTTGACTCGTTGATTTAAACTAAGGTCAGTTCGTTTTAGCAGAAAGGTTCAGGGTATCGAGCAACTGACTCTTTCCTTCGTCTGAGTAACGGTTAATAGTATAGGTATAGTGCCATTGGGGGTCAAATGAATGAGTAAAATCCAGCAACCGTTCTCAGAAAAGGAACGACGAAGGAGTCTGGTTGAGGATTAAGGGAAGTTCGCAGAGGCAGCATTACATAAAAGAAGCACCTCTTTTTGAGGTGCTTCTTTGTGATATGATATGGCTAAGTGTGATTATTGAATAAGCAGTTTAGTGCGTGCAAGCTTATTTCCTGATACAATTTCAACGGTGTACATTCCTTTACTTATGTTGTGAAGTGGAATTTCCAGAGAGTCATGTGTGCTCAAAACCAATCGACCATTCATGTCTAAGATGCGCACGGTTTCAATGAGCTCATTGGATGTGATTCTCACTACATCTGTTGCCGGATTGGGATACAAGGTAGCGTTGAAATTAAAAACCTCATTGATGCTCACTGTTGTGACGTTTACACAAACACTGGTATCCGAGCAAGTCCCATCGGTCAAAACCACAGCATAATTGCCATTAGTTGACGGTGTGAAACTCTGGTTGGTTTCGCCTGGAATGGGTTGATTGGTATTGCAATCGATCCATTGATATGTCACGTTTGACTGATCAGCGCTTAGCATGATGCCGTTTTGTAACACACCGTCATTCAAAGCACATGCCGGTCCGAACAACAGTTCAACTACTTGAGTGGCTCCGCCTCCGCCTTGAAGGCCTACCACAGAACCATCGGTATCGCCAATCATAAATACCTGATTGTTTTCTGTAATGACAGCATTACCAGGCTCTACAAAAACAGAGTTAGACGCAAATGTTTTTACCCATTCAAATGTGCCTACCGAATTTAATTTGACTAGGTATCCATCGAAAAGCACTGCGTTGACAGTTGAATCTGTAGTTGGCGATGGATCAAAATCATAGTTCCCGCCAAAGGAGCCATAGATATACATATTGTCTTGGTTGTCCAGAACAAAGGGATTCCCATAGTTATCTATACTCCAATCGTAATCCATTTGATTGTCCAGTTTAAAAACAAATTTCGCGTTAGAGCTCACACTAGAAGAAGGGTCTCCCGGATCAAGGTTTTGCGAGCCATCTGTAGAACCAACGGCATACACTTCTCCATTTTCGTTGAGTGCCGCATCAATCATGCTGTTTTGGGTCGACAGACCACCGTCAAATATAAAGTGATCTTCATACCCAAAGCCAAAATTATACTTACATATGACACCAAAACTCATATTATTTGGAGTATAATTCACGGTTCCCGTTCCTGCATCTAAATCTACTGTTGCGAAACCACTGCCAGTAAAAATGAAGTTACCCGCTGTATCAGATTCCAAATCATTTAGCGTGATTCTAAAGAAATCCATAGAGTTTTGGAAGTTTCCATTATAATCAAGGCTCACAACGAAAGTAGCGTTGAAACTGGTACTACCGGTTGTATGATACCCAGCAGATGAACTTGAGTCAAAATCAATTTCATTGGTATACCTTCCGCCAACATAAATCGTATTATTCGAGAGTTCAATCTGGCGTCCTTCATCATTGTTTGCATTTCCAAAATGTCTGATCCAATCTAAATCTAAGTTGCCATCATATTTAGCCACAAAAATATCGTTACTACCAACTGCCGAAAGCATACCAATTGGGTTGACAGGATCAAACACAGCATCTGATCGAAAAGAACCAGTTACATACAAGTTACCGGAGGCATCTGTTTCCATGTCTCTAATCTCAACTTGCGAATCACTGGTTAAAACCACATGATCTAAATAATCACCATTCGAATCCATTTTTTTAATGTAAGTGTGTGTTGTAAAGGCTGGGGCAGCATTCACATTTACTGTATTGCCGGGATTCGGATCAATATCATGTGCGGCATAAAAGCTCACAGAACTGTACAAGTTTCCGCTTGAATCTGTGGTAACTTGTTCTCCATATTCATCTTCAGATGGATTGCCATAGGTTTGGTTCCATTTTATGTCGTATTGTGCATTTGCCATGATTGTTGACATCCCAAGCACCAAGGGTAAAATCTTTCTCATAATTTAATTTTTACCCAAAGGTGAATCATGCATCAAGCATAATCTAAAAGACTTTAAGAAGTGTTTTGAAAACTTAATGAAGTGCAGACATAAACCACTTCTGAATGGACAGAAATGAAATCAAGAGATCTATTAGCGACAGCGTCTGATTTTTGCTATTGCTCCACTGAATTGAGACGGTCTTCAAATTCTGCCTTTTTGAATCTCGACAGCTTGCATTCGGTGCCATTAGACATGATAATGACTTGTAGGCCCTTTTTGTAGCTCTGAATATGATTTAAGTTGACCAGCCAGGATTTGTGAGACCGAAAGATGCTCGACTCACTGGACAACTCATTCTCCATAGTGCCAATGTTCTTACTGATGGTTATTTTTTTTCCATCGGCAATGAGTATATCAGAATAAGCTCCCTGAGCGCAAATGGCGATGATATCTCGGGTTTTAACTAAGTGTTTCTTACCCGATTCCGAAAATGAAATGGTTGGAGATTTCTCCCTTTCCATTTCTACCAGAAGCTTTTCAAGACGTTGAGCATTGCTTTTAAGTTCAACGCGCTGCTCTAAGACTTTGACTGTTGCTGATAGCCTGGCTCTTTCGACCGGTTTCAGCAAATAATCCACTGCACTCAACTCAAAGGCTTTGATGGCATATTGATCGTAAGCTGTTACAAACACAATCTGAAAATCTATCTCCTTGATGAAACGGATGATTTCGTAGCCTGCATATTTAGGCATTTCAATATCCAGAAAAACCACATCCGGTTTAAGGGCATTGATTTTTACCACCGCTTCAGGCACACTGGAACTTTCTGCGACTACCTCAACATTTGGATGGGCGAGTTTCAACAAATTGCCCAGCACATTTCTTGCGCTGGGCTCATCGTCTACTAAAATTGCTTTTATGCTAACTGGATTTTCCAATTTAAGGTGTCGAATTTAAACTATATTTTATTTGTAGATGAAAACGGCGTCTCTAGCACCCTGTCCACCGCCACGAATCACCTTTCCTTTGTGCTCTCCTTCCGCAAAAAAGGTGATGTAATAACAACTAAACTCTTGTTGTCCACCAGGAGGAATTGTACCTGTTTCTTCGGTTGAAATGGCATAAGTAAAGGTCTTAGAACTCTCATTTTTAATGATGTATTTACAATTATCGACATCTTTATCGGTCCCATGTAGTCTTTTGAAGTTTTCTCTATCCTTTCCAACTTGCGCATTGGCATTGTTTTGAAGAATTCTGTGGTATTCAGGTTTTCTTTTGTAGGCTTCATTATAAGCATTGATTTCGTCTTTTTCATCCTGACGCATTTTTTCAAACAAAGCTAAATCGGCCTGATCCTTTGAACTCATGGCATACCCATCTCTTAGAGCTTTCATTTTAGCGAGATAGTCCTTGCCTATTTTGAATACATCTGTTTTTTTAACTGCTTTTACTTCTTCTGAGAAGTAAGGTCCCATTTTAGCCTGCATTTTAGCTTTCAGTCCTTTTTTCTTACCGTCTTCAGCTGGCTTGTCCTCTTTCTTGATGTATATATTATCGATGGTAGTAAAAGTAGTCCCCTCCTTATCAAACGTGGTGATTTCATATAGTAAATTGCCCACAATCATGAAGCCGTCGTATCTTGAGTTGAACATCATAATAGTGGTATTAGGATAGCCAAACTGACGGTCTTTTCCTTCCATGATATTGGCTTTAGAGTCAACCGATCCATCTTCAACTTCAATTAACTCAAATCCTGAATATTGGCCACTCTCCAATTTGGTTAAGTTGATCTTAAAATCTCCTTCATAATGATCTAACCCCGTGGTACCATCTCCCTTTTCGATGACCGTTGAAAATTTGTGATACACAGCATCTTTGTTCTTTTCCGCTGCTTGATAAAAATTGTCTTGTGCCATTAATTGGCTACCTGCAAATATGGATGCAATAATAATTACTGATTTCATGTTTTCTTTTTTTGAGACCACCAAACTAATCCAGTAGTTTGGGTCCGGGAAAAAGAATTTAAGAACTGCAGATTATACTTTAACAACTGCTTTAATGGGAAGAATTAGGTCTACTCTAGTCCCGATTTCATCTCCGGTTTCATTTGTAATTGCGCGCATTGTAAATGCTGCTTTAGATTGTGTCTGATCAGATAATAAATCAAGTCGCTGTTGAATGGCTTGAGTAGAAAACGATCTATGATTGGTTCGTTTTTGGTTAATTTCTTTAGATTTTGTGAGGCCAATGCCATTATCTTCCAGTGCACATTTGATGGTAGTATCATTCAAATCGGTTAAGGTGATCTGCAGATGTTTGAGACCAGATTTGTGCATGAGACCATGCTTAATGGCATTTTCTATGAAAGGTTGAATAATAAGGGAAGGGATCAATACACCTCCTGAGGTTACCTGGTTTTCAAGGTTGAACGAAAAATCGTCTTTAAATCTTAGTTTCTCCAGGTCCAGATACGTTTTGAGAAACTGTATTTCTTCTGCAATTGGTATAAACTCACGCTCGGAATGGTCCAAAACAGTTCTAACCAGTTGAGAGAAAATCACCAAATGATCGTAGGACTGTAAAGTATCTTGTTGCAGAATCGTATCCTGAATAGAGTTAATAGAATTGAAAATGAAGTGTGGATTCATCTGTGATTTGATGGCTTTGAGGTTTGAGGCGGCCAACTCCAGTTTCTTGCTTTCCTCCAATTTTTCATATGCCACATCCAGCTCTTCTTTTTGCCTTCTGCTGAGCAACCAACGATTCATTGCAAACCACAGCAGTCCAGAGATAAGGAACAATGATATTATGGCAATGATGCTGATCAGACGGTTCTTTTCGGCTTCAATTCTGGCTTCTTCCTTTTCTTTGGCGATAAGTCTATTCTGGGTTTCAACCAATTCTTTCTCTTGCTCAATTCGATCTGTTTGGTACTTGGTTTTAAGATTCTCTATGGTTTCTATTCGTTGTTCATCATTGATACTATCTAAAACCATAAACGCACTATCAATATAGGTCTCTGATTTATCCATGTCTCCTTGCAACATATACCCCTTTGCCAGAGTGAGGTAATTGTCCTTTAGATAAGACATGTTATTAAGGTCTCTGTTAATGTCTCTGGCAAGCTGTGCATGATATATTGCTTTATTGACCTGTTGCAAGCCAAGATAGCAACGTGCCAGAGTAAAGTGACTGGCTGCAAAGTTTGTTGATCGTCCCTCGGATTTGAAGACCTCATGCACCTTAATCAAAAGTGGCAAGGCTTTTTCGTAGTCCTTTAGATGTATGTAGGTGTCCGCTATACTGGCATATGAAATTGTTATTCCGGGAGCAAAACCAGTTTCTTCAGAAATGCTAAGAGCAGTCTGATAAGCACTCAAGGCTTCATCATGTCGGCTCAAAGCACCCAAACATTTACCCAGAGTAAAATAGTGTCGTGCATTGTCTACATTTAGCGGATCATTCTCGATCAATTGAACTATTTCCTCTGCTGCATGCAAGGCACTCTTGAAGTCCCGCTGGATAAAAGCCACATTTATTAAAGTGGATTGGGCGATTAAAATGCCCCTTTTATCACCAATAGTTCTTGCCATACTATCACTCTGAATTGCCCAATAAGTGGCTTGCTCAAATCTGGATTTCTGTTGATTGTATTTGGCCTTAAGATCATATAGGTTTATGATGCCTTGCTTGAAATCGAGTGAAATAGCCAGGTCTATGCCTGCTTCTAGGAAGGTGCTGTCATTGCCAGAAAAGCGCTGTTCCTTACTCATCAAATAAGACAACAAACTAGACACTTTAGAAGTATCCATATGGGGTTCAGACAAATACGCGTTTTTCAGACTATCAATACTTGCCGAATCTCTTTGAATATATTGTGCTTGAGCACTAATGCAGATCAAGAAAAAACAGAGTAATAAAAATCGCATCAACGGTTTTTCCGGCAAAGTTATGAGTCTGTTTCAATCAACAAAATCTGCTTTAGGAACGGCAAAAGCACCCCTAACGGGATGCTTCTAAGTATCTTTTAGTTCATGAAAATCTTATCACCAAACCGGACTTATCCATATTCCGCGTATTCCTCTACATTGTTGTTTTCATTCTTCTCAGGAATGTGGTTTAGGGCATCCAGAGTCACTCGAATTTCACAATTGGGATCGTAAACCCAATAGTCCGGAATTTTCAGATAAATCGTTGTCATTTCACCTGGTTCAAGAGCAGGAATGAGAGTAGCAGCTGACTTATAGTAAACTATCTTATCACCCATTTCGATCGAATCGAACTGATTATTTTCAAGTAAGGCAACACATGGAAGGCTGGCGACTTTTCCACTATTCACGACAACCACTCCCACCTTAGTTCCTTTAATATCACTATCATACTCTACCGACAGTGTTTCTTGGATTTTAAGATCTGGTCTACTGCCTTTTTCAATTATCTGTTTTTTTAACAAGCCCTCCGGCACATAAATCTCCCCATCATTTATGCCGATAAGGTCACGATCGTCCACAATCACTTCTGCTCCGACTTCAAACGACTCCTCTACCACTGGTTCATCTTCTTCATCACAGGACGATTTGTACAAGTTGATGTACCTGAACACGATATCAATGGCTTCTTGTTTCATCAAACCTTCGGAGTAATCGGGTACAAGAACTAAATCATTCATGGCCTCATAAACCCCGCACCAATTGGTATTTAATTGTATCTGAGCAATCAAAAGACCGGTTATCATCCCATAAGTCTGGTTTTTGTTATTCCGAGAACGCGCTATTGCTGCAGCTCCCAATGCTTTTTCCGGTGCAAAATAATCACCCATGCCTTGTAAGTAGGCCCAACAAATCAATTGGTCATCACTTAGTTGAGATGGGGTATTTCCTGCGTTTTCCAAAAAACCTGCTTGACTAAAATAGGTCTTCAGCGTATCGAAATAGGCTTTAGGAAGCGACTTATATTCAGCTTTTAAAGACATTTCGTAGGCTTTAACTACTTCTTTATTGCCCCACGATATGGCATTGATGGCAGCGATTTTCACATCAATAGGATGGTCGCCGTTTAAATATTGAATCACTTTTCGGCTTAATTTATTCGTGAGTGCTTCTTGAACTATCGTTTCCGATTCATATGCCTTGTAAAAACTGGTGGATGTCAGCGGACTATCAGCCAGTGACGTTTGTGTAATTAAACAAACACACATTGCGGTCAAAATTTGTTTCATGGGTTTCATTTTGTACATATTTACGGGCATAAATCCGGTCTGTTACTAGGGTAAACTACGTAATTTAAACTAGTAAGTCATTTTCGTACATTTGCACTCTCATTAATTATTCTTTATGGAAATTTGGATTAAAGCTGGTCAGTTACTCTTGAGTTTATCTCTCCTCATTGTATTGCATGAATTGGGGCATTTTATTCCGGCTAAGCTCTTTAAAACAAGGGTTGAAAAGTTTTACTTGTTCTTCGATCCATGGTTTTCTCTTTGGAAATCTAAAAAAGGAGAAACAGAGTACGGGATTGGTTGGCTGCCACTTGGTGGTTATGTGAAAATATCCGGAATGATCGATGAGAGCATGGATACCGAACAAATGGAAAAGGATCCGGAACCATGGGAGTTCAGATCCAAACCTGTTTGGCAGCGACTCATCATTATGATTGGTGGAGTTACTGTCAATGTCATTGTAGCCGTTTTAATCTATGTGATGATTATGTCTGTATGGGGCAAGGACGAATTGCCACCGGAAAATTTAACGCACGGCTATGATGTGCCGGAAATTGTTGAAGAATATGGTTTTAGAGACGGAGATGTGATTCTTGAGGTAGACGGCGAAGAACTTACCAATGCTTTGGACATTAACCGCATGATGCTCATTGAAAACGTATCCGAATTTAAGGTAAGGCATGAAGATGGCGAAATAGAAACCATTACGCTACCAGAGGACATTGACTATGAATTTTTCCGTCATGATGCCAGTTTTTCACCACGAGTGCTCACCAAATTGGCAATTGTTGATGACAATAGTCCTGCCGAAAAAGCCGGACTCAAAAAGGGTGACATTATTGTATCCGTTGAGGGAAAGTCAGTTAAGTACTGGAATGAAATGTCTACTGAGGTTAGAAAATCCTACAACACGACTCATGAAGCTTTGGTAGCTCATTTAGGGGAAACCAGCTACTCCTATAAAGAAATTCAGAATTTTTCCAAAAACTATGAAAGAAACCTAAGCATTGGTGTGCTGAGAGATGGTGAAACCATGGAACTCATGGTACCCATAAATGCGTCAAAAGCTATTGGAATAAGGCACGAAACGGACATGGAGACACTCTTCAAAATGAAAAATACTACCTACGGTTTTTTCGCTGCCATTCCTGCTGGATGGTCGGAAGGCGTTAAAAGTCTTAGAACATACGCAGGACAAATGAAATACGTATTTACCAAAAAAGGTGCTAAATCTGTTGGTGGATTTGGTGCATTTGGAAATCTGTTCCCACCGCAATGGGAATGGGAAGCATTTTGGAGAATTACGGCTTTCATTTCTATTATTCTGGCTTTCATGAATATTTTACCCATTCCGGCATTGGACGGTGGACACGTCATGTTCCTACTCTATGAAGCTATTTCCGGAAGGCCGCCTAATCAAAAGGTGTTAGAATATGCTCAAATTGCAGGTTTCGTCCTCATATTGTCTCTTGTAATTTATGCCAATGCCAACGACATTATTCGAGCTATTGGATAGTTGAACGCGTAAGATTTTACAATTCTGGATTGTGTACTTTAATTAAGTGGTGGATATTTGTTCCATAGAAATTGAAAAACCACTTAATTATGAATAGATTATTAACCCTTTTAACAGCCCTGGCGATCAGCTCCTGGTCATTTGGGCAATGTGTGGCTAATTATACGAGCTCACAATCACCGGCAGGTAGCCAGGTGGTCAATTTTACTAACAACTCAACCCCATCTGGTGGACCAAACGTTCATTTTTACTGGGATTTTGACGACGGGACATTTGATAATTCGACGAACCCAGTTCATACCTTTGGTAGTAATGGAACTTACATGGTATGTCTAACTATCATTGATTCCACAGCAGGTTGTAGCAATACTTTTTGTGACTCAATTGTTGTAACCAATGCTAGCGGAAGTGCTTGTAACGTCACTTCAAATGTCTATGAATCTAATGGCGTAATCTACGGATCGCACACCTCTACTGCAGCTACAAACGAGTGGTATGTTTTTGACCCCAACTCGAACCTGGTTGTTAATACCACGAACAATTCATTTTCGCACACTGCATTGATGAACGGAACTTATCAAGTGTACCTGCATGGTTATGATGCTGGTGGACAGTTTTGTGATTCTACATGGACCAATATCACCATAAGTGGTGTATCATCAAATTGTAGTGCTGTATTTGCTGCTTATCCAGACAGCACATCTTCTACGGTATGGTTTGACGGCTCTTCCTCTACAGGAGGTACTGCAGTAGGCTTAAACTATTCGTGGGATTTTGGTGATGGCTCTACTGGAACTGGAATGAACCCTTCTCATAACTACGCATCTGCGGGAACCTATACTGTTTGTTTGGTTATTGATGATGGTGCAGGTTGTGTAGATTCAACATGTAGCACTGTGACCGTTGCGTCTGGTGGTGGTTCTGGCACAACTCCTTGTATGGCAAACTTCTGGTCAGTGGATTCTTTGAATACACTGTACTTCATCAACACATCAAATGGAAGTGCTTTAAATTACTTCTGGGATTTTGGTGACGGTAGTACGTCTTCTTTGACGCACCCAAATCATACTTACAGTGCTGCTGGTGTTTACACCGTGTGCCTGACTGTATGGAACAGCACTTGTTCAGATACCATTTGTTACCCTGTAACAGTAAATAGTCCAACTGGTGGACCTACTTGTAGCGCTGGCTTTGTTTGGTTCGTTGATTCTGCTTTCAGCACTGGATCTACAAACACGGTTTACATTTTCAACACTGCAACTGGAAACAACCTGACTTACTCGTGGGATTTTGGTGATGGAAACACTTCAAACCAGGCGTATCCAACACATCAGTACCAGCAAAACGGAACGTATATGATCTGTTTGACTATTGATGATGGTGCAGGATGTACCGATACTTACTGCGACACGGTATCGTATACTCAAAGACAGGAAGGTTTCACAATCAATATCCTACCATTGGGGTCTAACGATGAGTTGAGTGTTGAGGAAACAGGACTTGAATTCAATAAATTATATCCTAACCCGGCGAATGACAACATCACCGTTGATATCAACAACATCAATGGAGAGGATGTATCATTGACGATCACAGATATGACTGGAAGAACTATTTACAGCAACAACCTGGTTGGTAGCACTGGAAACCAGTCGCACAATATCAACATCAGTGATTTGTCTTCCGGAATGTACAACCTGACGATTAAATCGGAAAACACTCAAATTGTAAAGCGCTTTATTAAGCATTAATATGTAGTTTCCTAAAGCTTAGTTTATCCCTGCTACAAATTGTGGCAGGGATTTTTTATGCTTTGCGATTCAGGTGAGCCAGCACCAACTTAATGTCCCCATAGGTAAATTCATCACCTAATCTATACTTGATATCAGACAGATTTCCTTGTTTGTTCTTCTTCAATGTGGGCATCAGTTTTTCAATAATTTGAATGTCCAATACCTGCTCAATTGACAACTCTCCCAATTCAATGAAATGAGCCAAATGACCTTCAATAGTAGGTTTGGTAAAACCCCGTTCCCGGGCAATTTCATCAATGGACTTCCCTTCCTTAAATAAGTCGAAACTCACTTTTTTGGTGTCTATTTTTTCTTTTTTGACGGGCTTCATCGGACCACTGGCATTGCTCAGAACATCTCTTTCACTGATTTTTTTTGTCTCAGCGTATCTATTTACAATTTCCAAAATATCCTCTCCGTGCAGGTCTAATTTCTTTTTGCCAATCCCGTTAATTCTTAAAAGTGATTGAGCATTGCTTGGCAACACATGACCAATCTCAATAATGGCTTTGGTCGAAATGATTCGATAGGCAGGCAGGTTATTTTGTGATGCCAAATCCTTGCGCCAGGACGTTAACTCCTGATACAACTCAGGATGCACAATGTCCTTGTCAACTGTTTTCGGTTTTGGCGATTTCTTTTTTTGTTCAAGGTCCAGATCGAGATTCGCCTTCTCACGGGCATAAGCGATTGGGTTAAAACCGGAAGCGCAAGACCTCAATCCGAGCAATAGCTTTCCAAGTGACTTTTGAAGATCATCTGTTTTTTCTGTCACATTCTTTTTCGAGTCTTTATTATCGCTAATCACCGAAATGGCATTCAGTTGTTCGGATATGCCGTCAAAAAACGGCAAGAAATAATTGGCTGCTTTTGACAACCTGTTCAGCAATGATTCATTGGTCTCGGGTAACTCTTCAATCGCCAACAACCTTTTCAATTCTGGCATAAACTTGTGCGCTACATCTATCAGCTCTGTGGCTTTTTTATTAAGTTTTGAAAAGTCTTTAAATGCTGATCCAAGTAACTTGCTTTCGTTCAGTTGATAGATTCGCTCTAGTATGGTAAGCCGTCTTTGGAGGTCTCGCATCTCAAATAAGTCCCACAGCAACTCTCTTTGAAACTCAATTTTCGCTTGTAACAACTGCTGCTGGTCGGGATGATTGGCTTCAGCGTCTTTCGAGAAACTATCCACAGCCAAATCTGTGCGCACACTAGAAGCTTTGAGAGGTGTTTTCAAAACAATCCCTTCAAAACTTCTGCATCTGCTAAGCGCAACATAAACCTGCCCATGCGCAAATGCATCCTGTGCATCAATAATGAGCTTATCAAAGGTGAGTCCCTGACTTTTGTGAATGGTAATTGCCCACGCCAGCTTTAATGGGAGTTGCTCAAAACTTCCCACAATATTTTCCTCAATTTCCTTAGATGTTTCGTTGAGCTTAAACTGCCGGTTGTCCCATGATTGTGCCTCAACAACCAATCGCTTCCCGTCATCACACTCTACAGTTACACTCTCATTGTTAACAATCAAAACCTGCCCAATCTTTCCATTATAATAAGTCTTATCGGGACCCGGATCATTTTTAACAAACATGACTTGTGCGCCAGGTTTTAGAACCAATTTTTCCTCGGTAGGATAAGCATGTTCGGGAAAATCACCCGACACTTTTGCACTGAACGTATGTGGTTTGGCTTCCAAATCATCCAGTCTTTTCTGGTTAATCGCATTGGCCGCATGATTATGGGAACACAAAGTGATATATCCTTCTTGTGCACTATGGTCAAAAGATGCTTGATATCTCGAATTGAGGGTATCCAGTACTACCTGATCAATGTCATTATTCCGAACCCTGTTCAACAAATCAATAAATGTCTGGTCGGATTGACGATAGATGTGTTTCAATTGAATGGTAACCGGATTGGAGGCTTGCAGTGCCTGACTTCCGAAAAAATAGGGTGTTGTGTAATACTGCGACAGAATTTGCCACTCCTGATGATTCACAACCGGAGGAAGTTGATGGAGGTCTCCGATTAAAAGCAGTTGAACACCTCCAAAGGGTTTGATCGGATTTTTATAACGACGGAGTACCTCATCGATGGCATCCAACAAATCTGCCCGCACCATACTAATCTCATCAATTACCAATAACTCAATGCCAGAAATAAGCTTGATCTTGTTCCGATTAAATCGTCTTTGATTGCCATTTTTTTTGAGTGATCCGGGAGGGATTGGTCCAAAAGGTAACTGAAACAAAGAGTGGATGGTAATGCCTTTGGCATTAATGGCAGCTACACCTGTTGGAGCCACAACAGCAATTCGTTTGGGCACTGACGACCGAATTCTTTCAAGAAAGGTCGTTTTACCTGTCCCTGCCTTTCCGGTCAGGTATAAGTTTTTATTGGTTTGTACGATAAACTGATATGCCAGTTCAATCTCTGGATTAATCTGGTCTATGCGTTCAGAATTTTTTGTCATTTTAATTTTTTGGTCGACAAAAGTTGATTATCAGACCATAAGGTATTTACGCACAAGGTTATTTAATAATTCTGACATCAATGTCAGGTTTAAACTTAGGAATCCCACCTATTGGTGCCGAGTAAAAGGGTAAATTCTCTCCATATTGATTGGTCACATGTACTACTACATTGTTGTTTTCCTGAGGCGCCTTTTGATTTTTTACAAACCGAATATCAAGAGACCCTCCTTTTTCTTCCTTCTTAATGGAGTAAGTATCTTTTGACCACTCTTTATCTCCTGAGCTTCTCAGTTCCTTTCCGATAACTGCGGTCGAATACACCAAAATACCGCCGTCATTATCCCAGTCAAAATTAGATACCTGAACGGCTACTACCTTATTGGAGATAAAGGGATACAAATGTGCCACTTGATTCTTATCATCATGGAGACGAAATGTATATTCAAAAGTGAAGGCATTGGCACCTTCTATAGCCACATTATTGGTTTTATCTGTACTTAAGAAATACTTATAGAGATTTCCATCATCTCCGGAATAACCCTGAGCAATTACTTTGAAGACATAGCCATTGTACATGGACGATTTTTCTCCCGACTTAGGGTCGAACGGTCCGAAAGTATACCATTTCCCATCGTACTTTTCATCTGTTCCGAAAGTTTTGGACCCCAATAATGTGCCACTCCTGTAGTTTCCGGAAGGATTGGTCTGACGTGCATCCTTGTCACTAATACATCCCTTACCACCGTACACAGAAAATTTGGTTTTGGAATTAAATTCACCCACTTTTTCATCGTGCTTCCCCCCTACATCCGGATCAAACACCTTGATATAAAAAGCCTTGTTATAATTCTCTGGTAGCACAAAAAAGAATGTTTGGTTGAAATCATCATCTCCGTAAGACTTATCAGCTTGCTTACTGAAGGTCACCAAATAGGGAATATTCTCTTCCTTGGAAGGTACTTCCTGGGGGTATCCAGTCATTCCCAAAGACAAAACAATGAGTAAACAAACCGCTCTATGAAAGCGTCTCGACATCTAAATGGCTTTTAAATTCACGTTAAAGTCGAACATTTGTTCAATATCCTTGCCATAATCCTCCATATCCTGATCATCATCCTCAAAACACCATTCCACATTGACGGAGCTTTTACCTGATTTATGCAGGTTGTTCAGTGCTTCCAAAAAGCGATTAAAGTACCCCAATGATCCTGAATCTAAATATTCTAGATTCAATTTGACTTCTGTCTGATCTGCAGGCTTTTCACAATAAGAATCTGTCCATTGAATGATCGGTTCAAAAAATGCTTGACTATTTTCAGAAAGTGATACCCCTTCAATATGAAATTCGCCTGAATTTTTCAGACTTACTTTTGGTGAATAATTGGTTTGCATAACCGTATAGTCTCCCATTGTGTCTAACTTTTTTTGGTAATCGAATTATTTGAATCTCTAAATTTAATAAAAAGATTAGGTTTTCATTTTTATGCCCTCAACGTGAGATTACAGAAATTGGATTCCAATATTAAGCCGATTAATGACTTCTTTGGTTTAAATTGATTTGTATATTTGTTGTGAGGTAAGTGAGCAAATAGCAGAGATTACTATCTAATAGTAATTTATGTAGTAGGTCAGGAAAGGAGGCAATAGTCTCCTTTCCTTGTTTTTAGATATTTCTTGTATATTTATCCTCTCTCTCTGCTGGTTATTAGGATTTTATTTTTAGAAAATGGGCAACCATTTTGGAAAAATCCGTCTGGTTATATGGACGGATTTACCTTAACACACTTGCGCTATGAAAAAACTATTAGGTTTAATTATTTTGTGTGCCTTTATTGGTCACGGAACCCAAGCACAATCACATCTTTCTGAAGATGAAGTTAAATCGCTTGTTCAACTCAAATCAGATTTAGAAGGCACCTATCAAATTCAAATGATAGATACACGTACCTTACCTTCTGTGGAGCTCACCATGTTTAAGACCATTGCAGAACTCAGGGATTCTGAAGAAGTTGTATATCATCGTGTTTCTGACAGAATGAGAATCAAAATTCTACCCTACAAAGAAATAGAGAAGGCCGATTTCGTTCCGCTTGACTATTATACATTCATTACTTCCAACGAAATCGAATAAGCATGAAAAATTTATTACTACTTATCGGTGCTTGTTTGGTGTTTGGATTTGCTGGTAGAACCCAGAGCGACAACTGTGCTACAGCAACCGTTGTGAACGTCAATGGAAATACCTGTGTTAATGGAACCACTGTTAATGCGACCAGTTCTAACACCATGTATGGAGCATGTAACGCTGCACCAGTCAATGAAGTATGGTACACATACGTGACTCAGGGGACTCAAAACGACTTTCAAATTAACCCGGGCACATTGCAAGATGCCGAAATTGTGGTTTACACCGGTGGATGTCCTCCAACCGGTTTACTTGAATTTTGTGACAACGCTGCCGGGGGTGCTTCTTTAAATTCTTCCTGGGGACTTGCACCAGGCACACAAGTGTGGATTGGGGTAATGTCAAGTACCAACACGCAAGGTACGTTCCAATTGTGCATTGATTCTTATACACCTCCTCCAACTGGTGGTAATGCCTGTTCGGGAGCTTTGCCTATCTGTCAAGGGACTTTGGTTGCGGATATGAATAACATGTCATCATCTGCGACTTTTCCAAGTTGTTTTGGTGGAGCTGTCAATCAAGATGTATGGTTTACTTTTGATGTCCTTCAGGCTGGAACATTTGAATGGTCTGCCACGCCAAGCGGCGCCTCAACGGGTGTGGAACTCGACTGGGCTTTATTTAATATTACTGGGGGATGTCCGGGAACAGAAATTGACTGTAACTACAATTACGATTTTGGAAATAACAGCCCTGCTGGACAGACTCCAGGAGGAACTGGGGAGTTCAACCCCCCATCCAACCTCCCCGTTGGAACTTACGCAATTGTCGTGGATTTCTTCTCCAGTGGAACGACTGGAACGCTTGATTTCTCAGTAAATGGAGGGTCTGCACTGATAGCTCCGGTTGCCGATTTCACCATTAATCCGACTACCGTAACTTGTGGTGCCAGTGTGAATGTGACCATTAATGATTTAAGCGTTGGTGCCCCGGATTGGGACTTTGGAGATGGTACGACCTTTACTGGTAACAACCCTCCTCCCCATAACTACACTACTCCAGGAACTTATGCCATTACAGCCTCTTTTGGAGGAGCATGCCCATCAACTCATACTGAATTTGTGCAATTATTCGGACCTATCGTCCTTAATGAATCGGGAATTGATGAAACTTGTCCCGGAGATTGCGATGGAGAAGCAACCGTTGCAACATCAGGAGGAAGTGGTGTTTACACATACTCATGGGCACCTGGTGGACAAACCTCTCCCACTATCACTGGTCTTTGTCCGGGTAATTACACCGTTACAGTCAATGACCCTACTTGTGGAACCAGCACACCTGCAACCGTGACCGTTGGCTCAGGAAGCTGCTGCTCCATGAACACCTTCGACATCAACGTAACCAACTGTTACGTAAACGGAGGCTTCTTAGAATATGACATATCCGGAACAGTTAC
>JAUILH010000030.1 GCA_030433115.1 Bacteroidia bacterium | reverse complement strand
GCCCAGACCAGCCTTTTTAGCCCAGGCTTTATCGAGAACGGGAGCCGAGTCAACAAAACCTCTTCCTTGAACTTCTCCTCCTAAATCTTCAATAAAATGCATCAACTCTCTCAGTTTGGCTTTAATCACATGATGGTAGTCTTTGCCATATGCGTACTTGGAAATCTTTGGTGCTTCCGGATCTTCTTGTGCATCAGGCGAGTAATAATTCAACATTAAACTTACCACTGATTGAGCGCCTTCCATCAACTGTCTGGGGTCGGTTCTCATATCAAAATAATTCTCCATGTAATGCATCTCCCCGTGATAGCCTTTTTTCAACCAGGACTCCAAATGACGCGCCTCTTCTGCCAGAAACTCGGCCTTAGCAATGCCACAATGGCTAAAACCCAGCCTCTGAGCCTCCAATTTTATTTTTTGGGCATTGCTATACACATCCACTAAATTAAGGATTGTTTCCCGATAGACGCTCAAACACTTTGTAAGCATTTTACAGAATGCGTATGTTTGTTGCATAGTAAATCAACATTGAAACCGACATGATCGGAGGCTATAGAAAATCCTGGGCATATTTATTCATCGTACTTAGCACCATATGCATAGGCATTTTTGTATTGGCCTATGTGATGCGTGTGAGAGTGAGCTTCTTTAATTACATTCCAGCACTGATGTGTATGCTCTTGGGCTTCTCCTACCTTCAAAAAAAGTATTTCTCTATCAAAGGGAATACCATTACAGTATATTCCTTGTTTGGATCGGCTCACAAGTATTATCGGTTCAAAGAATTCAGCGACATCATTGTAGACAATGATAAAATTTACATCTCCGCAGACGGCAAAAAGACCCGGGTTAGAATTAATAAGGGCATGACAGACAAAGAGGACTGGGCTCAATTAATGAGACTTATTCGCAAGGAGAATATCGACTCTCAATTGCACGAATAACAATGCAAGCAGATAGATTAATCTTTGCGCACATCCAACAAATCTTCCCTGTCACTTGCTGTTTTTTGAGTCCTTGAATCTCTCCAGGCTTCTCGTCCAAAAATCATTCGCCAGATGGCAAACCCCCACGGCAGAACAAACAGATAGAAGATTCCCATATCCTCCAGATTCAAGGTGCCTTCATCCAGCCAATACAAGGAAATCAAATACACACTCGCAACAATAGAGTATGCATTGAGTTGCGATTGATATTTTTTAGATAGTTGACTATATCGTGTGTATAATACCAGTGTCGACAAGACCTGATAAATGCCCACAAAAAACTGAAGGATTGGAAATATGATTATTAACCACATGGTTCAACTAATTTAGCGTATATACCGATAATCTCAGAAGGTCACCTTACAAAGTAATTTTAGACATCTTAGGTTGATGTTGTTTCTGTTTGCTCACCTTTTTCCCTCTAAAAAACAGAAACAAGTTGAGAAACACCATGATGCCAAGGTAAATTGAGAATCCACCTAGTTTGGCACTTAATACTTCAACCACACTTCTTACCGTTTTTAAGCCGCTGTATTCGTAATAGCTGGTCTCGCCAATCTTGAGCAAATACAAGGCCACACCAATATTGATCAGGTAAAAACCAATTTCGAATAATTTGTTAGTCGATAAAGCAATGTCTTCCCTCCCATTGAAGATGTCGAGCATGAATACTTTACTATTCCTAAAAAGTGTTCTGGCAACGAAATAGGTTAAACTCAGGGCCAATGGCAAATAAATAAAGTAACTGATGGTAATTAAATTGGAGTTCATATGATTAGATTTTATGGGTTAGCGTGTTGTTTAATAATTCGTCCGTATATGATGATCCCCAGCAAATTGAGGTAATGCATTGCAGACAATATGATGAGTATTCTTGATATAAAATGGGCACTTTGCACCAGTGATTGGTCGAGACTGTGATGTGCTTGCCAGTCGTGGAGGACAAACACAATATAGCCTATGTTGATAAGGTAGTATCCCACCAAGAACAGATTATTAATCGCATCTGCCAGGTGCTCGTCTCCGTGTATGATGTGACAAATGAATCGCCTGCCGTAGACATGACACTGTTTTCCCACATAGACACAAATGAAACTTGAAATCAATACATAAATGATATGTCCTGTGTAGTTATCCATTGTGTTGTGCAGTGAGGTGACTTAGGGCATTTTTAAGTTCAGGATATTTGAATTTAAAACCCCATTCATTGAGTGTACTGGACTTTACATAGCGACCGTATATGACCAATTCGGGGTCTGTTTTAAACATGTATTTGGCACCCAAATTCACCATCCATTTGGTAGCTGGTAGTCCAATACGAATGCCTAAAACTTTCCTAAAAGTGGTCATGAATGTTTTTTGCGATACTGGATTCGGAGCACTGACAATGCATACGCCTTCATACTTAGGTTTCTTGATAGCTTCTATGACCAATTGGTTAAAATCGTGTTGATGAACCCAGCTTATGCCTTGTTGACCCGTTCCAATTCGACCACCCAGTCGGTATTTGACCAGTTTTTGAAGCATGGGCAGTGCACCACCGTCTCTGCCAATAACGAAACTTGTCCTCAATCTCAACCCGCGCATGTTTGCCGGCAAAGCCCAGGCAAAGGCTTCTTCCCATTTTTGTCCAACAAAGGGAGCCAAGCCATATCCATAGGCAGATTTTTCTGTACACATCACTTCCGGATCACCATAAATATGCGCGGTAGACATTTGAATCCACACCTGCGGAGCCTGTTTAATTGTTTTGAGGGCTTTACCAATAATTGTTGTTGACTCTACTCTGGATCGCAAAATCTCGTCACAGTTATCTGGCGTTTTGATGCAATTCACGGAACGACCCGCCAAATTAACGATGGCATGCGCACCTTCCAATTCAATTTGCCAAGTTCCCAGGTTCCTGCCTGTCCATTGAAACCATTTAAACTGATGTGGTTTTGAGGCCTTATTTCGGGACACAAGAACTGGCTCGTAGCCTTGATTCTTTAATTCGGCAGCCAATCCCATCCCTAGAAATCCAGTACCTCCGAAAATGATCACTTTTTTCATGATTTCTGTTTTTTAAAAACTCCTTTGTTTCTTTCAGACATAAGGACTAATTGAACTGCCACCAGATATGGCAGTATCAGTGTTAGGTTTGAGTCCTTTATAAAATCAGGTGTTCCCATTACCAGATAAAACGGTAGCATACTCGCGCCTAAGCAGATGATCGCAATAATTAAATACTTGAATTGATTTGGATTGACACATTCAATTATTATTAATAATATGTACAAAGCAATTGCCGCAGGTATAGAGTAAAATATTGCAAAAAGCATAATAAACAACATTAAAAAAAGCCCACAACCTTCCATAGTTCCCTGCCCAATAGAGGTTATGATGAAGAGCAAACATGTCCCAATAAATGCGGACCTTAACCAAATCCTCAAAACCTGACTTCCTATACTTACTTTATGTTTCATATTTTCAGAAATAATTGAAAGTTTATGTGTAAATTTTTTTACCTCATCATTTTGACCAAAGTCTTGTAAAACCAGTGTTCATCAGATCGCACAAACTTGTCAAGCATATTGTCTCCCTTCTCCACAAACTGGTCGATATCTTTGGTTACTTCCTTAAAAGTATTTAATTCATCTTCATCTCCACCTTCCACATTTTGAAGATCTTCTAGCAAGCGTCTTACTGGTTCAATTTCCCGCTTTCTTCGTTCTCTCGCCACTCTTCTCGCTACCTCCCAAATATCCTTTTCTGCCTCAAAAAACTCTTTGCGCTCACCAGTAATGCTAATTTTCTCTATCAACCCCCAATCAATAAGGGCACGCACATTCATATTGGCGTTCCCACGAGATATTTGCAATCGACTCATAATTTCGTCAGTAGACAAAGGTTTCGCACTGATAAGCATCAAAGCATGAATTTGCGCCATGGTCTTGTTGATCCCCCAACTGCTGCCTAGTCCGCCCCAGGCATTAATAAATTTCTCTTGTGCTTTTTCTAGTTCCACGAAACAAACATAGTGAAAGTTTTTGTATTTTCAAATATTTCTGAAAATTAAATCATTTCGAAAATTTCCTTGACTGTTTGATAGCGTTGTGCTTTGGCTGCCTTCAATGTTTGCTTGAGTTCTTTTGGAGGCAACTGATTGGGCGGCATTCTGAAAGTCGGTTTCACGCACATCTTCGAAATAATGTCTCGCCATTCTTTGGGTACAGATTGCACATTTTGCAGCTCCCCTCCTATTTGCAGATTCATTAAAGCTATAGGGTGATTGCTTGAATATGGCGGTTTACCTGACAAAATTTCTGACATAACAATGCCCAGGCTGAATAGGTCGGAGTTCTCATCGACCAAAGGACCGATTTTAAGTACTTGTTCCGGCGACGAATAAATCATGGTAAATGGACACGGTCTGGGATCGGCTTTCCCCTTAATTTTAGCCTGGCCATAATCAAGCAAAGTGGCTTTGAATTCACCTTCCAGATCATTCAATAGGATATTAGCCGGTTTGATATCCCGATGGATTACATGACGCGCATGCAATGTTTCACAAGCATTTAATATGTCTTTGAATAGGGTTTTGACATGATTTGCGGTCAGCTGTTTCCTCAAACGACGGTCTGACAAAATGGCTTCCAAAGTTTGTCCGGGTAAAAATGGCCTCACTTGAAAAAGTGCATTCTCTCTCCGAATCAACTCGCAAGGACCTAATAAATTCGGGTGATCAAATGACAATTGTGCTTCCTGAACAAAGCCAAAGAGTGCGGCAGATCCGCTAGTAGCATTAAATCTTTTTACGAATACACGATCACCTTCATTGCTTTCACCACTATATGTCCATGAATATTTGCCTTTAGACAAAAGTTTGTCCAGTTTAAAAGTATTGGATTTACCTTCAAGGATCATTCACAACAAGATACAAAAAACCCTGACGACTTGATCTTATTCCAGTGCCAGGGTTTTAAATTCAGGATTTCAGGATGTACTCATCCTGTTATATATTCAGGATAATCTTATTTCGTTGGCTGAAGCTGTAATTGCAAAGCTTCAACAACAGCCAATTGCTTTAGATAAGCTCCAATCATTCCAGATTGCATCAAATTCTTAGCTAATTTTTTGGCTTCTTTATATTGTTTCTTCAAATCAATCATCGTATTCAGTTTTTAGTGTTCGATTAGAGTATGTCAAATTCCGTGCCAAAAAAAATGGAGCCTCAGTTTTGGGCTCCATTTTAAGTACTAAAATTCAATTTTAATGCGTCTCCAGGTACTCATCTTTTGTGTAATGCTTCAAAAACACTTTAGACAAGTCCAAATAAGACAACGCATTTGGGGAATAATTCCTCACATATGAGTAATACAATTTATAGTCCTCTGTATACCATAACGGGATGATTGGCGGATCTTGCATCATGGTTTTTTCAGCCTGATAGAAGTTTTCATATCTCTCTTCAATGTTATTGGCTGCCAGACCGGCTTCAAAATACTTGTCGAACTCAGCGTTTTTATATCTCATTGTATTCGGGTGAGAAGGCTCATCCAAGCTATTGGGCACATATTTTCCGTAACAGTTGGTAAGGAAAGTTTCAGGGTCCGGGTAATCAGCTACCCAGGCAGCTCTGAACATATCTGCTTTACCATATTTAGCATCTTCCAATTTTTTCGCAAACGGCACCACTTCCTGATTCACATGAATGCCCAAAACAGACTCCAATTGCTTAATGACTTCCTTAGCCACTTTGTTGTGCATGTTACCACCGCTATTGATTTCAAGCATAAGGATAGGAAATCCTTCTCCGTTTGGGTAACCTGCTTCAGCCATCAAAGCCTTTGCCTTTTCCGGATCATATGAGTATCCGTAATTGTGCAAACTGTCGAAAGGATAATCTTTAATGATTTTAACCGGAGGTGTGATGCCATAGTCTCCATTCTTATTGGCTTGTCCTTTAAGTGCATTTTCAATCACTTTAGATCTATCGATTGCATAGTTAAATGCTTTTCTCACTCTCACATCTTTAAAGTGTGGTCTGGTCATGTTAAACTCATAATACTGAGAAGCCAATTCCGGTTTCAACTCAAACATCTTCAATGGAGGTTCTCCATCAAACTGATACTCGTCAATTTTTTCCTGGATAATCTCGGATACCTTGTCGGCAGGTAATCCTCTAAGAATTGTCAACTTTCCAGACTCAAACAACTCTACTTGCTCCGGCTTGCTATCTATATAATGAAAGTAAACCGAATCCAAATAAGGCAATTGATTTCCAGCCTCATCAGTCATGAAGTAATTTGGGTTCTTCGCCAATACTAAAACAGAAGGGCTTTTAGAGTGGAACATGAATGGCCCTGTTCCAACTGTGATATCCGCTCCGTATTTCTCATAAGCTTCCTTAGCAATGACTGCTGTTGGTGCCTGAGCCAATTTATACAAGAAGCTAAACTGAGGATTTTTCAATTCAATTTGAAAAGTATAATCATCAATCACTTTAAATCCGGTCACTTCTTCAGCTGATCCGCTGTAATAAGCTTCAGCCCCCATGACATCTTCTTTAAATATGGCTTCAAAGTTTGACTTTGCCAGCTCGTTATCTCCTGAACACATCAACTCGAAGGTGTATTTAAAATCGTTTGCCGTTACTTCTCTTCCACTTCCCCCTTCAAAACAGGCATTGTCATGAAACTTAACACCTTGTCTCAACTTAAAAGTGAATACTTTGTTGTCGTCAGTAGCTTCATAAGACTCAGCAATGGCGCCTTCTAACTCTAAGGTGTTTGGGTTAAATTTTAACAAGCCATCGTACAACTGTGTTGCCACCTGTGAGGACACCAAATCTTCAATGGCCATTGGGAACAAACTTGAGTATGTTTCTTCATCCGCTAGATGAATCACGCCACCTAACTGCACATCACCAGCTCCTGCTTTCAAATTTCCTAAATCATTGCCAGTTTTAGGGTTTGTTGTTTCAGTAGATCCGCTTTTACCACCTTCGTCCTCTTCCTTTCCTTTATCTTCTTTATCTCCTCCACAAGAGGCCAATATCAGACTCCCTGCGATTACTAGGCTTGAATACTTCAAAAAATTCTTCATGAAAAACAGTTTATGCTTGGTGTACCATCGATAACTTGAAAGTACACATTTATAATAAGGTTTGCAAGATTAAAATTAAAAAAACTATTATGCAAACAAAGCCCTTTCAATTTTGTTTGGTCTTTAAATTTTGATGGTTTATCGACATTTTTTTTAGAATCAGAGTTTATTTTTATTGAAAATATCTTTGATAATTACAAAATAGCTATTAATATTGCGCTCAAGTCTGAAAAGGCTAAAGATGTTATTTGCATGAAAAAATTATTAATCATAGGACTGCTAACCCTTACTGCTGGGGTTGTTGGTGCCCAAAAGAGACTTATCTTAGAGGGGCATTACCAAGGTAAAAACCTATTTGTCCAAAACCCATTTAAGGATGGTGGCGTTGGATTTTGTACTGATAAAGTCACGGTTAACGATAAAGTAACTTCAGACGAAATCAGTTCAAGTGCCTACGAAATTGACTTTGCTAAGCTGGGGTTAAAGATAGGTGATCCTGTTACTGTTGTGATTGAACACGGAAGTGATTGTACACCAAAGGTTTTGAATGCAGAGTCTTTGAAACCAACCTCTACTTGTAAGTACGAAGGTTTAACCATCGGTGAAGACGGTACGGTTAAATGGTCTACCACTGGTGAAACTGGAAAATTGCCTTTCATTGTGGAAATCTACAACTGGAATAAATGGATTCCTGTTGGGGAAGTGGATGGTGAAGGTACTCAGCAAAAACACGACTATCAGTTTAAGGTGCCATTGCACAGTGGAACTGTTAAGGTGAGAGTGAAGCAAATCGATCACACGAAAAAAGCCAACTCATCTCAGCCTAAGTCTTTAACTACCACAATTACACCTGTGACATTTGAACCTAAGAAAGTAGGTAAAACAATTACTTTCTCTGGAAAAACAAGGTATGAGATTTATGATGCTTACGGTAACTTGGTTAAAAAGGGATACGACGAAAGCATTGATTGTAGTAACCTAACGAAAGGGGCTTACTACTTAAATTACGATAACAAAAACGACAAGTTCCTTAAAAAATAAGGACTTTGACTAACAAATATTGAAACCATCTTTCCCTGCGAGAGATGGTTTTTTTATGAACTAAACTTGACGAATCATGATGAATAAAATTGAACACATTGGCATTGCTGTTAAAGACATTAAGGAAAGTAACGAACTATTCACTAAGTTACTTGGTGTACAGCCATATAAGGAAGAAGCTGTTGAAAGCGAAGGCGTGATCACGTCATTTTTTCAAGTTGGAGAGACCAAGATTGAGCTACTGGAGGGCACCAACGAGAATAGTCCGATTACCAAATTTATTGAGAAAAAAGGCGAGGGCGTGCATCACCTGGCTTTTGATGTAGACGATATTGACGCTGAGATCAGGCGACTTGAAGATGAAGGATTCACGCTGATTCATCAAACAGCAAAACCAGGTGCCGACAACAAGCTCATTGCTTTCCTTCACCCGAAATCTACCAATGGTGTGTTGGTTGAATTATGCCAAGACGCGCCCCAGTAGTTGAATAACATCTTCTTTTGAAGTGTCTAAGAAGTGTGCTTGAAGATCAGCTTCTTTAGCGCCATGAACATGTTGAATGGAATCATCTATAAACAAAGTGTCTTCAGGCACTAGCTGATGTTGCTCACAAACCCATAAAAAAGTATCTGGATTCGGCTTTCTTTTTCCAATACTCGAGGAGTAATAATGTCCTTCAAACACATTCTGAAAATCGTTTAAAATGCCATCAGATTCCATTTGTCGCTCAAAAGACTCGATATGAATGTCATTTGTATTACTCAACAAGAAGCACCGGTACTGCACCGACATTTGCTTTAAGAAGTCGAGTCTTTTTTTGGGGAAATCCAGCAACATAGCATTCCAGGCATCATCAATCTCTTGATCAGGCATGGCAACTCCAGACTGTACTCTCAGCCCATCCCTAAATTCTGCAGGAGAGATTCGTCCTACCTCAAAATCATCAAACAAACTGGATTGCTGCGCCTGGGTATAGAGTTTTTCAAAATCACGAATTCCAATGGCTTTGAACGCTTCAATACTGGCCTTGTAGTTGATATTGAGCAAAACCCCTCCCAGATCAAATATGATATTCTTTACTTTGGCGTTTTTCACATCCGAAAATTAGTATAAAACTTGCAAAATATGCTTTGGAAAGATACATTTGCAGTCCTCATAAGTTAAATCAAATTTAACTTGGGCCTATAACTCAGTTGGTTAGAGTATCTGACTCATAATCAGAAAGTCCCTGGTTCGAGCCCAGGTGGGCCCACTAAATTTGAAAAGCTCAATGCGCAAGCGTTGGGCTTTTTGAATTTAAAGGCAGTTTGGGCGAGAAGTTTATCAGCCGAAATGAAATGGAGGATGGAGCCCAGGTGGGCCCACAATAAAGAGCGAGAAACAAAATGAGAATGTGAATTCGAGTTTTGACTCGCTTTTTTTGTGCTTCATTCTCGCTTTACTACTCATCCTAATTCACTTTCTCACACTTAATATTAGTTCAAGTAACATTTATATCACAAATAAGTTAATCGGGCATTTTGCAAGAAAAAACCAGCACTTGTGGCATTGGAGCCCGCCCAAGCATGAAATTTAATATTACCTGTAGGTGATATGTCTGATACAATCTCCGCGATATGTGCAGTCACCCAGTCATCTGCAACTTGATAACTCGATCGTATGTACTTTTTGCCGGTGTGATCGTCCTTAAACACTTCCAACCTACCAGTAACCCAATTTCCAGCAATGGCACCTGTAGGAGTAGAAGTTGCCTGACTGTTTCTCAGTTCAGTAGTCCCAACAGCGACTTGTTGTGTTTGAGAAGGATAGGTGCCGTAGCTCATAGAATATCCACTATATGATGCGCTATGAGAGGCATTTCCTCCACAAGAAATCACCAACGCATCTCCACCGCCATCAATATACACTCTAAATTCTAACCTAAAATCCTTTGAAAAATCAAAATTCGTTGCCCAACTTGATGTACCAAGAAGACTCTGACCACCACCAATGATACGGATACCACGAGTGTTGTAGCCTGTATTTTCGTAAATCGCATGTCCTTGAAAAGTAGCTAAATTCGCATGACTCTGTCCCATAGCACCATCAAAGAACCATCCCATACTGCCGCTGGTTGTCTTATCTGCAATACGCACCCATTTGTTACCGCTCCAATAATAAAATCCAGGGGACACCTCATTGGGAGTTGTTCCGTTTGTAGCAGTATTGTATACCAAAAGAGAGGTATCAGGTTTCACAAGAATTGGGGAATAAGTGTTTGCAGAACTTAGAGACACCCTGGGAATCAAAACACCTCTGTCTACCGAACTAACATCCAATGCAGCACTTGAATCAGGTGCAACACCAGTAGCATTGATTCCCACATTCTGACTATAAGTATGCATAGAAATGAACATAGCTGCAAAAAGTATACATATTGTTTTCATAGTATATAAAATTTAATTTGATTGTACGATTGACCTTTCACTCTCAGCAAATAAAACCCGGAAAGAACTACACCTAAATCCAGATTAAATACCTTGCTGTTACCAGTAAATACACCTGTGTATATCACCTTACCATCTAAAGCTACAATGTCGAAATTCGTATCCTGATCCAAAACATCATCAAAAGTGACTACAAACACACCGTTTGATGGATTGGGATGTAAAATGAGTTCATGTTCCTTTAAACTGCAAGAGGCCATCTCCCTTGAAAGCTCCTTAACGGTACCGTCAAAATCGACCTCTAATAGACGGTAATAGATTATACCAGGTTTCACATCATCAGAGACCTGATATTCAGTAAATGCGTTACTGAAGCCATTTGCTTTAATCTTTTTGAGTGATGGGAAATCAGTGCCATCAAGAGAATATTGAAGGTCAAAATAATCCACATTAGATTCAGAATATGTGCTCCAAATTATTTCGGTTTGATCGAGATCCGAATTACAAGCGACAGTAAAACCAGCTAGTTCTACAGGCAACGGAACTAAATTATTGACCAAGGTCCAGGTTTTGTGAAATGTTTTATCCGAAAAAGACACGTTATTGACGTTGAGACTGGGGTGATTGTCACTACCTTCTGGCGGAATCAACCAACTTGTATCATTATGTCTCTGCGCAGAAAGTGTTCCGGGCAAAATTGAATTCCCAGTAGTCGTTCTCTCAACATCATCATACGCGAAAATCATCTTACCTGAAGGTTTGGTGGTAAAATCAACCGCATCCACTATCCAAAATCTATCGATGACATTTTCCGAGTTATTGCTGATACCGGGTGCTGCCATTGAAGACACAGTGCTTGGCTTATATAACTCATTATTCCAGTGACCACCAGTCCAGGACGACACCACTATTTGACCGTTTCCGGTCCCTGCTTGATTAATATTGAGGGTCAATGGAATTTTGGTGTGCGTTGGTGCAGTCAATGGAAATACGTAGCTGCCAGTTTTGGATCCTACCATCCATTTGATTCTTGCGGACTCCGACTCAGAAATGATATTCCCCCCAGTCCCCACTGACGAAATGGCGTTGCTAGAATCATTCTCCACAACCAAATAAGTATCTGATTTCAAAACGATAAACCCGTCGTTATTCAAAATGAGCTGATTTTGACAATACCCTGAGATAGTCATCAAGATTAAATTGGGCAATAGAAATATGTATTTGGTTTTCATAAGTATACAGGGCGCATTTGATAAAACATGTTGTCAAATGTGCGGCAGTCTCTTTAAATTGAGAAGCTAAAAACTCCGAACGCTACAAACCACTCTCCGAAAGAGACGGTTTATTCTTAATCCACATGAAATGATTCTCGTAAAAGCTTTCAAGAAGTTTGCATGGGTCAATAATCAATTAGATTCCATACATTTATAGGAGCCTAATGACCAGTCGAATCCTTATACTAACGGTTTTTATCTTTGCTTTGGTTAGTGGATCTATTGCACAGGACTCTCTGCAAGTAACACAAGACTCCTCAAAATCGAAGAAGACAAGTTTTTTGTCTTTAAACAGTGTTTACGTTGAAGCCGGCTATGAATATGGCCTCCTTCCATTCCTTGGGGATTCCACTGCGCCAAATCAAAACTTTAGAACCTTCGGAAATGTAGGGGTTCAAATCAAGAGCCTCCCAGTCAATATTGGTTTTTTATACAACTCCAATCAAGCCAACATAGGCATTAACAACTATTTCAACGTCTCTTTTGATGCGCAACTGTACAAGCAGCAGCAGCTAGAGAAGTTGTATAAAAAAAGACAGGTATTTGATGACTCACTATTACAAGTTGGAAAAAGCAAAGACCTATTGACAAAGAAGCTAAAGTATCTCGAGTTAATCGAACAAAACAAAATTGCATTTCCTATTGACTCTGGTATGTTCGCGGATAAATGGGGACAGCTCCCTGGGTTCAACTGGATGGACTCTCTCAACAACCTGCCTGGAGTAAGCAGTTATACTCTTGAAGATTTGCCAATTCCATACGATCAAAAAGAATTGCTTTTGAATAAAATTCTAGCCTATAAAACGGGCATTCTTCAAAACATGGAAATCAAGGACTCAACTATGGAATCTTTGGAAAAATATTTGAACATGAATCCCGATTCAATCGTTCAAAACAAAGCATACTCATTTGTACCCGGCATGTCCAAATTTCAAAAAATAGTGGGTACAATTAACAAATTCGATATTGGCTTATGTTATCCCGATTATTCCAAATACCTGATTAGCCAAATTCCTTTGCGTGGTATTAATTTGGAAATGTCCACAGGAAAATTCTTTGGCGCATTTTCTCACGGAACGGTCCAACCAAATATTTTCTTTTCCAATAACTTAATCGGAAACACCCTCAACAGTGCGCAGAATGCTTTTAATTTTTTCGACTTCACCAATACAGATTTAGGCCGTAAAGTGACCTCTGTTAAACTTGGACTAGGTCAGAAAAACGACAACCATATCCATGCTGGTGTGCTCTATGGTTTTGGGGACCTCAGTTACACCGACACTCTTAATAACGGATTGGAAAAAAACGCAGTCTTTGAAATTGATGGTATGATCAGGGGAAAGTGGTGGGAAGCACAGGTTATTTACGGGCGATCTCAACTCCAAACTATGCAGATCGGAGAACAAGCTCAAACATCATTATTTCAGGAGTTGATGAGCTTTAAGGACAGGAGCAATGCCCTGTTTGCTCAGGTTGGCACTCAAATATCCAAGACTTCAACAGAACTAGAACTTTATGGTAGATATGTTGAACCGCTTTTCGAAAGTTTTGGTGTGGGTTTCATGCGGAGTGACAACCTAAGATTTCAAGTAAAAGTTTCTCAAAAACTTGGAAAGAAAGGTAAAATCAGCGCGTTCTACAGGCGGGAAAATGACAACGTACTTCAATGGTATGATTTTCAAAACGTCATCAGTTCCTGGGGTTTATCGGGTACCTATCGCCCTACAAAGTCCTGGCGCTTCCGGGCCGATTTGAGGCCCCTGACCTTTAATTCAGAATTGGCAGATAGCACATTTGGGAGTCAAAGCTACATTGCTACAGGAATTGCCAGTTTCCAAAAACGGCACAAAAAGACAAGAATCTTGAGCAATACCATGTTTTCCTTCTATCAATTTTCTCAGAACGACATATCTCAAACTTACCTTACAGCTGGAAACCAAACTCAAATCATCATTAATTCTAAGTTAAATCTTGATATCTCCTACAACTATTTTCAAACAAGTGACACAAGCACCATTCCGGCCAGTAACTTGTTTTCGCTTGGGGCTGGATACACAATGGCAAAACTCAAAATACACGGAAATCTTAAGCTCGCTGCCGGAGAACAATCAACCGAATTAGGTGGAGGATTTGACTTATCTTATAAACTGCTTAAATACCTTACCATTAAAACAACCATCGAAAAAGTGGTTGCAGGTAATTTTTACACCCAGTATTACCTTGAAAATCTGCAAAAATTTCCATATTATTGTTACGGACGTATCGTTATTCTTTTCTGACCTTAATCCAAAATTTATGACTGGTAAAACTTTAACACTCTTCGCGATCATTTTGTTTGCGTCAATCAATTCTTTTGGTCAGGTTTCTATTGGCAGCGCCACCATCAATGAATTCAACCTGAGGTCAGATCAAATATTCAACATGACTCTCCTCAACAATGGCAGCACCGGAACAGTATTGCTTCAAGCTGATATTACAAACTCAGCGGGCAACAAATTGCTTACTGTAAAATCTCAAAACCTACAGATTCAACCGGGTTTAACGGCGGTCAACTACAACAACATTCAAATAGCAAGCGCCATTTACGGAGGCTCCAGTCAAAGCACATACCTCAAGAATTTTGGAAGATTATCTTCGGGCTTATTCAGTATTTGTTATCGTGTAATTCCTGTGGCAGGATTTGAAGATGGCGATGACTATTGTCAGGAAATCAACTCTACGGAAAATGAATTTCTGGACTTAGTTTACCCTGCCCATCTCGACACGATCGAAACCAAGCTACCCGTTCTTAACTGGACACACAGTGAAGCATTTAACCTCCTTGCTGAAGGTGAGTTCTATCGCCTTATACTCGTTGAAAAAAAGAAGGACCAATCTGCTGAGTCCGCTGTCAAAGCAAATATCCCCATGTTCAGCAAGTCTTACCTCAGGTCGCATCAAGTACCCTATGATTTTGACGCCAAAGAATTAGAAGAAGGCAAAACTTATGCCTGGTATGTGAGCAAAATGTCAAACGGACTCACGATCAACAGAACAGAAGCCTGGGAATTTACAGTCAAAAAAAATACCATCCCAGTCCCGCACAAATATGTTGAATTAAAAACTGATCTGGATGGCTCGTTTTATTCGGTTGTAGACGGTCGAATTTACTTTAAACTCAGTGAAACCTATGAAGGAAGTGACCTGGATTTTACAATCAAATCTGACAATGGTCAATTAATGACTGCTGAGGTGAAAAATGAAAAGCATGAAGCATTGGTGGCTAGGGGCTATAACACTTATGAACTTGACCTGTCTACTTATAATCTTAAAAAAGGGTATTACGTCCTAAATGTTAAAGGCGTTAAGGGGGATAATTATTTGTTGAAGTTCTATGAAGATTAAGGAGTGGGGAGTTTGGCTGGCAATCGCCTTGTTGGGTGCATATTGTATATATGACTACACATCTGCGGAAAACGTGGAACCAGCAAAAAAACAAGAGCTGAAAATTGGATACCTTCAGATTACGCAGGTGTTCGAACAGTTTGACATGAAGCAGGAAATGGTGGAGAAATTAACTAAGGAAACGAACAACTTGAGAGCCCAGGTAGACAGTTTGGCTGTGGGAATTCAGTTGCTTTCGGAATCAATAAAAAACGAACCAACTGAAGAATTGGAAAATGCGCTGCAGTTTAAACGCGTTCAATACTATAACAAGCGACAGGAGTACGAAAAGTTAGTGAATGAAAAAACTCAGGCTTACGATCAAGAAATTGTTCAGCGCCTAAACGGATTGGTGCAAGAATATGCTGAAACAAATGGATACGATTTTATTTATGGGGCAGATGGCTCAGGCTTTCTGATGTACGGAGAACCGGGTTATGACATTACTCAAGACGTGGTGAATTATTTGAACACAAAATATCAAGGCAACTAGGGGATGAGATACCTTCCATTAGTCATATCACTATGTCTTATTTTGAGTGCATGCTCAAACAAAGAGGATGCAGAAAACACATCAAATCAAGAGAAAAAGGATTCCGTTGTTAACAAAAGACATGGCAACCATGATGAAGCATTGATGGATTTTGATTCTGGAGCTAAAGAACTCAATCAAGTATCATTCAAAAATCAGGAATTCGGTCCCAGTAAGTATGTTGAACTGTTCAAAAAACGCCAAACAAAAGCCACAAAAATCCAGAAACTAGGAGAACTGAGCTATTACGCGACCTATCTTCCAAAAGATTATATGGTTTTAAATGAGTTGCGAAAAGAGCAAATTTCAAAAGAAGAATTTGACAAAGTTTCTGAAACCTACGGAGATATGAGCTACTATCTTTTGGAGGTTGAAACCGAAGATGGACAGGAACTTGCACGACATGAGATGGTGTCGCCCGGTCAATACGAAGAACGGATTAAATATTTGTCATTTGAGATGGAAAAGGATGTGTCATTAAAACTCAAAGATGGCACTGAAGTTCCATGCGTACTTTTTCATTACGAAAGGACTTACAACGTATCTCCCAAAAACACATTTCTTCTAGGATTTGAAGTACCGGAAGCTCAAAAAAATCAGACAGTACAAATGGTGGTTAACGACCGCCTTTTCAACCAAGGATTTATAAAATTTAAGTGGCAACCACAGGATGTTGACCAATTACCAAAAGTAAAATTGTCATGACCATACGACAGAAAAGAAAAATCAAACAACTGATCAGAGAGACCTACCAAAAAACGCTTTCTGTATTTCTTGTATTTGTGCTTTTAGTGAGCACTTTTATCCCATTTGAATCTTCAGCACTGACAGGTGGACCAAGTCAGCCTGAAGTACAGGGCTTCACACCTATTGGTACCTCAGATATGGTAGATGTCTTTAGTGGGGATTTTAAATACAATATTCCTTTGTTAAGCGTGGATGGCTATCCTATTAATATTGGATACAACGGAACGGTAAGCATGGATCAGGAAGCCTCTTGGGTAGGATTAGGCTGGAGTCTGAATGTCGGGACCGTGAATAGAAATATGCGTGGAATTCCGGATGATTTTAAGGGTGAGAGCATCACGACTACAACCAATATGAAGCCTAATCGGACTTTTGGGGCAACATTTGGAGTTGACTTTGAGTTGTTTGGATTTGGCCCCAACAGCAATGCAGTTAATAGTAATGCCAATTTTTCTTTAAATGCAGGCGGTTCCGTAGGAGTAAGTTTTAATAATTATACAGGACTGGGCATTACTTTAGGCTTGGATGCGTCTGGTGGAGTAGGTGCTTTTCAGGGGGGACTTGGAATAAATAGTAGTTCTGATAATGGTTTGAGCATTCAGCCAAACGTGTCCTTACAGGCGACTCTGGATAAAGAGACCAAAAATAATTCAGAATTAACAGGTTCAATTGGAGTTGGGGGAGCCTTTAATTCAAGGGCAGGGCTCCAACAATTATCGATTAACACCAGCGTAAGTGAGAAGGGCAATGAATATTCCTATAAGAACATTAAGGGAACAAATGTCACCGTTTCCAAAAAAGGAGGTATGTCATCGTCTCTAGGTGTTACTGGGAGTACATTTGACATGATGCAACCCACCTTCACCCCCCAAATTCAGCAAGTTTTCACAAATACCTCACTATCTGGGAAATTTAAGGCCGGACCTACTGCTTTTGGCGCTCATGGTGCCTGGTCAATCTCTGGGTCTTATTCTGAACAAAGAATTGCTGAGGCAGATCAAGTCAGATCAAACAGGGCATATGGTTATATGTATAGTGAAGATGGTCAGGGAGAAAACGGAGATCAATCCACTTCCATGCTGGATTTTAACAGAGAAAATGATGGGTCGTTTTCCAATGAAACCAAAGTCCTGCCATTAACCAATTATTCATATGACTTATTCAGTGTCTCCGGACAAGGCGTTGGCGGCAGCTTTAGACCATTTAGATCAGAAATTGGTTACGTATTTGATCCTCACACTCAGAGCAGAAGCGGTGGTGGCGACCTTCAAGTAGAAATGGGAGCTGGTTTGTTTGCACATGGCGGTGGTAGTATTAAAGTTAACACCTCTACCAGCAAGTCTGGAAAGTGGAGTGATGGTAATGAGGCCCAATCTGTCTTAAAATACTTAAAAACCAAGCCGTATGACAACTATGAGTCATATTACATGAAAGAGGCCAATGAAATGAATGTGACCTCTGACCCGGATTACATTAATAGAATGGGAGGCTTTGGTCCAACCAGTTTAAGTATGACAGAAGTCTCTAAGTTCAATACACAGCTGGATGCTCAGCTAACAGCCAATAATGGGGCGACCAAAACAAACATCCCTCAGAACTACAGAGATTCAAGAGAAAGAAGAAATCAAACCATGCAGTTTGTGAATAGAGGAGAATTGGAGAAAGGCTATGGTATTGGAGAAGTTGACCCACTGAGCTATGGTGCTCCAGATCATCATATTGCGGAAGTAACAAGCTTAGGAAACGATGGGAGCAGATATGTCTATGGCATTGCCGCATATAACCTGAACAAAAAAGAAGTGAGTTTTTCAGTTGGTAAGAACCTGATCGATGGCAAGACGATCAATGATGACTTCTTTCAGGACCCAAATTGCAACACTGGTCTTATCAAGTATCACCCAACTAACGCCGATTCAAGAGGAAACGAATTTGGAATCGACAACTACTACAACATGGTTGAAACGCCTGCGTATGCCCATTCTTACCTGTTAACAGCCATTATTAGCCCTGATTATGTGGATACGGATGGCATCAAAGGACCTAGTGAGGGTGATATCGGTTCCTACACGAGATTTCATTACAAGAAAAATCCAGTTGCCTACCAATGGCGTGTTCCACTTGGAGAAGACATGGCTACTCATCAACCTGGCTTGTCCGGAGACTTTTCAGATGACAAGGCCAATTATGTGTACGGACAAAAAGAGTTGTGGTACATTGATTACATAGAAACGAAAAACTTCATTTGTGTGTTTGAAACTTCTCCAAGACTGGACGCATTTGGAGTGACTGGTCAGAACGGTGAAATTGAAACGGACCCAACCAACAACATGCGCAAATTGGACAAAATCACCCTTTATGCTAAACCAGATTTTGAAACCAATGGTGCTGCCGGAGCGACTCCAATAAAAGTGGTTCATTTTGAATATGCTTACGAACTCTGTCCGGGGATTCCAAATAACAATGGAGACATCTATGATGCCGATGGAGACGGAAATAATGACAATTTGGGAGGTAAACTAACCCTTAAGAAGGTGTGGTTCACTTATAGAAATTCTCAAAGGGGTAAATTAAGTCCATACAGCTTTGAATACCAAAACAATTATGGCTATAACCTCAAAGCATACGACAGATGGGGTTGCTACAAACCAAATAATGTCCCTGCTCTTTGTCAGGATCCTTCTACAGATCCGCTGACAACTTCAGAATTCCCCTATGTTGATCAAAGTTCCTCGGGTGATCAGGATAATCACATGAGCGCATGGACCATGAATAAGGTCAACCTGCCCTCCGGTGGGAGCATAGATATTGAATATGAAAGTGATCAATACGCTTATGTGCAGAATAAAAAAGCCATGCAGATGTTCAAAATTGTGGGAGTTGGAGATGGCAATGGAGGGTTCTTAAATGGAGCGGATGTACTTAATATATCAGATTATGACGGATCTCTTCCTAATTCTAGAAATAAACGCATCTATTTTGAATTGGACCCTGCAAATGACACAGATATTGAGCCATACATTGCAGGCATTCAAGACATGTACTTTAAATGTCTCATGTATTATCCTTTGGGGGGAGATGACTTTTATGAATATGTCCCCGGTTATGCCAGAATCGCTAACGCCGGTATAGAAACACATGGAAGTACGGACTATGGATATATTGAACTAGAAGGAACATCACTCAGGGATAAAGCCAATGGTGACTTCAACCCAATAGCCAGAACAGCTGCCCAATTTGGAAGACTCTATTTATCAAGATATGTATGGAGTCAACCAGGTGTTAACTCTAATGCACTGAATAACTCCACTTTTGGTGGGCAAGCACTCAATGCATTGGTTAATGTATTTGCCAATTTCATCGATGGCTTCAAAAATCCGAACAAAGTCATTCTTGAGGACGGAAAGGGAACGGATTTAGTAAAAGACAAATCATGGATTCGATTGAATAATGTGAATCAGTCCAAATATGGAGGTGGTAACCGCGTCAAATCTGTTGTGATCAATGACAATTGGGACGCCATGGTACCTAATGTAACGGTAGACAACGCCGATTACGGACAAACCTATGAATACGTCAATGAAGACGGAACAACGTCCGGAGTGGCTAGCTATGAACCACAAATTGGGGGTGAGGAAAGTCCATTCCGTCAGCCAGATTACTACAGCAAAGAAAATACCTTTGCACCAGATGATCGGTTCTTTCATGACCAACCCTACGGTGAATCTTTCTACCCTTCAGCATCTGTAGGTTATTCAAGAGTAATCGTCAAGAATTTGGATAGAAACAATGTAACAAGGCACGCCACCGGTTATGTCGAACATGAGTTCTATACAGCCAAAGACTTCCCAACTATTTCGGATAAAACCAGTATTGATCCAGACAGGGACAAGACCAATCCATTTGGCATTCAGGCACTCTTGAAAATCGACAATAAAGACTATTTAACAGCTTCCCAAGGCTTTTATGTAGAGTGTAACGACATGCATGGTAAACCTAAAACTCAAAACGTCTATCAGGAAGACAGGACAGATCCTATCACCTCTGTTGAATATAAATACAAGTCGAGTTTAGACAGCAAATACAATGTGGAACGTTTGGACAATTCTGCCAGTGTGATCATGCCAGATGGTAGTACTGATCAAGCACTCATTGGTGTTCACTTTGATGCTGTGGCAGACATGAGAGAGTTTAAGTCTGATAATCTAAGCGCTGGCTTAAATGTCAATTTAGATGCCTTCCCAATAGCTATAATTCCTGCTGCGTTGTTAACAGTATTGCCTTCCTATAACAGGAACCGAACTCAGTTCAGATCAGCAGTTATGACCAAAGTGGTACAAAAATTTGGGATTCTTGAGGAAACGATTGCTTCTGACTTAGGCTCTACTGTCAGCACTAAAAACCTGGCATACGACGGTGTTACAGGTGAGGTATTATTGACAGAAACCGCTACAAATTTTGAAGATGCTATCTACACCCTCAAATACCCGGCATATTGGTACTACGATGAAATGGGTGCGGCCTATCAAAACCAGGGAATTGTAAGCAAAAATGCTAGTTTCAGTGCCGGTGAAGCTATGATTACCAATGCACAACACAAATATGTGCCCGGTGATGAATTGATTATTGATGATGGCAGTGCAAGTGCCGAGCGTGGATGGGTCGTAGGTGTTGACATCAATAAAATAACAGTAATGCTGGTTGATGGTACCCTATACAGTGGCAATGCAGATATCAAAGTATTGCGGTCTGGCAGACGCAATCAGCAGACCAACCCGATGGCTAGTATTACCAGTCGTGAGAACCCATTATCCGCCTTTGCTTCCAACATCTATGAAAATGTTGTGCAAGCATCAGCAATTGAGTTTACAGATGACTGGAGAACATACTGCGATTGTTTTGAGGACGAAAATGGAGATATTATCAGCACCAACCCATATGTACTTGGCACAAAAGGGAATTGGAGACCGATCACGTCCTACTTACATCTCTCGGGAAGAGACCAGTCTAACAACAATGATAACACAGACATCCGGAATGATGGTTTTTTCACATCATATAGACCGTTCTATAAATTAGACAATGGAGTCTGGGAAATCGATAAGAAAGATTGGACATACACAGCTGAAGTCACTGAATTCAATCCATTTGGTCAGGAACTTGAGAACCGGGATGCCCTGGGCAGGTACTCTGCAGCCACTTTCGGGTTTAATCAGACCTTGGCTACTTCTGTAGCGGCCAATGCCCGCTACAGAGAAATTGGATTTGATAGTTTTGAGGATTATGCATTCAGTGATTGTGCCGATAGTCATTTTAAACTTGCCGATGATCCCAATAATGTAGTCAGTACAGAAGCACACACTGGAAACTATAGTATGAAGGTATCATCCGGATCGGACGTGAGCTTGCATAAAGACCTTGAGTGGTGCGACAAACCTTCCTGTGATTTAGCTTTCAGTTATTCTACAAATGAGTCTTTCACAGTAATTCAGCCAATCAACGGCTCGGGACAATACATTTTGTCTTGGGATCAAAAATCCGGAGATGCTGAAATTCAGTACTCACCAACTCAATCTACTATTAGTTATGAAACGGCCTCAGATGGATTGATTGAGGTCACGGTAATCGACTCCGAAGGCTGTGCTACTAATGTCAATTTAGTTTTTGAAAACGGACAATACAAGATTCAATAAAATGGGAACTATGAAATATTTAATCGCTTTTTTGACCACCATCTCCTTTAGCACTTTAAGCTTAGGACAATGCCCTAATAACTCTTGTAATGGTGCGTATGAGTTTTGCATGAACAATGCAGTGATCCCATTCAATTGTAACACGTGTGAAGGCGCCATGAACCAGACCGAATTTTGGTTTTGGGTAACATCCTCAAACAATTCTCCCATAAATTTTACAGCAGGAAATTTTGGAGGTCTTGCTGAAGTAGCCTCTTATGAGCAATACGGTCCGTTTTCCTCTCAGAATTGTAATAACATTGGTACACCGATCTCGAGTCAAACTGTGAATGGTAACTTTTTCAGCGTCAACCTCACTACTAACGACACCTACCTTTTTAAAGTAATTTTAAATTGTGAGGCCGCACCCTTCGATATTTCTCTTTTCCTTGAAGGAGGCGAGCTCATTTGCGATCAGGAACCTATAGACACCCTGGATGAGTGTGAATCCTGTGTTGGGTCTTTTGCGCTGATTCCGGAAAAGAGATACCTTATTAGTGCATGGACTAAAGAACATGATGCCCCATTGGATAAATCATCTTATACCAATCCTCAAATATTTATTGACTTCACACTGAACGGAGGAACAACTACCACAGTAGGTCCTTTTCAACCAACAGGTCAGATCATTGATGGATGGCAAAGGATTGAAGAGGAGTTTGATGTACCACAATTTGCGGAGGAGCTGGATATAAGGCTGAGTTCGGTTCAAGGGGATGTTTATTTTGATGATATCCGGATACTGCCCTTTGACGCTAGTATGAAGACTTATGTATATGATCCCGTCTTTATGAGATTGGCTGCTGAGTTAGATGAACGACATTATTCAACGCAGTATGAATATGACGAACAAGGCCGTTTGATCAGAATCAAAAAAGAAACAGAAAAAGGTGTTATGACCATTCAAGAAACCCGAAATAATACTTCCAAATGATCAGAACACTATGCATATTTTTCCTCTTGGGAATTGTGCCCGCATATGGGCAAACTGTATCCAAAAGTGACATGAAAGCTGTTTTAATCGGTATTAATAAAGCATATGCGGATAATAAAGCCTACAGTATGGATGTCAAACATAGTTCGTATGCCGGGCATGAGAGTGCAGTTCCTGTCGAAACGCAAAGTGGGAAATATGTCAAATCAGGATTAAACTATTACTCAAACTTGCTTGGAATTGAAACCATACAAAATGGTGAGGCCAAATTGGTGGTGGCAAAAAATGAAAGATATATGCTTTTGTCTGACAAGGATAAGCTGAAAAACATGGTTGTAGACCAAGACTACCTTAATCATGTTCTTGATCAGGCAGAATCTATAAAGAAAACTGCTTTAGGTAAGCAGGTGAAGTACATCATTAAGCTCAAGAGTGGAGAGCTCGAATCATATACTATTACAGTTAATGAAAACAACTTCATTACAGAGCTTGGCATTTTTTACCGCAAGGAAAGACAATGGAAAAACAAACAAGGGCAAGTGACTAAGGGCAAACCCAAACTTTTGGTCAGCTATTCAAATATTAAGCTTAATCCTTCTATCAATAAAGAGCGATTTAGTTTCAATAAATATTTACGTGTGAGTGGTAAAACTTATAAACCTTCCAGTGCATTTGTAAACTATAATTTCACCGATACCCGTCTAAACGAACAACCATGAGTTTTAAACGCCTTCTGCTTCCCTTTCTACTCTGCCTTGTGAGCTTGGCATCACTTGGTATAGACCAACCTGCTTACCATCAACGTTTAAGTGAGCAAAGCGGGGTGGCGGTGACCATTGGAGACAATGCCACTACTGCGGTGAGTACACCTACCATTGGCATTACCTATCAAGACAACAACATCAGAAACTTCCTCAGCCTGGGAATCGATCAGGCATATACAGGCTATCTGCTCCCGTATGAGCTGCAAGTGGAAATCAAAATCACAGCCCAGGATATCAATGCACAGCCCATCAATATTCCCAACCAAACACTCACCGTTAAACACGAACCTTTTAGCGTAAAGGCTGCCATTGACAAACAAACCTTTGAATTCTCAGGGGCATACAACTTTAACTTTGAAGTGGTGGCCGTTACTCTCGAAGGACAAGCTGTAACAGACCTGCCACTTAACGCATTCATTGATGGCGACATCATTGTGAACCGTGATTTTGATTTTAACAGCCAGGTGAATACACCACCCACAACAGGTACGCCCCAGCAATTTGATTACGATTGTGACAATGTGGTTGACCAAATCAACATTAACTGGAACACCATTGATGGCGCGCTGGAATACCACCTGGAATGGAGCTTTATAAATGACTATGACCAGCAAGCAGGCACCTTTCAAAATGACTCCGATCTGCCATTTGATTTTAAACGAAATTCTACCAGAATTACAACCACAGCAACCCAGTACAACATCCCCATGATTTTTGACCATGGCTACATCATTTACAGAGTAAGAGCCGTAGGATTCGATTTTAATAACACCAACCGTTATCTGTTTGGTGCGTGGAGTGAACCAGAAAATGGAACCGTTGATATGGTAGCGGGTAAAATTTGGAACCAAACACCACATGAAAAAGAAAAAAACTGGCAACTCACCACCACTTTTGCGGAAGAAGGCAAGAAAAAAGAAGTCATATCATACTACGATGGCAGCCTGAGAAACAGACAAAGTGTGACCAGAATTAATACCGATAAAACCACCATTGTAGGAGAAACCATCTACGACCATCAGGGAAGACCATCGGTAAACATCCTACCTGTGCCTGTTGTGCAACCAAATTGCGGCAATGGGTTTGATGAAGCCAGCATCAAATACTACACTAAATTCAACCAAAATGCCAATGGAGATGAGTACAAAAAAACAGACTTTGATTTGGATGACCCCACCGATCAATGTGAAAGTACACTCAACCCCTTAAGCCCTACAAGTGGCGCAGAACAATATTACTCAGACCAAAATCCCTACCAAATTGGCTTTCAAAAGTATTTACCAAAGTCCCAGGGATACCCCATGACGCAGGTAGAATACACCCCTGATAACACCGGAAGAATTAGACGACAAAGTGGCGTGGGACCAGAGTTCCAACTCAACTCAGGACACGAAACAAAATACTTCTACGGTAAACCCCTGCAACTTAAACTTAACAGACTGTTTGGCTCTGAAGTAGGTCTGGCAGAGCACTATAAAAAGAACCTGGTTATTGACCCTAACGGACAAATTAGCGTCAGTTACCTGGATCAGGAAGGCAGGGTGGTAGCCACTTCTTTGGCCGGTGAGGCGCCCGATAACTTATCTGAACTTGTATCAATCTCCAATGCCGCTGCGGATCTAGAGGTTGACCTGCTGGAAAAAGACATCAATGGAAAATCTGAACTCAACCAACTCAACATTGAAAAAGATGGCTTTGAGTATTACTCTGAACTGCTGGTAAGCACCAATTCTGAGTATGAATTTATTTACGATTTGAACGTAGACCAATTTCAGGATGAGTGTTTAGAAACTGATATCTGCTTCCACTGTGTATACGAACTCGAAATTAAAGTTTTGGATGATTGTGGCAATGATATGGTAACCACTCAAGGCGCTACACTTCCCGTAAATACCGCCATTGGCACTTTTGTGAGCAACAACAATGGAGTCATCGAATTTCAAAGCACTTGCGAATCTAATGGCACCTTTAGCGATCAAATTGCTTTCACACTCAACCTTACCCCAGGATCATATACACTGGTGAAAACCCTCACCATCTCTGAAGCCGCTGTGAACCAGTATTTACAATGGTATCTGGACACTAACTACAATACCTGCGTGTTGCCTTTCTCGCACTTTCAGGACAGCCTATTTGCACTAGTAGATACCTCCGATTGTTACATTGATTGTGATGCCTGTGTGGCCAGCCTGGGAAGCAAAGACGACTTCATTAGCCAGGGACTTGGATCCGCGCAAGAGTACGACCTATTACTCCAAGAATGTGAAGCCCCATGCCAGGAACCAACAAGATGTGAAATGGCTTTTGAGATGATGCGCGCAGATGTAAGCCCTCTGGGACAATACGGACAGTATCTGGATGCCAATGGAAACTATGCTGCATACCCCCTATCGGTATACAACACCAGTAACCTGCTCTACAATGATGTCAACAACACACCTACTGCCAACTGGAGACACCCCGTATTTACCGATGGAACCAACCGATATTACAATGACGATGGAACCGAATCTCTCATCCCAATTACTCCAGATGGAAATGGAGGATACATCCCGGCTTTGGTCTCAGGAGCAACCATTATCACAAACAACAATGGTGACTTTGCCTACCCACAAGACCTACAAAACATCCAGGATTTTATCAATATATGGCAAGACAATTGGGCCCTATCGCTGGTACAATACCACCCGGAATGGTGCTACTATGAGGCGTGCTCTACATACGATAATGAAGACAACCTGGGCAACTCAAGTGAAGACTTTGATCAGCAATTATTCAATACAGGTACTTTTGATAAAGCCGTGAATGATGGCCTTTTGGTGCAAACTGGCAATACGTTTGAAGATGGTGGATGGGAATTCGCATCCGCTGCTAATCCATACGACCCATACATGATACAGGATGCAGCACTGCAAGCCAAATTCAATAACTATATCACAATTTCAGGTACTTCCTACGAAATGATTGAGGCCGCTGCCATCATCGCCCGCTGCGGAAATGCAGTACTTAACAGCAATAACATCCCATCTGGTTGCCTCAATTTTGGTGAAGATGTTCTGGGCAATTCTACCACACAAAACACCGCCCTGCATGATGCCGAATGGACCACATTTAAAAGCCTATACATCTCTGCTAAACAAGAAGCCCAGGTAGCCTTTGAAGACAACTTTGCCAGTAATGATGATTGCCAATGCGACTGTATTGGGGATGATAACTACAACCCTTATCTGGCAAATCTGCCTTTTGCTGGAGGACCGTTTACAAACTGGCTCGCGCAAATTAACCAGGCCAAACACTGTGACATTGCTAAATTCCAATTGCTAGGACAAAAACAAAGACGATTTGGATCAGGGGAAACCGCCCTGCCAGAAAACAACCAGGCCGACCTGGAATACCAAACTTACCTGCAAACAGGACAGTGCCCTACGGCTTCTTATCTACAAGCGCTGCTCTCTGCCCTGGCTGATAACAACGAACTCACAACCAGCTCTGTGAACCTGGCAAATTACCCAGAATATGCCGCCCTATACCTGGAAATTGCCGCCAACAACAGCCTGCCCATTCCGGCCAATACATGGGACGTGGTGAGCAATACAGCTGGCATACTGGAAGTAGAATTCACCAACCCGCAAACCGCTCAAAATTGTACCATGATCTTCGATGGCAGCGCGCAGGGTATTAACTGGAATGATGTACAATACTTCAGTGGCCTGGACGCTACAGGAACCAACACTCAGGGAGACTATACTTTTGAGGTGACCGTGAAAACTGATGATGGAAACGGTAATACCAGCTTTGAAACCATCTCAGCTACTACATGCATCAACATTGAAACCTGCCAATTCCAAGATGTGTGTAATGCCAATGAGTTGGGGCAGAATATTGAACAACTCATGAACTTCCTGGCTGTAGATAATAACCTTACCGGATCCAATATCTCTTTAAGCCCATATGCTGCTTACATTGGTCTGCCGCTACTCAACACCATGGGCGGAAACGTCAATAATCTCACCTGGAGCTTCAACGGAACAGACGCTTTTACCATTATTAATACTGCAGGATCGGAAATCTATACACTAAAAGTACTGAGCAGCCAACCAGGCAATTTCTCTAATTTTAATGGAATCGAATTTGTATCTAACCTGGTAAGCGACTATCAACACTACTTCCTGCTGGATGTCCATGATCCCTCCGGCGCTGTGATGGCGCAACTCAGAATGGAAAGTATCTTCAATGATGGCAATGGTGAAGTGGCACTAGCTCTTGGCGCTTGTGGTTTGCCCACGCCAACGGATTGCAACTCACTGCAACATGAAACCACCCTACAACTTCAAGCGCTTTTACTAGACATGTTGCCACAGACCAACACCAACGGCAACCTCTACTCTAGTCCGCAAATGACTGCCTTGTTGCAAAATCAAATCCCTATTGCCAACACAAGCTCGCAAACTACAAGCTCTACTCTACTCCCATCAGGTGACTATCAAAACACAACTACATACACCATCACAGGAACCAACAATACCTGCGAAATCGCTTTGAGTGTCACCGATCAAAATAACCTTGATTTTTCTTCTATTCAGGAAATTAACAACTTCACAGCTGTGGGTACTGTGGTGAACAACAGCTTCAACAACTTTACTTTTGATGCCACTTTTACCCTGGCTGGAAACCCATACATTGCCACTGTGAGTGGTACGTCTTGCCTGGCACTCAAAAATTGTGAACTATGCCCAACTGGCGCTGATCAACCAGCTACCCTTACGAACGCTCAATTGGCACTCAGCCAGGGTAATGCCAGAAACGATCAAAGCATTGCAAAGTACGATACCTATGCACAGGCGGTCAATGACTTTAATACAACTCAAGGCTATGCCCCTACTAACCCACAGTTCTTAACAGCCATCACCTACAAGGATTTTATGGACCAGGGACTTGAAGGTATGTCCTCTAGCTATGCAAACTTCCTGGATAACTATGTCTCAACTATTGACGACTCTACATGGGTCTATAACCTGGATACATTCCTGCTACAATACGGATATGGCACCAATGTCAATCAGGAATATAACAGATACCTCACTTGTGTGAACAACTACAACGCAAGAGCTCAAAGCCAAAGTGTGGCACAAATCAATCCTGTATCTGAAGCTACCTTCTGCTACAACCTCTACAGCAGTATCAATAAAGACTATATTGCGCAAACTGAACTGTATCCTCAGGGCGCCACGCCAGCTCAGGATATCCAAACTTTTGCAACAGGAATATCCCTGGGCACAACAACCAGCTGCGACTCCCTGTACGCTGAGTATTTGGATGCATATACCTTCTTTAAAAATAACCATACAAGCCAGCAATGTATTGAGTTAACCATGCTATACGATATCACCAATGTGCAAAACAATGGCCTGTGTTGTAACAATGGCATGGCACTGTTTACTGATTATATCAATGCGCTTTATGATACCCTTAATTGCCCCGGACAATTACCCCTCTATAATTGTAATATCCAAAAAGCCATGCTCAGCGTAGAAGAATGTCAACTCCAGTTTGAGCAGTACCAACAAGCCATCAATAACTATAATAACTCGGCTTATGCCATAGCCAATAACCACTCGCTTACGCCTTTTACGGTCTTCTTTGATGAATTCCTGGCAAATGGATACTGCGACTGTGTGCTGGATTACCTGCAATATCTAGAACCATACATGAGTGCTGGAGCCGCAGGAACTCTGCCAATCCCGGTGGATATAGAAAACTTTGGGGGATGTAACCCTAAACCCCTATCAAACGACTGCCAGGAAGCTTACCTGGCTTATACGGATGGCTATCAAGCCTATAACAGTTTCGCTAAAGCCAATGGCTTTCCAACGGTGACTGTTGTATACGAATACAACATGTTTACTGAAAATATGCTCTGTGGATGTGTTCAAGCATACACCGCATTCCTTGATGCACTCATGGCTGGACTCGTACCACAACCTACAACTCAAGCCGAGTGGGACATGGCTCTTGACATTGCTACACACTGTAGCAATCCGCCATGTGATCCTGAAACCATCCCTCTGGAAACCATTGAGCCCTTTACTGTGGATTATACAAACCCATGTGTAGAACAACTCTTTAATGCCGCTACCGCTCAAGCTCAAGACCTCTACCAGGATTATATCAACCAAATTTCTGCTGATTTCATTCAACGATACACCAACCATTGTCTACAGGTGAATGAAAACTATACCGCCGAATTTACTGATCAGGAGTACCACTTTACATTGTATTACTACGATCAAGCCGGTAATCTAGTGAAAACAGTGCCGCCTGAAGGGGTGAAAATGCTCGATATCACCAGCGATAACGACCAAACCAGTATCCAAATTAATACCGATAGAACCAACAATACTCAAACCGTATTTACCAGCCACAGGCTAGAAACAAAGTACCTCTATAACAGCCTGAATCAACTCGTGAAACAAAGCCTGCCAGACCATCAGCAAATGGATATCTGGGACTACACTCTCACCAACGGACTCGACTCCAGACTCGTGGTAACGGCTATCCAATACACCAACGCTTCAAATGGTTTCCTAACAGGATACAAGAATGTAAGTGGCCAAAAAAGAGGTTATCTATATCATACACAAGATGGCGGACACTCATGGACTAGACAAGCCAATACACTGGCGGCAACTATCAACCAAATTCAATGGATCGATAATACCAATGCCATGGCAGTAGGAGATAACGGTACCATCATCTTAAGCAATGATGCGGGCATGAACTGGCAACAACAGGACGTGTTTGCTCTAAATGTCACACAAAACCTGAACGATCTGGTGGTTACAAGCCCAACACAAGCTGCTATTGTTGGGGATGATGCCACTATTGTACAATACAATAATGGCAACTTTACTGCCATTACACCCACATTTGCAGACCCTACTTTCGCCCTAAACCCCGGAGATCACATCTCTTCTATTACTTTTGAAAATGGCCTGTATTTTATAGCCGCTAACAGACAAGTCAGTGGGTATACCACTGGTATGATCTACCGCAGTGCCACACTCGCCGGTCCATGGACTGCCATGAGCAATGCCAGAGTCGATGAATTCTCGCACATTCAAGTAGTAGACGCCAATAGAATGGTGGCCGTGGGACCTGCATCTGAACTCCTCTTTAGCGACAATAATGGAGATGACTGGTACATCCAGCCAAGTGAAAAACTCTGCCTGATCAAAGACATTTATTTTAAAGACAGTAATGAAGGTATTGCCATTATAGAAAACTCTCAAGGCATTGGACTGCTCATGAAAACTACCGATCAAGGCGCTTCATGGACCGAAATTGACCCCGCTTTTAGCAACAAAGATTTTACAGCACTTCACCCTTACCTACAAGACCCTAACGGATACGGTGCCAAAGTCATCGCAGTAGGTAACAACGGGGCCGCGGCCAGAATCATCATGCAAAACAATACCCCTTTTGGTGTGATTGACATCTCTAGCAATAACACCGCGCTGAACTTTAAAAGCGTGTGGGCTGGATACATTGGAGCTGAACTCAAAGTATTAGCCGGTACCAGCAGCGGCATGTTCCATAACGATGATGCCGAAAATAACAACAACTGGAACCTACTGCCTGCCACAACAGGGACCGACATCAAACACCTGGCCGCTAAAGCGTTTGCTTCTAACATCACAGGTGCATACATTGATGGCTCTTTTATGCCCTATGAATTCTCCTACTCTGCAACCGGAGTGATGCCTACCCCTACCATCATCACAACCGTGCCACCAGGAGCCAATTTTACCGCCATCACTGAAGACCACAATGCCAATAACCTCTACATCTATGACAACCTCAATAATGACCTGCATAAGCTGGGCGTATCGCCTACTGGTATTCAAACAGTCACTACCGGAAACGTGGCAGGGTTCGGAAGCATCCTAAATAGTGCCATATCTATCAGTACACTCAACGGACAAATGGCCATTGCTGGGTCGGGTGGTAGAATCGCTTCTGGGCCGCTCAATGGCACAGCCACAAACGTCAATTGGAACAATGGACGAAACAACATCAGACCTCAAGCCATCTACGATATCAACAAACTCAATAACAACAGAATCATGGCCGTTGGTGAAAACGGAACGACCCTCCACGTGCCTAACAATGGGACTAACCAAACAGCCGTGATTGAACCCAAAACTACCATCGATAAACTCAATGCAGTGGAGCTATCTACTAACAATAACGGCTATATGGCCGGTGATGATGCTGCCCTTTTAACCTACAACTATAGCTCGGGTACACTCACACTAAACAACATCTCCGGACTGGCTGGGAATAACCTTAATGATATTACATACGACCCAGTGTCTAACAGTGCATACATTGCGGCTGATAATGGCAACAAGTACCAACTCATTGGAAATACCATCAATCAAATCAACAACACCAGTAACCTTCACTTCCATACCGTAGCCGTTTCTGCGAACGGTACAGCACTCTTTGCGGGGAATCAGGCTCAAGTCTATATGGGAGCAGGTACTAACTCTGTGCACATCAAAAATGTGTTTACACATGCCTTACTTGATGTCCATTTCTTCGACCAACAAAATGGCTATGTAATAGGAGAAAATTACACCATCAGACACACCACAAATGCAGGCCAAACATGGCAAGTGGTGATGCCCGCAACCGACTTTACTGCAGGCGTGCCCGTGGTAAAAAACATACACACCAATGAGCTCTCTGAGGCAATCCTGGTAGGGAATAACAACTACCTGGCGCAAGTCTCTGGTACTATCGCTACACAATTGACTTTCCCTGTGCAAGCAGGCGATTACAATGATGTCGACTTTGTAGATAGTCAAAACGGCTATATCGTGGGCGGAAACTTATCCTCTGCCCTGGCACTATCTACCAACGACGGAGGTAACACCTGGAGCCCAATCACTACATCAGGGGTGAACAACGAACTCAATGCCCTACACGTATTTGATAACAACGGTACTTTTATGGCAGTGGGTGACCTGGGAAGTGTGGCATATTTTGATGGAAATAACCTCTCTAATGCCAACATTAATCTGCCTACTGGGGCCCCTAAACTCAATGATGTATTCTTTCATGATAACATCAACGGGTATATTGTTGGAAACGGTGGTACCATCTGGAGATCGCAAAATGGTACTATAACAGGTAACAACAACATCCTTACTGCCATCGATTTTATCGCTCAAACTACCAATGATGGCGGACTGCTTAATCAAACCACTGAAATAGCTAAAAACTTCAACACCATCAGCTTTGCTTCAAGGTATCAAGGCTTTGTGGGGGGAGAATACACCGCTTCTTCAACAAGCAATTATGCCAGAATCCTAAAGGATGAAACACAAGAATTCTCTACCTATTTCTTCTATGATAAACTCGGTAGAATCGTCATCTCACAAAACTCATGGCAGTACAACACAGGTAATAACCCTAAACGCTATAGCTATACGCTCTATGATGAACTCGGAAGGGTGGTTGAAGCCGGTGAAAAGTATGAGAATGATCCTAGTCAAGCTCAATTTGAAAGCATCTTTGGCACCAACGTGAGTGGACATTTTAACCCAGCAGTGATTGATGACAATAAATTACTTGACTGGATCAATCAGGTCAATATTGGAACAGGTAACAACAGCATCAGAGAAGAAGTCACACACACTTTTTATGACAGAGTGGATACTGATATTCAAACTGAACTCAGCAACTACAACAACACTTTTACTCAAGAAAATCTCAGAAAGCGCATTGCCACAGTAGCCTATTACGATCTCTATGATGCCAGTACTTTCCCTTCTGGCTACGCACACGCCACGCACTACTCATATGATGTGCACGGAAATGTGAACACCCTACTGCAGGACAACAACAAGGTGCCGGAAGCTACTCAACGTTTCAAAGCCATGGATTACAACTATGACCTCATCTCTGGGAATGTGCATGAGGTGACCTATCAAAAAGGTGAAAAAGACCAGTGGATCCATCAGTACGATTATGATGCCGATAACAGAATTACACTTGCCAAAACCTCTGCCGATGGCTACACATGGGATCAGGATGCCAAGTACCTTTACTATGCACATGGACCACTTGCCAGAGTGGAAACCGGTGAAAATAGCGTACAGGGGACAGATTATGCCTACACACTACAAGGTTGGCTTAAAGGCGTGAACTCTGATCAACTCACCGCTTTTAACGACATGGGCCGCGATGGAGATGGCCAAAGTGGCAACCCTAACAGCATGTTTGCCAAAGATGCCATGGGATTCTCCCTTGGCTACTATGAAAACGATTACAATGCCATTGACCCTAACTGGACAGCTAACCCACAAAGTAGATTCCTGGCTCAAACCGCAGGATCAGACGTACTGGCAAACAGAGAAAACCTCTACAACGGCAACATTGGGCACATGGTTACCACCATTATTGAACCTGTGGTATTTACTGCAACAAGTACCCAGGCGCCCATCATTAAACCACAGGCTACGGCTTACCTGTATGATCAGCTCAACCGCTTGTCTCAGGCAACAGCATGGCAAAACATTGACCTGAATACCAACAGTTGGCAGTCCGGACAAGCCTATGATGGCAAGTACTTTAATCAATTTACTTATGATGCCAATGGAAACATAGTAACGCAAAAACGAAACGACCACCTGGGCACTGTCATTGATGACCTTACCTATCGTTATGCCTTAGATGGCAGTGGAAAAATCATCCAAAACAGACTCTATCATGTCAATGACCTGGTAGCTTCAGGGGTCTTCTCGGATGACATTGATGATATGGGCACTTTTGATGGCAACCTGAACACCATCAATACCGCCAACAACTACGCTTACGATGACATTGGGCAGCTTTCTAAAGACGAGCAGGAAGAAATTGCTGAAATCAAATGGCGTGTCGATGGTAAAATTGCAGCCATTATTAGAACCGCCGGATCGGCCAAAAAGAACCTGGAGTTCGATTATGATGCCATGGGCAACAGAATTGCCAAACATCAACTGGACGCTTCCGGGAACTGGGAAAAAACCACTTATTACAACAGAGATGCACAAGGCAACGTGATGTCTATTTATGAATATGACATTGATAACAGTTCTTCTACGGTGAGTTACAAACTCGTTGAACGCCACATTTACGGGTCATCCAGAGTGGGCATGTACAAACAGGAAGTAGAAATGTTGGCTTCTGTTGTGGAACCGTATTCTAATCATGAACTGGGGGCTAGGAATTATGAATGCTCTAATCATTTGGGGAATGTCCTGGCGGTGATTTCTGATAAGAAAATTCCGCGTGATACCGATACC
>JAUILH010000189.1 GCA_030433115.1 Bacteroidia bacterium | reverse complement strand
TGATGTGTAGATCATACTTTGGTTTTAGTTCATCCAGTAACTCTATACAACCATCGCACAAAGCAGTCTTCAAAGGACACCGTTGAATATACAACTCACCAAATTGACTCGCTTCTTCATGATTTTCGTAACCAAAATGCGCAAATGTTTGACTATATCGAGACGTTCTTAGCACGTCTTTGGTGATTTCACCTTTTCTGTACAATGCCCATTGTTCCTCATTAATTCTTTGGTACACACGAATGAAGTCATCACTCGAACAAGGCATTTTTTGATCGAATCCAAATTCATAAAACAACTCATCCAAAGTATGGTAGGCATTGGTATCAAAATCCCACAAAGTGTGATCTAAATCGAAGAATATGTGTTGAATAGCCATCTTTGAGTGTCTTAGGTGAAATTTTTATAATAAATCGAAGGATGGTAACTGATTGAGAGTCAATTACAACCTACAAGTTACTTATCCATTCTCGTAAATCGTGATAAAAGAGCTCGAAAAAGCCTGTGAGTAAAAAAGACCACAATGCCAGAGAAATAAGTAGAGATACATATAACTTCTTGCCTTCGTGTTTGAAAAATTTGGCACAAATCAAACCCGTTATAGGAAGAGAGATTATTGGTAACGCCAAAAATACCACACCATACATCCCCAGTTTATGTTTGAGTCTAACTATTTTTTTGTTTCGAGATGTGAAGATTTTGACATCATTTGGCAATCCTTTATCCTGTAACTCCAACCTTCTTTCCAGACGTTTTTTTCTGGCTCTCTCAAATATCCAAGCACTTAAATTATAGAAAGTGGTAATGCCTATAACTCCCCCAATGAACATCCAAAGAACGACACCAAAGAAATTTAGTCCGGCTTCAAAACCAAATGGTGGGGCGACCAAAAACTTAAAAGCCGACCACAACACAAACCCTATGACGGCCCACACATTCATAAATTATACTTTAGATCCATAAGCCAAATCACCAGCATCTCCCAATCCTGGAGAAATATATGCTTTATTGGTCAATGTTTCGTCCACATCTCCCATCCAATACATGGTATCTTCCGGTAAATGCTTGCGCACATGGTCTAATCCTGATTTACTGGCAATCACGGACAAAACATGAACTTGTTTTGGAGTGCCTCTTTTTAACATGGCTTCATACGCCAAAATCATAGACCCACCTGTTGCCAACATAGGATCGCACAAAATCAAGGTCTTTTCATCTATGTTTGGTGAAGACAAGTACTCAATTTCGATCTCAAATTCCTCATCCGTAGTATGTTTTCTGTAAGCCGAAATGAAAGCGTTTTCTGCTTGATCAAAATAATTTAACACACCTTGATGTAAAGGCATTCCAGCTCTTAAAATTGTGGCGATAGCAGGTTGTTCTGATAAAATATGGCATTCCGCATTGTCCAGAGGTGTCGAAATCTCATGCTTTTCATAAGTCATGGTTTTTGACAATTCATAAGCCATAATCTCTCCAACTCGTTCCAAATTCCTTCTAAAACGCATGCTATCTTTTTGAATTCTGTCATCACGCATTTCTGCCATGAAGTTGTTCAAAATCGAGTTTTCCTGTGCTAAAATTCTAACCATGATCTATGCGTATAAACCTCCGTTTAAGTTAATTGTTTGTCCGGTGATGTATGAGGCTTTATCTCCGCACAAGTATAAAATACAATTTGCCAATTCTTCTGGGTTTCCAAAAGCCTTTTTCGGAATTTGTTCTTTAATTTCTTCCTGAATAGCCTCAGGAACTTCATGGATCATGCCTGCTCCAAAGTATCCCAATGCCACATTGTTGATTGTAATGTTCTTGTTGGCCGTCTCCTTAGAAATGGTCTTAACCAAACCTATTAAGCCCGCTTTTGAAGCCGCATAGGCACTCGTCCCAATCACGCCGGTTTGTGCAACTATCGACGATATATTGATGATTCTGCCGAAACCGGCCTCACGCATGTAAGGTAAACTGTGTTTAATTGTTAAAAACGGACCTGTTAAATTAACAGCCATCGTCTTGTCCCAATCTGACGCATCCATTTTCCAACTCATTCCGCTTGCAGTGATTCCGGCTGCATTCACCAGCACATCTATTCGTCCAAAATCGTTGTGAACATCTTTGATCAATGCTTGAATGTCTGTCTCTTTTGTGATATCTGCCTGGTACAATTTGCAAAAAGACGACGACATCTTCGCCAGTTTCTTTTCCAGTCCTTCATAAGATGAGTTGTAATGCAAAGCCAGTTTATAACCGCCTTCAAACAAAGATTCGATCATTTCCAAACCTAGACCACCTGAAGCCCCCATCAATAATATCACTCTTTCTCTTCTCAACTATCCAGTAATTTTTCGTTTCACCTCACGCATCAACTTGTGATAAGCAGGGCTTTTATCAAAGCTTAAATGTAAATAGAAAGCATCAATTGCACCGAATTTTTTATAAAATTGAGCAACCGATTCTACTTTTGAACCACCAAAATCAAAAGTGACACAACGCGCTGCATAGTGCCGAATGGCGTAATCCATAAGATAGTAACTGACACCTTTCTTCTTCCCTTCTTCACTGGTATAAGATTTTAAAAACGTGACCCGATCATCATATTCCATAAAAAATGCCGACCCCAAAAGTTCTCCGTCCTGTTCAATTGACAGGCATTTTCCATAATTATTATCCAGACAATGGCTCATTAAATTCAATAAAATCTGATATTCACTATCCTGTAGCGTTTTTATTTTTCTGCCCGTTTCATACTTGAAGTGTTCGATTAGTTTCTCAGGAGAGCCTTGTTCATTTACCACAAAGTCCAGTTGCGAACACTTTTTGATCAATCTTTTTGCATTGTTTGAATACCCTGCACTCAGCTGCTCATAACCTGGTCTCAGATCTAATTCTTGATGCACATAGCTCGTAAAGTCATGATTGACATGATCCGCTTCTTTGGGAATAGAAATATCTACACGTTTAAATTCTTCATGAATAAACTGGAGCAACGCATCCCATTTTTGAGGGTCACTCTGCCCCAAAATGTTCAATTGTCTCACGAAAAAAGGAAGGTACAAAAATGCGACACCACCCTTTGAAGAAGTTGGCAAGGGAAATCCCGCTTCATAGTCTCCCCAAACAATGGCATCCCAGGTTCCAGCGCAAATATCCAAATACCAGCTTTTGCAAAACAGGTCATTTTGAGTGCTAATGGTCGCTAAACCGTCCCATTTGTGCTTATCAATATCCTGATATTTAATCCTTCTCACGGCTATTTAAAACTTGATCAAAAGTCATAAAATTGTGCTCGTCTTTGTGATTTACGATGAACTCTTCTAACTTTTTCAATGAGTACTCGGTACAGGCTTTGGGATGACCAATGACTACAAAATCTTCTCCTATTCCTTTTTTCACCTGTGCTTTGAGCGCTTCCGGAAGCTTCTTAGCGAAATACCCATCCAGGCTCACGGGTAAACGACTTTTTTGTGTGAGGTATTGCCGTTTTTCACCACCTGTTGAAATAGGTTTCCCATCTCCCAATGGTTTATGTTGAGACGGCATCAAACGCCCCCAACCAAACAATTGCCAGAAAAACAAAGGATGATAAGTATGAGCGGCGATAGGATATTCCAGAAAAGGCCCATCCGCATCCTCCTCTGTCAACTTCTTGTAAAAATTGTAGTGAGTCTTACTAGGCGTATCGCGAAAATCGTAGTGATATACCTCATCCGTTCGATGACCACCAGGAAAGACAGTAGAGTCTAACAAAATACCATTGGCTTCAAAAGCTTTTCTGACTTCCTTAAAGGGCTGTAGACACCATCCTCCGGCACGGTAAGACTGAACTGGTTGAGATGTCAGTCGTTCCAGGCGCTTTTTATATCGCTCGAACATACTGTGCAACAAACTGCTCTCAAAATCTCTCAACTTATATCTTGAAATATCAATGTTCCAGCGTTTCCCGTCAAAAAACGAGTCTTCCCAATGTGGATGAATGTGAAGCTGACAATCATTACCCTGCTTTGCCAGTCGTTGAACCTGATTCTTGAACAGTTCGAAATCGACATTGAGTCGTCTGAATTGCCCCTTGAATTTTTCCAGTTGAATCAGGTAACCAATGTCTATAAAATAGGTCATTGGAACCCCAGTACGCTCGGTTATATCCATCAACCTTTGAGTCGGCTCTGTGATGCATTTTTTTGTCGTCCCAGTGGGTTCTCCAAAAAAAATCTCATAATCCAATGTGAGGAAAATATTCATCATGGCTAAGATAATTGCTTTGCAACAATTGACAGCTTTACTGGTTCGAATAAATCACAAATCAAGGGGCTTTTTGGCCTTCAGGATGGTACATGGTCACCCCATTTTCATGAAATTCGTCTAACATCACCTGAAACATCCCCTTTCCATCAAAAAGTAAGGTATCTGACTTGCCAAGAATTTCACGAGACATCACACCATGCTTTTCAAACAAAGGCAAAAGCTGATCGCACATGCGCCTGGCACTCCATTCCGGGTTGTGCACTTTAGTCTTTTGCGCATGAACTACTCCTTTTTCATCAACAATTTCAATGTCGAATACTTTGTCTGCGTAAACCGGATAGGGAAAGTCCACAGCATCCTCCAATGTATGAAGGTTAGTCCCCGCATTGTCTAAGGTAACTCCAACGTATAATATTTTACCAGCTTTTTCATATAATCTAGCGAACGGTGAATTGGCGGTATAGGGTGTCAATTCGCCAAAATGTCCACCGGTCAAATAATCTGCTTCCGGACCATAGACACATACCGGTTCTGTTGGATGGAGACTTCTTTTGACACCAGGCAACTTCCTAAAATATTCTGTAATGGCACCTAATTTTGAAGGGGATGCTTTGACATCAAATCGCGGGGTTTCCTGGATGTATTCAATTTGAAGCGATGGATTTGGCGAACTTGGCATCATCAAGTTCCCCGTGGCACCCAGAACCTCTAGTAATGCACTGACAAACGTTTCAGGACCATTCTCCAAATACCCAATTTTACTCATACTCGAATGAACCAGTACCGTATCACCCGTCCGAATCCCCATATTTCTGAGTTGCTCAATTAGAAATTGTTGCGTAATGATGTCCCCAGAAACTCTCTGTCCTTCGAGCCGCTTCCTCACCTTTTTCTTTTTATACCCTCTGAAAACATTGAGTAAGAACTGTGGTGTCAGCGATCTAATTATATCTCTCAATCCCATTCTAAATTGATGCTTCAAATAGTTGTCTCCATCCTTCCCAGTTATCTGAATCCCTGAGGGAGTCATTGTGCCAAATGAAGACAAATTCTCCATTTACCTCATTTGTTTTTGATTTGAGGTCAGACATTAATTCAATGGCTTTATCAACCGAAACTTTCATATAATCATTGAATGTACCATCCATGTACATAAACGGATGAATCCTTAGTTCTGTTGTGCTTTCTTGACTTAAATCATACCATAAATAAGAACGGGCAATTCCAGCTCTATAGCCTGGTAAACTCGCATAGCCCATGGTATAATCGTGCTTGATCCCCAATCTTAATAAATTCTGATAGGTATCAGGTAGTGATAATTTCAAATAGTGTTGTCTTGATCTTTGTGCCGATTTTTTATTCAGTTTTTTGAAGCGCTTGACTTCTGTTTCCAGTATGGTGGTCAAATAATTGGAATTATATGAAGGATGCAATCCCAATTCATGCTTTTCAGAAATACGTTTAACCAGGGCCTTAAAGTGCGAATTCTTCCATTTAACGTTTTTATCAAAAGGGCCTCTCCTTCCCAAGGGTAAAAAGAAAATGCCTTCCTGCCCCTCAATTTGATTAAGTATGTAATTGTAGGTATTGTAGGGGTCTTTAGTTTTATCCCTTAGAGTAGACAATCGTCTTTTTACCCAAATCAATTTTCCCGAAAACAAATCCTTGAGTAATCCGCCCATGTTCCTAACCAGACCCTTTCCAAGAAATGCATAAGCGTTATCCAGGTCGAATGTGGGAATGGTCCCAGACACATCCTTGATTTCCGGTAAAGTCATGCCGTAATGTGTCTGAAT
>JAUILH010000029.1 GCA_030433115.1 Bacteroidia bacterium | reverse complement strand
GCGATAATACTGGACCGTAGTCTCTGTATCTGCCATTTACCATATCTCCCAAACCAGTTACCTCAACATTAATTGGAGCCTGCATGGCTTTTTTTGCATATTCACAATCGCTGATCCATTTCTCGATAATATAAGGCTCTTGGGCTGCCTTTTCCGCACCATATGTTTCTTTAAACTTGTTGAAAGCGGCAATCGCTTCATCCATCTGCCCCAGTCTCTGATGAATTTTCCCTTTTGTAAAATAGAATTCCTTACTCACATCCGGTCCTTTCAAATCTTCTGCCTTCTTTAAGTGTTCCAGGGCAAATGGATAGACCATTAATTCGTATTGACACTCTGCCACTCTGTACTCAGCCTTGGCATTGCCTTTGTCCACCTTCAGCACCTCTCTGAAACCGGCCAATGCACCTCTCCAATCTTTTTCAAACATCTTGTGGCGCGCATCTGCCATCCAGGTTTGTACTTTGGCTTTGTCAATAACATTGATATTGGTATCCGGTGTTTCTGGGGTAATGTTCGCTAAAGAAGTCAAAGACATCATTAGGGCTCCAAGTAAAATCAATACTTTCATATACACTCTTTTGTAGACTAACAAATATAACTATTTAAAGGTTACAGCCCATGAAACATAAACCATGCCTCTATTTTTCCGGTTCTTTGTCTGATGGGAGTTCTTGAGTAACATCAGATACGCTGACCGGTTCTTTTTTCACAGCATATCGGTTGATGCTTAAATCAACCAACTCACTCATTACAAGTGTGGTTCCCACCATGGCAATAGGAGCAACCAACAAACCTAGTCCAAGTGGGATGTACTCAAACGCCACCGAGTAAATGATACCGATACCAAATGCCAAACCAGCGTGCTGACGACCAAAATGGATACTCTGAGCGATATTGAGACGTCTTCGTTCCAAAATATAATCCATATACCCCCAGCCATAGTACCAGAAACCAATCACCAGTGCCATTATTATATTGATCCATTCAGGGAAGTCGAAGATGAGAGCAATGATTAAGTAAGCAAAGAATATGAGGTATTCCTGGATCATTGCCCATAAGTTGATTCTTAGTCCACGCTTAATGTCTGCCACATAATACTTCCATACAAATGGGTAATTATTTCCAGTGAGAATCTCCTCTACCCTTTCAGACAAAATAGCCCATACAGTAGACAGGATCATTACTGCAATGTACTTTTGCGATTCTTTGAACATGTAGGCCATCCCCTTCCAAAACTCTTTTTTAAGAGCAGACATCATCCATTCGTGCATATTGTCTCCGGCAATGGCTGTCTTTTCAGAAATATCATCAAACCAATCACCTAAAAAATAGAAACCTACACCTATGATAATTGGGGCCAAAAAATAAATGTAAAGCTTGTGCTTAATGATGAACTGTGTCCCTTCCACATAGCACCAAAGTCCCTTCCAAATATTTTTTATGAAATTCACGAGCGTAAATATTGGCATTATGGAACTTAATTGCAAACTCTATTAAAATTAAGTTCCAATAGTGCGTGAATAATCCTATTTTTGGCGCCTTAATTCATGCATTATGGAACTGAACACTTTAAACGCAATTTCTCCTGTTGACGGCAGGTACAGAAGAGCCACTAACGAGCTACACCTTTATTTCTCAGAAGCCGCTTTGATTCGATACCGCGTATTGGTTGAAATCGAATATTACATTGCATTGTGCGAACTTCCTTTGGAGCAATTACAGGGATTCAACAAAGAGGTATACTCTGATCTTCGTCGAATTTATTTGGATTTTTCTGAGGCAGATGCCTTGCGTGTGAAGGAGATTGAAAAAGTGACCAACCATGATGTAAAGGCCGTTGAATACTTCATTAAAGAGAAGATGGATGACCTGAATTTGGGTGATCAAAAGGAGTTCGTTCATTTTGGGTTGACTTCTCAGGACATCAATAACACGTCCGTTCCAAAGTCAATTAAGGACTCTCTTGAAGATGTGTTGTATCCATGCCTTGATGAGCTAATCAGTACTTTGAAGCAATTGGCGGCAGACTGGACAAACATTCCTATGCTGGCCAGAACCCATGGTCAACCAGCTTCTCCCACGCGTTTGGGAAAAGAGATCAATGTATTTATTGAACGACTTGAGATTCAGTATGCTCAGGTAAAGCAAGTACCTTTCTCTGCTAAATTTGGAGGCGCTACCGGAAACTTAAATGCACATGTGGTAGCTTACCCTCAGCATAACTGGGTGGAGTTTGCCAATAATTTCGTGAGTCAATCTTTGGGTTTGAGCAGGTCTCAGACCACTACACAAATTGAACACTACGATAATCTGGCCGCCCTATTTGATGGTTTGAGACGCATCAACACCATTATTTTGGACTTGAACAGAGATATGTGGACATATATTTCAATGGAATACTTCAAGCAAAAAATTAAGAAAGGAGAAGTGGGATCAAGTGCCATGCCCCACAAGGTCAACCCAATCGATTTTGAAAATTCTGAGGGCAATATTGGAATAGCCAATGCCTTCTATGAGCACCTATCGGCTAAATTACCAGTCTCAAGATTGCAAAGAGATTTGACGGATTCTACCGTTTTAAGAAATGTGGGAATGCCTATTGCACACTCTTTAATCGCCTTCAAAAGCACCTTGAGAGGTTTGAACAAATTATTGCTCAACGAGCGTGCCTTCGACAGGGATTTGGAAAAGAACTGGGCAGTTGTGGCAGAAGCCTTGCAAACCATTCTAAGACGAGAGGCATATCCCAATCCTTATGAAACCTTGAAGGCGTTGACACGAGTAAATACGGAAATCAATCAGACTTCCATTCATGCTTTCATTGATACTTTGGATGTAAGTAATGCGATTAAGGCCGAAATGAAACTAATTACACCTCAGAATTATACTGGTGTTTAGAAAGAAGCATCAGCCTGGCTGATCAAAAATTTTATACAGCAATTTCCTGAAACAAAAAATCGCCCCGAAATTTCAGGGCGATTTCTAACTATGCGTGCTAGTTATATGAAGCTATTGAAGCATCAATTTAATTGACTTTTGAGAATCTCCATTGGTCAATTTCACAAAATAAACACCTTTAGACATGCCTTCCAGGTTCAACTGTGTAGTCTGAGTTATCAACGTTTGCTCTAGAACGATCTCTCCAACTGATGACATTACCTGCACAGTTGAGTTGGTCGTTGCATTGTCTCCCAATTCTATGGTAAAGATGCCAGTACCAGGATTAGGATAAACTTTGAAAGACAATTTATTCAGATCATTAACGCTAACTTGAGTACCAACGTCTATCGTCAAGGTTTCTGAACAGCCATTGTCGTCATACACGATCACAGTATAACTTCCGCTAACCAGCCCACTTAAGTCTTCTGTATCATCAGTATCTCCGGTTCCATCATTGTCCCAATCAAACTCAAAAGGCGCCGTTCCACCCGTAACAGTCAGGTCGATGGTTCCATCATTACCTAACATCTCATCGGTAGCAGTAGCACCCAGTTGCAAGGAATCAGGTTGAGCAATCATCACACTATCGGTATGCACACAACCATTATCATCTGTTATGGTATATATATGAGTGCCTTCAGGTAACATCATTGGATTAAGGGTTCCCCAATCTTCCAAAAGAGAACCTGTTCCTCCGCTGGCCGAAATCATTGCTGTTCCATCTGTTCCTCCGTAACAACTTGCATCTGTAGTGCTCGCTGAAGTCTGAATCGGCGCAGGTTCTCCAATACTAAATGTATCTGCCACAGCACAGCCATTCGCATTCATCACCTGCAAAGTATAAGAACCTGTATCCAGTCCAGAAACATTTTGTGGATCATTGAAGTCTCCAGTGCCATCCACACTCCAATCATAACTCAATCCTGAACCACTCACAGTTAAAGTAATGCTTCCATCTCCGGAGCCGTTGCACAATGCATCTGAAGCCAATCCAGTTACTGAAGGAATCGCAAATACTTCCAGGGCATCACTGGCCATATCGACACACCCAAAACTGTTGGTGTACGCGTAAGTTAATGTATGAATACCTATACCGGCAGTAGCAGGATCAAAGGAATACGTCATGCCATTGCCATCATCAGTCACTCCAGAACCAGAATACACACCTCCCATTCCTGAAGGTGTTCCTCCACCGAGTCCGGTTAACATAGGCTCATTCTCACACATATCTGCAGGCGCAGTAAAACTCACTGCAGATGAAATCGTGTCTAAAACTGTAACAATTGCAACACAGGTCATGGAATTTCCATTGCCATCATCTACAGTCAAAGTCACATTGTTAGCACCAGCTTCTGCACAAGTAAAGGCCAAAGGCGCAGCAGAAAGTGATACTGAACCACAATTATCACTTGAACCACCATCTACATCTGAAGCTGTTATGGATACATTCCCTGTCGCATCCAAATAAGCTGTTATATTCTGACACACGGCTGTAGGAGAAATCGTATCTACCACCGTTACTGTTGCTGTACAGTTATCTGTTAATGACGCCCCATCAGTAACCGTTAAGGTCACATTGTTAGTTCCCAAATCCGAACAAGTAAATGCAGTCTGAGACACGCCCAAAGTTAAACCTGCACAGTTATCCGTTGAACCGCCATCTACATCAACAGCATTTAAAGTTGCATTGCCTGAGGCATCCAGATAAACAGTGGCTGTCTGACAAACTGCTGTTGGTGCTGTAGCATCTACCAGCGTCACATCAAAACTACATTGAGATGTGTTGCCACTGCCATCAACGGAAGTAATTGTAACGGTAGTAGTTCCTGAGATGACTGTTCCCATCGCCGGTGATTGGGTGACGGTGGTTGCACCACAGTTGTCAGTAGATGCGATAGACAAGCTTGAAATGTAATCTGGTAAAGTAAAGTTACATGAGGCATCTGGCGTTTCGTTTTGATTGCCAGGACATGTTAAAGTTGGAGAAATGGTATCCTGAACTGTTACTGTAGCTGCACAAGTCGAAGAATTAGCCGAGACATCCGTTACAGTTAATGTCACGTTATTCGCTCCTAAATCAGCACATGTGAAACTTGTTTGAGAAGCTGACAACGAAGGCGTTCCACAATTATCAGAGGAGCCACCATCAATATCCGCAGCCGTAATTGTTGCATTGCCACTGCCATCTAAAAACACTGTGATATTCTGACAAACCGCAGTAGGCGCAGTAGAATCAATCACCGTAACAGTTGCCATACATGTTGAGGAATTAGAAGATCCGTCTGTTGCGGTTAAGGTGACATTATTTACCCCCAAATCGGCACACGTAAAACTTGTTTGAGAAGCTGACAAACTTGGTGTTCCACAATTATCGGAGGAGCCACCATCTATATCTGCTGCCGTAATTATAGCATTTCCACTACCGTCAGTAAAGACAGTGATATTTTGACAAACCGCCGTTGGAGAAATGGTATCCAACACTGTCACCACTGCCGAACAGGTATTCACATTAGAGTTGACATCAGTCACCATTAAGGTGACATTATTTGCACCAATATTAGAACAATTAAAGGATGTCGCAGACGGCACCATGGACATGATACCACATGCATCACTAGAGCCACCATCTATATCGGCTGCAACCATTGAGGCATTTCCTCCGGCATCTAAATACAGGTTGATATTTTGACAAAGTGCAGTTGGTAAATCTGTATCTCCAAAACTCAAGGTGATGGTCATAACACTGTCCAGCCCGCAGCTGTTAGTAATGGTATCGTTATACACGCCAGCGGTAGTATACATCTCGTCTCCACTGGGCACAGTGTAGGTTGATCCCGGGCAAGCTTCTACAGAAAAAGAGGCTGCAGTTGGCGAACAAGGCACAACACCTCTGTACCAATGCCATGCGGAAGGCTGGAAGGTACAGACCATGATATCCAGGACACCATCGTTGGTCACATCCGCAATGTCCATAGCTATGAAGGAACCAAAATCGTGCCCTCCAATACTGTCCATAACGGGACCATAGTTGACTAAATCAAAATTGGGAGCTGTTGGGGTTCCAATATTTTCAATCCATTCAACAAACCCACTTTCAGTCCCATAAACCAAATCAAAATCACCATCACCATCTAAATCATCAAACGAAGGTGTTGGTGCTAAAAATGATGCATGAGGGAAGGGAGAAAATGGGTTGTTTGGGTTAGGTGTTCCAAATCCACCTGGACCAGCATGATTGTGTCTGACAAATGAGGGTGCGGTGGCTGTTCCTATATTCTGAAAATATACTAGTGAATCAGACCCTCCAGAAATGGCGTCCAAATCGCCGTCTCCATCTATATCAGCAAAAGCCAGACCACTAAACTCCCCAACATTTTGGTTATGCAGACCAGGAATTCCAGCTGGGTCCAAACTAAATTCTGGCGCGGTAGGTGTTCCAATATTTCTGAAAAAATAAATGTCGTTGAAAAAATTGTTGCCATTGTAATCGTAACGTGATCCAATGAACAAGTCCAAATCGCCGTCCCCATCAATATCTGCCAATGCGGGCCTTACTTCATTGATATTATTGTTTGGCGCGATATCGATGGTGTCCGTACTTGGCATGGGCTGAAGCACCCAATTCGGATTGGTAGGCGTTCCCAAGTTCGCTCTATAATATATTTCTCCTACTCTGGAACCGGAGAAAAAATCCTGATCACCGTCGCCATCTACGTCTCCAAAAGCGACACTTCCAAATCTACTAGTTCCGAATGCCGGATGTTGAATGGCCGTATCCAAACCTGCTGGTTCTGGTCCCGGTGGAGCCGGATTTACACCATATTGAATATCCGTTATGGGAGCCACAGGATTACCTCCACGATACTCCCAGGTTAATTGCGTTAAACCATTTAGGCTCAGCAGCAAAAAAAGCACTAAAGAAGCGCCTTTCAATGTAAAATTTAATATCATAAAAACAGAATTAGAAGATTTTCAAAGTGCAATCTAATCTGAAAATAGTTTTCGGCGAAAATTATGTTACGAATCGCTGAATAATGTTCTGAATAACCTATTTTGTGTTGTGAAGCTGAAAGCTGAAACAGTCAAATCTCTATTTCTCATTTTCAAAGAGAACTACCCCATATTGATCCGAGCCAACAAATCTTCCCTGTGCTTTTTGCCAATTGGAATCTCCTCTCCTCGAACTGTGATATAGTTTTGGTAAATTTCATCCATGTGATCCAGGTTGACTATAAAACTTCTGTGACAACGGGCAAATTGCATCCCCATTTTTGAAATATAGTCGTTTAGACTTCCTCTTACCGTGTACTTTCTGTCGTCTTTCATAACAATGTCTATATACACATGGTCACTTTTGAGGTAGAGAATTTCCTCAAAATTAAGTCGTTTGAAGGCCTTGTTTTGACGAATAAAAAGGGCTTCCTTAATGATGAGATTCTGCTGATCAACCGCTTTCTCTTTTTGTTTAGAATAGTTGTACATAGCCACCTCAATGGACGTGTACAATTCATCTTTACTAAATGGCTTGATCAAATAGGCGTAAGGCTCAGCACGCTTGGCTTGTTCAAGGGTAATTTTATCCGAATTGGAGGTAAGAAAAAGAAAGGGCATGTTGAACTTCTCATTGATCGTTTCAGCCAAATCTATGCCCGATTTTTTACCCGATAGTTGAATGTCCAAAACAGCAATATCCGGTCTAAAAGTTTCAATTGCCTGAATGGCCTCAGCATACGTAATTGCAGGCTCAAGAACCTCATAACCAAAGTCTTCCAAAGCATCACAAATATTATCTGCTATGATAACCTCATCTTCAACTATCAATACACGAACATTCTCCATCTTATGATTCTTTCTATGGATCAAATATAAGGTTTAAAGAAAATTTTCATTCTCAGAAAGGCTCCTCTGTTCTCAATTGATAAATTTTTGTTATAAAACACCCTCTACGTGTTATTACGTACTAATCGGCCAACAGTCTTGTTTCCGTATCTTTGAAGTAGATTGAGAACACACAACCATTGTCATTTGAATATTCTGCACTGCCATGTAATTGCTTGGCCAAACGTCTGACCAATCTCAACCCCAAACTTCTGGCTTTGACGAAATCAAATTCCGGAGGTAAGCCTTTGCCATTGTCTTTGACGGTCAATTTGTATGTGTTTTCTTCCGTTTTCCTCAGCTCAATACTCAATTCTTTAGACGTTTCTGCAAAACCATATTTATAGCTATTGGTGACCAATTCGTTGACTATAAGGCCCAATGGAATGGCAGTGTCAATGTCGAAAGAATGGTTGTTACTTTGGATGGACGTTTTTACATCCAGTTCCTTACCGTGCATCACTGCAATCTCCTGGACCAGCTTGGTCAGATAGTCCTCAAAATATATGAGGAGGTCATCGTTTTGATACAATTTTTGATGAATAAAGGCCATTGATTTCACACGATTTTGTCCTTCCTGGGCAAGGGCTTTGGCTTTTTCATCCTCTATACCTTTGCTCTGAAGTTCTAGTAAGCTCGACACCAATTGGAAGTTATTCTTAACCCGGTGATGGACTTCTTTGAGCAGCAATTGTTTCTCATGCAGCGTTTGCTGAATTTTCTGATTTTTTGCATCTAGCAATGCAGCTTGTCGCCGCTTTCTTACAAGGGCAAATACAACAAATCCAATCAACAAACCTAACGCGAGCAAGCCGAAAATCAACAAGTTCTTGGATTGCTTTTCTTCAGCTAAATCAAGCTCATGTTGTGCCTTGAGCTCCCTATTTTTTTGAACCGTGAGCAGACTATCGGAGATGCGTTGTTTGTCGAAATTATAAGTAAGTTCTATTTCTTTGAGTTCTTCTATTTTGCTTTTACTAAATAATGAGTCCTTGATTTCCGTGTGTAGCAAGTGATATTTAAGGGCGTTTTGATAATCTTTTTGCTGCAAATATGCTTCATACAGCTTTGAGCTTATTTCCTGCTGAACACCCTTTGCTTTCAAATTCTCATACATTTCCAGAGCCAATTCATACTGCTCAATGGCTTTATCCCAGCGACCTTCTAAAACAGCCATTGCACCTCTATTTTTAGTCAATTGAGCCAGTACATAGGGTTCTGTAACAACTGGAACATGGGTATTTAATTCATTTTCATAGAAGCGGGCACTATCCGTCATTTCGTATTGAATGAAATGATCTATTAAAAAGGCACAAGATATTCCAATAAGCTGTGCATGATTGGCTTGTTTTCCGTAGGTCAGCACATCTTTAAGATGCAAAATCATGTTGGTAGAATCATCCAATAATCTATGCGCATTGGCCTTTTGAAGACTCCATTGAGCTGCCAGGGCGTAACTTTCTTTTTTGAGGGCGTTGTCTATAATGTTTTGAAGTGGTTCTAAAGCAGCTTCAGGTTTACCGCTAGCCACATATACAGATGCCAAGGCGGTCCATGGGTCAAAAGCACTCTTTTTTGACTCTGGTAATTTCTCCCAATAGTCTTTAGATTTAAGAGCAAGTGTTAAGGCATCCGGATAGTTGTTTTCATGATAGTAGATCAAGGATAATTCCGCAAATCCCCATGCAACTCCGGCACTGTCTCCTGCTGCCCTTGACGCTTGAATCATTTTATTAATATGCACCTTTGCACTGTCATATTCCCCAAAAGAGGTATATAAGCCAACATAAACCTGTTCGGCCTCCCAAAGTAACTGAGGAAGATTTTCCTGAGAACAAAGCTCCATGGCTTTTTCAATATAAGATTTAGAAGAGTCTACACCATTTGGTTGTCTCTTCCAATAGGTAGCAAGGCTCAGAAAGGTTTGAAAACGCAAGTCATTTTCCTCAGTATTTTCTAACAATGCCAACTGTTCGTGAAACAATTGATACCTGAGACGCGCATCATCTTTCGCAGATTTAATTTTTGCCCGAATGGCTTCATATTCCGCTCGAACTTCCGATTGGGCAAAAAGCTTTGTACTACCAAGAATTAATAGCGCTATTAAAATGAATCTCAACATACTTATTCAAATTTTAGCCATTGGAATTCTCTGTACACCTATGACCATATTTTAAACTCAATTAACAAAAGTCAATGAGCGCATAAGTAGCCAATATTAGCCAAAAAGCCAAAGCTTTCAGAACAATCACCATTTCATCCTGTTAATCCTTCCTCAACCTTTTCCTTGAAGGTGCCCTTCTTCGATAATCATCTGAGTCTCCTTTAAACCATATTGATTTGTTGTAAAATCTTGGGTGACAATCTTCAATTGACCATTCAGTTTTGTCACTGCCATAGTAGATTCCGCTGCCTGTTACAAACCAGGGCACATTTTTTATTTGAACTGAAGATGTATGTTCGTGGGCTTCAATAAACTTTTGGTTGTCTCGTGCATGTTGATAATACACACCATCAACAATACAATTGCCTCCTCCTCTGAGATAAATCCCTGCTTTGATAGGTTTGTGTTCAAGGTGAAGGTTGGTTAAAGTAAATAACTTCACGTTGGGACTCCCCTGAGAATTGTAGTACACGCTATAGTCAATATCGTGCTGACCTTCGGAAATGTTATCTCTTAGCACCACACCGTTTGACCCAAGCACTTTGTAAGCTGTTTTGGCACCTTTACTGGCATATACACGACACATGCTAACGACTGAATGATTGCTCTGGCTGTTTCGATTTCCGCCACCCCAATCTTCACCAGTTCTCAGAATAAAGTTATCCTTTTTTCCAGCAGTTGAGTTGCAATGATGAATGTGCGTATTTAAACCAAATTGAATGTCAATAGCGGCCTCATTTTGCGCCCAAAAATTACATCTGGCAATGTTTGAACCATAACTGGCACCCAGGTTAATCGCTTTTCGTCCACCTCTGATGGAGAAATCATTGAAAGAAAAACGAGATGCCATCATCAAATTCAAAGCTTCTTTTTGGGAAGTGGGCAATCTTCTGAAAACATCCACCGAATCAATACTGCAGATTAACTGACAACCGTTCCCATTTAACACAAATAGTCTGCGTCCCTTGGTGCGATACCTTGGTAACTCAATCGCACTTTTGATCTGGTAAGTTTTAGTCCCCGTGAACTCAACACTGCCATGTCCAATACTATCTATATAGGCCATTGCCCGGTTAATCCCAATTGCATGATCTTTCTCATGTGGCTTGATAAAATCGTCCACCCGAATCTGACTGGATGTGTCAAAAATCCAGAATAACGCAAAAAGAAAAAAAGTAAATCTCATAGTACAATTTTAAGGATCATTGTGAATATTTGCGATCAAATTGAGTATTCATTTAATTCAAGTCTATGTTCGACATCATCATTTTAACAGAAAAAAAGTACGTCAATGCCATTGCTGAGCCAAGTGACTGGTACACTCGAAACGTCCTGGATGAGGATAATTTGGTACTCAAGGCTTTTGAAAACAAAGGCTGGAAGGCGGCGATTAAGTCGTGGGACGACCCAGATTTTGACTGGACCCAAACCAAACATGTGCTTTTCAGAACCATTTGGGATTATTTCCATCGATTCAATGAATTTGCGCCCTGGTTAAAGGAAACCTCTGTAAAAACCAATATGATCAATGCTTACGAACAGATCATTTGGAATATAGACAAACATTATCTGAACGATTTGCTGGATGAGGGCATCAACATTCCTGAAACTCTTTTTATTAAAAAGGGCGACTCACGCAGTTTGCAAGATTTGCATGATGACATGGGCTGGGAAGACACCGTGATTAAGCCGTGTATCTCAGGAGCTGGCAGGCACACCTATAAATTAAATTCTGAAAACATTGTTGATCACGAAGACATCTATAAGGAGTTGATTGCTCAAGAAGACATGATGCTTCAACCGTTTTTGGAATTGGTACCTGAAAAAGGCGAGATCGCATTTATGGTGATGGGTGGTCAATTCACGCACGCCATTTTAAAGAAAGCCAAGGAAGGTGATTTTAGAGTTCAGGATGATTTTGGCGGCAGTATTCATGATTATTCACCCACACCAGAAGAGATCGCTTTTGCTGAAAATGTGGTGAAATCTGTGAGTCCACTCTCGGCTTATGCCAGGGTAGATGCTGTTTGGGATAACGATGGGAATTTGTGTGTGTCTGAGTTGGAATTGATCGAGCCGGAATTGTGGTTTAGAAAGAAACCAGAGGCTGCTGACGTATTGGCTGATTTTGTGGTGCGGGAGTATTCAATCTGAATCTGTTACCCCAAATCCTTCACACAAAAAAACTAACTTTATTACCATGAACAAATTATTAGCGTGCATTATATGCCTGTTGGCAATGGGACCAACATGGTCTCATGAGCCATTGAAAAAAAAGCCTAAAAAATTGTCTAAACAATCCAAAGATTTCATCAGTGATTTGGTGATTTTCAATGAAGGCACTATCACTGCTGGCAGATCGATTGCCCGTCTCATACCTACCGAAAGAGACACTGCACTATTATTTACCTACACGCCAAAGCGTGTTAAACACCAGGCTTTTGCTTTAAGTAAATATGAAGTCACCAATCAAGATTATCACCAATTCGAATTGTATGTTTACGATTCTCTTTTAAGAACGAAACTGGCTAAAGAAGATGCCAAATATTTACTGCCGAACTCTCATTTTTTGAACTGGGATATCTCTATTGAAAGGGAAGCAGAGGAGTACAAAATTCTCACTGAGGGCAAGCACCACTATCGTTACATGAAAAATGGCATTAAAAAAGAGGTGATGATTTCCCCGGATCAAGAGGTGTGGACCAAAGATTTCACCTACTCTTTTAATGAACCTATGACCAACATGTATTATTGGCATCCGGCTTACGACAAGTATCCGGTTGTTGGTGTATCTGCAGAGCAAGCAGAAGCTTATTGCCATTGGTATACCAGAACATTTTACCAATCATTGGATTCAGAGCAGAAAACCTTGTTTAAAAACAGTGTTTTTCGCTTGCCAACAAGTTTGGAATGGGAATCGGCTGCTCAAACCAAAGAAGAAGCCTCTGAACTAATCAATTCCCGAAACGTTTTCGCCTGGAGTGGAGGTTCTTGTGGTGTACAAGGGAATTATGGGTCATTAGTAGATGAAAACAATTACAATTTCAAATATTTTTCTGGGGATGGTGGATTTCACACTGTGAAAGTAGATGGTTACGTTGCTGGTGTTAATGGCATCCATAATATGAGTGGCAATGTATGCGAATGGACCTCAACGGAGGCACAGGATACGATCTTCTTCAATCTTCTGGATAAGCAAACATTTTTTCTTCCAGGAGAAAGCATGGCTTCAATAGAACAGAAAATCAGGTTTTTGATTCCTCCCAAAAATGACAAGAGCTTTACTGAAGATCGCATCCAAAACTACATCCGCAATGCCCATCACGACTGTGAAGTACTGGCCAAATACAAAGATGGTGTATATGTGAAAGGAGGCTCCTGGGCAGATCCACTGATTTATGCCATGATTGATAAGAAAGAGGTATACCTGAAAGACCATCAATCATCGAGAATTGGGTTTAGATTGGCCTTGGATTTGAATGAGGACTTACTTGAGTTTTTGGACTAGAGCTTGACTTTTTGAGACCATTTTTGAGACGGTTTTTCAATCCACTTCCAGAAGAGGTACGCTGCCGAAATGGAAACAACTGTCGCCAAAAGTATGAGCAAAACCTTCAGAACTCCATTATCAATATGACGAGACATGAGGTACAGTAAATTCCCTCCTATAACACCATGAATCAAATACAAGGAGTATGACATGTCCCCCAGTCGGTGTCCCCACTTCAAGTCGCCTTTTAGACACTGAATGGCAAAAAATGTCAGGACAGACATCAATGCAATTTCCAGAGAATTGGTGGACGCAATTAAGATAAAGAACACTGCAACCAGCCCGTACAGCAACAATTGACTAAAAGGTTTAATTCTGTGCCATGCCAAAGTCATCCCCAGTGCAAAAATTGGAGCGTAATGTGTTACCAATCTATTATCCGGGAACCACACTGCCAATTGGGCAAAAAGTAATAGCATGAGGGCTTGAAAAATGGGCTCACTATCTTTCATCAGAAGATGAAAAAATGCCACCAAAATGTAGAACTGAAACTCTATTGCCAATGTCCAATATACGGGATTGTACCACTCATGGTCTGTGAATGGGATCGTATAAATGAGGTGATGAAAAAACCGCTGCGCTTCAAACACAAAGGTGTCACCTTCCTTCAAGGCAAATACCAAACCTACCAGTAAAACAGCTACAATTGAAGCCAGATAAGGGAGTTCTATCCTGATCCAACGTTTCCATAAGAACCTGCCAATTTTCCGGAAACTGAAATCATACTTGTGAAGTGATAAAGGAATCACGCATCCGGAAATCACGAAAAACACAAACACACCATTGATGCCTAACTCCCCAAATTCCTGAATCCAATGGCCTCTGGAAAATATGGCTCCAAAGCGATCAGAATAGTTTGTAAAGTGGTAAAGGCAGACCATTAAAGCTGCCAGCCCTCTCAGAATGTTAATGCTTGGTATGTACATTCAGTTAAAAACAGTAGCCGTTTTCTTCAATTAATTTGGCGGCTATGTTTCTTCTTGCGTCTTTAGTATTGAACGGTTCCATTTTAGTGAATCGTCTCAAGCCCATCAACATCATGCGCATTTCATCTCCTTCGGCAAAGCCCATCAAAGCATCTTTTCCACATTTGTTGATTCGATCTGCCGCATCAAACAAATACGTTCTCATGATGTCTAACTGCAATGCACAATTGTCTTCCCCTTTCATGCCTACCAATTTCTCGACCCGCAACAACACGGATTCGGCACAATATACGTAGGAAATCATATCTGATACATTCATCAGAATTTCTTGTTCTTTAGACAGGCTCATCATTAACTTCTGAACAGCTGCGCCAGCCACCATCAATACGGCCTTTTTGAATTGAGATATTGCCTTCTTCTCTGCCGCAAATAAACTCATATCCGGATCACCAAAATCCGGAATGCTCATCAACTCTCCGGCAACTGCCTGGGCAGGTCCCATCAAATCTAACTCTCCTTTCATCCCTCTTTTTAAGAGCATATCAACCACCAACATTCTATTGATTTCATTGGTTCCTTCAAAAATTCTGTTGATTCTTGCGTCACGGTAAGCGCGCTCCACAGGTGCTTCTGCCGAGTAGCCCATTCCGCCATAGATTTGAACGGCTTCATCTACACAGTAATCCAGCACTTCCGATCCGAAAACTTTTAAAATAGCCGCTTCTATGGCAAACTCTTCTACTCCTTTTAAAGTGGCTTGCTGCTTATCCATTCCAGATGCCATATTAGCTGCAATGGCGTCTTCAATATTCTGACTGCAACGGTATACAGCGGATTCTACCGCATATGTTTGAATGGTTTGTTCCGCCAATTTGTGCCTAATGGCTCCATACTTAGAAATTGGTCGCCCAAATTGTTCCCTTTCGTTGGCATAATTCACAGAGTGGTTGACGGCCATTTTTGCGCCACCAATAGCTGCTCCGGCCAATTTAATTCTTCCAATATTTAAAATATTCAAGGCAATTTTGAAGCCCTTTCCTCTTTCGTACAACAAGTTTTCGACCGGGACCTTTACATTATTGAAGAAGATCTGTCTGGTAGAAGATCCTTTGATCCCCATCTTCTTCTCTTCCGGATTGTAAGAAATGCCTTCATAGTCTTTTTCCAGGATGAAAGCACTTAGGTTTTCGTCATCATCAATTTTCGCAAAGACAGTCAATACATCTGCAAAGCCGCCATTGGTGATCCACATTTTCTGTCCATTGATGACATAATGTTTCCCATCCTCACTTAATTTAGCGGAAGTTTTACCCGAATTGGCATCCGATCCTGAACCAGGTTCTGTTAAACAATAGCAGCCTTTCCACTCACCAGTGGCTAGTTTTGGAACGTACTTTTGTTTTTGAGCATCATTGCCGTAATACAGAATGGGTAAAGTGCCAATGCCATTGTGGGCAGAGCATGCTACTGCGAAAGAGTATCCAGCCCCTGTAACTTCTGTTGCTAACATACCTGTTACAAAGTCCTTTCCAAATCCCGCGTATTCTTCAGGAATTGAAATTCCCAAGATACCAAGTTCACCAGCTTTTTCAAGCAAAGACGGCATCAAACCTTCTTCCATGTCATCAATTCTCTCAATGTTTGGAAAGACTTCCTGATCCAAAAAATCCTGGCACATCTGAGCGATCATTTTTTGCTCTTCGGTCCATTCTTCAGGAATGAAAATATCTTTATTGTCTGTATCTCTGATGAGGAATTCTCCTCCTTTTATGGCTTTATTTTCTTCTGACATCTTTTTTATAGTTAATTAGTTGATTAGGCGTTGGTTGATTAGTGGTTGACGTGTTAGGTTAGTTCGTGTTTGCTAATTAACCAGTCAACTCTATAGGTACATGTATTTTTCTTTGAGGGACAAACACATTTCCAGAAAGTTTGTCGCTGAATTAATTTGGTTTTCGTTGCCGCTGTATCTCAGGGCTTGTTTGAAATTTGAAATGGCTTCATCAATGTTATCCTTGTGTTGATGGGCCAATCCAAGGTAGAAATAGATATCGCTCATTTCCTTATTAGGCAGATCGAATGCGCGTTCTATGATACCGATGGCGTCATCATATCGTCCAATTTTGATCAATAAGAAACAATACTCACGATAAACCGGAAAGTAATTCGGATCGATCTGTATGGCTTTTTTATAGTTCTCTTCTGCTTCAACATTTGCCCAGTTGTCGTAGCAAAAACGCCCCATTTCATAGTAAGGTTCTGCTCGATCAGGATAGGCAGCCATCAAGTCCTGAATTTTGTTCAGCGCTTTTTGATAATACCGGTCTTTAACGTCTAGTGAGACGAGATAAATTTCTTCTTTGAGTCTTGCTATTCTTGGGTCCATATTTTAGTTGATTAGGTGATTAGGCATTGGTTGATTTGCGAGCATGTCATCTGAGCACCTTAACGGAGCAACTCTATAATGCCTGCAGCACCTTGTCCGGTACCCACACACATAGTTACCATGCCGTATTTTTGGTTTCGTTTTCTCATTTCATTAATAATTTGAACACTTAATTTGGCGCCTGTGCATCCAAGTGGGTGTCCTAAGGCAATCGCCCCTCCGTTCACATTAACGATATCGGGGTTTAAACCTAGTTCTCTTATCACAGCCAATGATTGTGAGGCAAAGGCTTCATTCAATTCGATTTGGTCAATATCATTCAAACTCAATCCTACTTGTTGAAGAACTTTTGGCACTGCTGCCACCGGACCAATTCCCATAATGGAAGGATCTACACCGGCGGCGGCATAGCCTCTCAATTGCGCCACTGGTTCAAGGTTCAATTCCTTGACCATTTTTTCTGACATGATCATCAAAAAGGCGGCTCCATCTGAAGTTTGTGAAGAATTTCCGGCAGTTACAGAGCCTTTGGCATTAAAAACGGGCTTCAATTTTGCCAAAGCTTCCATATTGGTTCCGCGTCTGGGGCCTTCATCCTGATCGACGACAAATGACCGTTCCTGGCGTTTTTCGGTTTCATCGAGATAGACTTCATTGACCGTGAAGGGTACAATATCATCCTGAAAACGATTTGAATCAATGGCTGCCAGAGCTTTCATGTGAGAGTTGTAAGCAAATTGATCTTGATCTTCTCTGCTCACCTTGAATTGTTGTGCCACAGCTTCTGCTGTTAAGCCCATGCCCCAGTACCATGTGGGGTGATCTTTGGCTACATTGGCATTTGGCACCACCCGCCATCCCCCCATGGGAATAGGACTCATGAATTCGACACCTCCTGCAATGATACAATCTGCCAGTCCGGCATTAATTTTAGCTGCTGCGATGGCCATGGTTTCAAGTCCTGAGGAACAGTAGCGATTCACAGTCATGCCCGGCACTTTATCCGTATCAAAAGACATCAGGGAAATCAATCTTCCAACATTAAGACCTTGTTCGGCTTCCGGCATGGCATTCCCTACAATCAAATCATCTACACGGGATGGATCTAATTGTGGCACATCTTCCATGACTCGTTTAATGACTGCTGCAGCGAGATCATCGGGACGGGTGAATCTAAAACCACCTTTCTTGGATTTTGCAACTGCAGATCTGTATCCTGTTACTATATATGCGTTCTCCATCATCTTAGTTTCTTAAAATTTTACCTTTTGTAAGAATTGACTGAATCCTTTCGAGTGTCTTTCTTTGTTGACACAGTTCCAGGAAGGCTCTCCTCTCTAAATTCAATAAATATTGTTCTGACACATCTGTCGGTTGAGACACATCTCCTCCTGCCAAAACATAGCCTAATTTTTCGGAGATTAGTTGGTCGTGTTCCGACATGTAGTTTCCGGCTCTGAAAGAATCTGCTCCTACATAAACCAATCCTAATGCCTGCTGCCCCTGAATGGTGATGTCCTTTCTTTTGGCAGGTTGAACATATCCGGCTTCATGCATCTCTAGGACAGCTTCTTTGGCCCTTAATAGTTGATGGTCTCTGGACACTTCCACTTCATCTATGCCTTTTCTGAGGTAACCTAATTCAAAAGCTTCAACTGCTGATGTAGACACCTTGGCTTGTCCAATAGTCAAAAAGCGATTTCTAAATTGGTTGGTCATGATGTCTCCGTCTTTGATTTCGTCGTTCAACCTCAGAGCAAATTCTTTGGTTCCGCCGCCACCAGGTATGAGTCCTACTCCGAATTCTACGAGTCCCATGTAGGTTTCTGCGTGGGCAATGACCTTGTCTGCATGCATGGATAGCTCACAACTTCCTCCAAGTGCCATATTATGAGGTGCAACTACCACGGGAATTGAAGAATAACGCACCCTCATCATGGTGTTTTGAAAAGCCCTGATTGCAAAATCAAGCTCCTCCCATTCTTGTTCAACGGCAAACATGAAAATCATGCCCACATTGGCTCCAGCTGAGAAATTCTGCCCTTCATTGTAGATGGTTAAACCTTTATAGTTTTCTTCTGCCAAATTCACTGCATGGTTAATGGCTTGAATGGTGCCTCCACCAATGGTGTTCATTTTGGAATGGAACTCCAAATTCAAAACGCCCTCTCCCAGATCAATAATGGATGCATCTCCATTCTTCCAAATGACATTGTTTTGTTTGATCACGTTTAAGTTAATGACTGGTCCACCAGGCACGGCTTCATAAGTTTTCTTAGTCGGATTGTAGACTTTACGCGTACCTTTTTCAATTTTGTAGAAACTTGAGTGCCCTGCAGCCATCATCTCATGTATCCAATTGGCGATTTGATGACCGTCGGCTTTGATCATCTCTATCGTTTTAGATAAACCTATGGCATCCCAGGCTTCAAACGGACCTAGTTCCCAGCCAAATCCGGCACGCATGGCGTCATCAATTTTATAAATATCGTCCGTAATTTCAGGATATCGGTTAGAAACATAGGCGAATAAACCATTGAATGTTTTTCTGTAGAACTCACCTGCTTTATCTTGCCCATTATACAAAACCTTTGTTCTTTCCACTAGATCTTCAATGGGCTTGGTAGTTTCCAATGTAGCGAATTTCACCTTTTGTTTGGGCTCATATTCTAGGGTATTCAGGTTTAAAGACAGAATCTGACGCTTGCCATTTTCATCTTTAGATTTTTTATAAAACCCTTGTTTGGTTTTGCTTCCTAACCACCCGTTCTCATGCATTTTAGAAATGTATTCCGGGAGTTCAAACAAATGTTTGGCTTCATCATTTGGGCAATTATCTTTGAGTCCGTTTGCGACATGAATTAAGGTATCTAAACCTACCACATCACAAGTTCTGAAAGTGGCTGATTTTGGTCGACCAAGGACTGGTCCAGTTAATTTATCCACCTCATCCACTGTGAGGTCCATTTCGGTTACCGTATGGAACAAACTCATGATAGAAAACACGCCTACTCTATTAGCAATGAAAGCCGGTGTGTCTTTACAGAGCACGGTCGTTTTCCCTAAGAAGCGATTGCCATAATCCATGAGAAAATCGATCAACTCAGGGTCGGTTGTTTCTGCTGGTATAATCTCCAGAAGTTTCAGATATCGTGGTGGATTGAAGAAATGGGTACCGCAAAAGTGCTTTTTGAAATCGTCACTTCTTCCTTCCAGCATCATATTAATTGGAATACCAGAGGTATTGGTGCTGATGATAGAGCCTGGTTTTCTCAAACCTTCCACTTTGGAAAAGACCTCATGTTTGATGTCTAGTCGTTCAATCACGGCTTCACAAATCCAATCGCAATCTATGAGCAAATTCATATCATCTTCAAAGTTCCCTGTGGTAATTCTATTCGTGAACAATTCCGTTTTGGAATAGATCGGAGACGGGTTGCTTTTTAATGCGGCTTTTAATGCACCATCCACAATGGCATTTCTTTCGTCCTTTGACGCATTGTTGTCTATTCCTTTTGGAACAATATCCAAAAGCACCACTTGAAGGCCAATATTTGCGAAATGACAAGCAATTCTGGAGCCCATTACCCCAGATCCTAAAACGGCTACTTTTTTAATGACTCTTTTACTCATGATCGAAAATATTATTATCGTCTAAAATCTTATCTATTTTGTTACATACTTTGAAAAACATCATCAGCTCCTCTTCTTCCAATCGCCCTTGAATGTGTTGATTCAATCGCAATACGGACTCTTTTGCCGTTTTTCTGTGTTTTTTCCCTTCGTTGGTCAAGAAAATCTTCACAACTCTCTTGTCCTTATCATCATTCTTCTTCTCAATCCAGCCCTTTTCCTCCAAATTTTTAAGCATCCTGGTTAAACTACGTGCTTCCATTCCCATTCGAGGACCTAGTTGGGTTGAAGGCGTGCCTTCTTTTTGAATACTCAACAAAGCAAAACCAACGCTCATTGTAATTCCATACTCCTGGGCTTTATTGTTATAGATTCTGGAAATGCTGTGCCAGATCTTCCTAAAATGATAATCTAATGTCTCCTCCTGCCTCATTTAATAGTTTTATACGAATATATCATTTTTTTGTTATGCATGCATACATAAAATGTGATTAACATAAATTTAATATACGTGGAAAACTTTGTTAAAAACAGAATGAGTCCTTTAACGGCTCAGGGCGATCTTCAATTAATTTTGGTTAGGATCGAAATTGTGCAGTATGTTAACATTGTTCACCAAGAAAAAATTAACGAAAGATAAAGTTGCGAATGTATTCGTCAATTCAATCATTGATGTAGTTGATGAAGGCTGGGCGGACGTTTGCGAGCTGATTAACTTTGACCCTTCATTTGTGGAAAGTCCGGGCATTACACGAGAGGATTCTGACCGTTTTTTGATGGTCGTTTTTTGTGCTAACTTGAAGTTCTTACCAAAATATTTTGGTCGGGAAGATGAATCTGAGTTAAAATTTAAGATCATTGAAAAATTGTCTATTGCATTTGCGATGGATGAGGAAAAATTGTACAAATACGTGAAAGATTACGATGGCTTCATGACCCGTGTAAACCATCCTTCTAAAAACGTGTTATACTCAATGAGCAAGACGGTCTATCACAAATACAAGCTTAACAATTACCAAGAAGATTATTTCAAGGGCATGAACGCGCCAAACCCGCTCCTCTTAAAACGATTGGATGAAGTGATGGAAAATTTCATTTGGGATTGGGATGCATTTTTGGACAAATACAAGGTGGCATAAAGTTGGGCTTTTGAAGATTGGTTCTTATTAATCGTCAGACTTAATCGAATCTTATAAATACGCGTTGTCCAAAATTATCTGTGATGGAACCAGTCAGTTCGCCCTGACTGTCTTTCACTTTTCTAATGAATATGAATCCTTTCACTTTTTTTACCAATGCTCCTGTCTTTTCGTGGATATACCAATCTTCAAGAAACCGTAACCCATGGATATCGGTGTCAAAAAAGACATTACAATCTTTAACTTCTTTGGTTTTTGGGTTTCCATAGGCGTCAAGATCACCCGGGTTGTATGTGGGATTCCCATAGGCATCTACCCCTATTGGTTCCACATAGACCTCAAAGGTTTCACATCTTTCAAAAAATCCGTGACTCGCCAGCGAGTCATAAGCCATCGGTTCAGGATTCTTTTTAAAAATCTCTTCATATTCTTCAGCAACTTTTTCATCACTGAGCAATGTTTCACTCCGTAATTGATACAATTTATATTTTCCAGCTTTCATGTTATTAATCAAAGTACTCAACAAGTTTCTGTATTGATCGTAATAAACATCTCTAAACTGCTCTTCACAGTCTTTGTCATGAAACCAATTGTCTGGTGCGTTAAATAAAACATCATAACAAACATTTTCAAGGAATAGCTTCTTCGCTTTTGGTTGATGGTCTACAAAAAACGGCAGACTCATTTGGGCACTTTCCTTTCTTGGAGTATTAAATTTCAGTACGTGAGTTTCTTTGATTATTTCACCATGCTTATCAATACTGATTTCATCTACAAACTCCAAGGCATTTGACAACATTGGTCCGTTGTCTACCAATTCTGTTTTCCAAATAGGGTTACCAAAGGCGTCTAAATCTTTTGGAGCATATGTTGGATTACCGTAATCATCGATTCCTGTTGGAGAGGCAGGAACTTCAATCTTCGCATAATCTCTCACCACACCGTCCTTAAAAAAAATATCGGGTTCAGTATGATAATCCTTATCTACTTTTGCCTTTTTCTGGACGTACGTTCCGACCAATGGTCCAATCAAGGCTGCCTCTGAAATACTATATTCTGTGAGGCTGTCATTAAAAGTGATGGCATTTGGCTTACTTCTCATCGTCAGTAGCTGCTCCAGATCAATACCAACGGACTTATGAACGATCCACTGACTTAAATATTCGGTTAATTCAGATTGTTTTTTTTGAGTCAGTTGGGCTCCGTAAAAATAGGATGAATTTGTACTTGGATGAAGTCGCAATAGTTGAAAAGCAGTTGTCTGGTCTATTTCAGATTCATGTTGTAGAAGTAGTACAGGATATTTCAAGAATACGGACTCAGTGTCCTGCGCATAAATCGCGGAGTTCCCCATGTAGCCAACAAAGAACAAAAGAATCAAATAACTGTATAGTTGTGTTTTCATAGTTCAAAGAACGTGAATATTCCAGCTCATTTCGTAAGTATATTCCTCTATATTTTGTACTGAGAGAAAGCTCACTAATTTGCTTTGTATCTTTATGGCATGAAACCAGCCACTGTCCATCAAATTAAGCATGAGTTAAAACACTGTTCTCACGACCAATTGCTTACTCTTTGCATTCGCATGGCCAACTTCAAGAAAGACAATAAGGAACTTCTGAGTTATTTACTATTTGAGTCTGACAATGAAGCTGATTTTGTACAGAGCATACAGTCACACATTGACGAGTTGTTTGAAAACATCAACTATTCCAGTTCATATTGGACGGCTAAAGGGCTCAGAAAAATCATTCGATACATTGATAAAATTGTGCGCTACTCGGGGCAAAAGACAAGCGAATTGGACTTAAGAATCTATTTCTGCGAGCAGGTGAGGCGATATCACTTACCTATTAAAAGACTCAAGACCTTCAATTCGATTTACTTGAGACAGTTGGACAAGATTGACAAGGCGTATACCAAAATTCATGAAGACGAGCGTTTGGACTACTCGGAAGCAATTGAAGCTATCCAGATATAAAGCGAAACGCCCCTGCTCTATGGGGCGTTTCTGTTGTTGACTAAATAAGTAGGCATCTACTTGCTGCTTTAGGTTTAAGGAAAGTCTACGCTAAGACTGTTATTTGCAGATACCCGACTACTATGAAAAGAGCCCATTTAATTCTTTTAATCATGAATGATTTCACCGACACCATTTTCGTTAATATTGACGCTAGTTGGATTTCCAGTGTAGATAATATCTCCAACGCCATTAACGGTCGCATTGAGTCGATCGTTCACATTCACAATCAAATCGCCAGCACCATTGGCGACCACATTTAATTCATCAATTTCCAAATCGCTGGCGGCAAGATCACCGACTCCATTGAACATGAAGTCTCCTCTTTTAACCTCTCCGCTCAACGCCACATCTCCGGCAGATGTCATTTGAACCTGAATCGTCTGACCTTTCAAATCCAAAGACACATCACCAACACCACTCACTTCCAGATTTAGGTTATCAAACTTCAGGGTAGATTCGGTTTGAACGTCACCGATTCCGAATACTTTCAGTTCTTCAAGATTTGCCACCGTGATATACAGAGTAATGTCCCCTGCCCCGTAGCATGTATTGGAACATCCTTTCTTTTTCGACTTTTTACCTTTGTTCGACTTGCCCGAACTCCCAATCGTTAAACGACCATCCTGGTTCTTGGCTTCTACCATATCCAGGCTTTCTTCATCTCCCTTGACCAAGACCGAATTGGATGTCCCCTGGTCAATATAAACATCAAATACGCCATTGATCATTAATTTGGTAAAGTCACCCACTTCCAATGTTTTCTCAGCGCAAGAGCCAGTGCCTTTTTCCGTCCAGACATTCTCATCAGCTTCCCATGCATTGGCTTCAGCAATAAAGACATTGTCTTCACCAGAGTCACTTTTCGGTGCTGGTGGAGCCGGGGGCGCGGGAGGGGCTGGAGGGGCTGGAGCTTCAGGGGATGCCGGTGGTACAGGGGGTGTAGGTGGAACCGGTGCCTTCTCCGTTTCCATTGAAGCACGTCTCTTTTTACGTTTCTTTTGAGTCCTTGTGGTATCTACAAACTGAGCCACTTGTTCTTCCGGAAGTTTAATTGGCTTCATCTCCAAATCTTGTGGTAAAGACGCATTTTCCACTACCTTTACTTCCTCCTGTTTTTGCTGATTCAGCGTATTCGTACTAATGATTTTCTCTGAATCGTTCGTCTGTAGGAAACTCATAGAGATTGCTCCGACAGCTATGATACCGGTACTTACACTTAACATAATCAATGATTTTTTTGCAATTAATAATTTCAACTTGGGAAGCAAGGCCGCAGCTCCAAGCCCTACGACTGCACCAGTCAACCAATTAGATACATCCTTAGAAGAGGTCTCTACAGGCGCATTTCTGGCACTTTCAAACAATTGTTCTAATTGATGTTCTTTCATATTACCTCCCGTTTTTCAAAGTTTTGATCCTCGATTAGAAGATTTAGCAAGCGTTGTCTTCCTCTGTGAAGTCTTTGCTTTACTGCAGATTCTCCAGCATTTTGAATTCCGGCGATTTCCTTGATAGAAAACCCGGTGATCTCAAATAAAATCACTGCCTCTCGCTGTTCTTCAGGCAGGTACGACAATGCTTTATACAAGGTTTGAGCGGCATCATTCTTACTCGACACGTCTTCACCAAAAGCTACCGGCAATGTTTCACCATAGTTTTCCGGTTTGTTTTTTTTGTTTGCATTCGACAAAACACGTCTGCTTATACCGAATAAAAAATGAAGAAATGCTTTCGAGTCTTTCAGCTGCTCAAACTTGTCAAAGGCGATTAAAATGGTATCATGCATCAGGTCCTGGAAATTCATATCTCCATAGACACGTGCCTTACAAAATCTCTCGAATGCATCATGAACGGGCTCGTAGAGACGCATGAATTGCGCTCTTTTTTCCTCTTCTGATTGTTTTTGCCTTCTTCGAAACATGGACACTGTTTTAATCCGCTTATTAAGTAAGTGTATTGAACCGAAGAAAAGTTACATCAGCTTCTTTGATTTACATCAAAAATTTTACAAGGTGTTAGAAATCAGTATAAAAGGCTTTATTTTAAATTAAATCTTTCAACTGCCATATCGGCAATTTGACTTCCGATGGCCAATGAGGCTGTGGCTGCTGGTGATGGCGCATTGAGCACATGAATGGAATCGTCTTTAAACTCAATTCTAAAATCGTCTCTGGTATCACCATCTCTGCTCAATAGCATTGCTCTAACGCCAGCTCTTCCGGGTCGGATGTCTTCCATAGTCAACTCAGGAATAAGTCGTTGAAGGGTTTTCAGGAACAATCTTTTTGAGAAGGCTCTTCTATATTCATTAATCCCGAATCGCATGTTACCTAAAAAGAGCTTCCAGGTACCTTTGTAGGTTAGGGCATCCCATGAGTCCCTGAAACTAAAGTCGGTCTTTCCGTACCCTTCTCTCTTGAATGTAAAGACGGCATTGGGTCCACATTCAATCTCTCCGTCTACCATTCTGGTAAAATGCACTCCTAAGAAAGGAAATTCCGGATTTGGCACAGGATAGATCAGGTGATTGACATACTTTTTTGCGTGATCTTCCAGCTCATAATAATCTCCTCTAAAACCCACCACCTTTTCTCGTAGGTCTACGCCATCTTTTTTGGCCATCCTATCTGCTTGCAAACCGCAGCAAAAAATCATCTTACGCGCCTTAAAACTCTCAGTAGCGGTAACAATGCTGGTATGATCAGACTCTTTATTGAAAGCAATTACTTCCTGTCCCAATACCAGCTTAGACGCCTCATTCATCCCCAACGCAATTTCCACCATTTTTTCTGTAGCACCTCTAAAATCTATGATTCCGGTGCATGGGACATGAATCCCTGCCACTGCTTTAACGTGTGGTTCAATGTCTTTGACCTGATTGGCATTGATTTTCTCTATGCCTTCAATTTTATTTTCGAGACCAGTTTTGAATATTTTTTCCAGGAAAGGCATTTCCGACTCATCTGCAGCAGCAACGACCTTACCACACACATCATGATCGATCTTATGCTCTTTTGCGAATGCCACCAGCTCATGTCTACCTGCAACACAATTCTTAGCTTTTAGAGAACCTGGCTTATAATAAAGTCCGGAGTGAATCACACCTGAATTATTGCCTGTTTGATGGTTGGCCAATACTTTTTCTTTTTCTAAGAGAATGATAGACTTGTCGGGAAATTTTCTTTGAAGTTGATACATGGTAGCAGCTCCAACAATTCCACCGCCAATGACTGCAATATCGAATGTATTTTCCACAGAAATAATTTTGGACAAAATTACACTAAAAAGTGATTATTGAGCACTTGATTTCAATCTGGGTACTAACAAAAAAGCCACGATTGCCAATAAGAAGAATCCTCCCATTGCTAAAGCTGAGTATCTCATGTTTGATGCTCCAAGCACCCAGCCGTAGGTGAACGTTCCGATTACAATGGCTATTTTCTCTGTTACATCATAAAAACTGAAATAAGATGCCAAGTCATTGGTTTCTGGCAACATTTGAGAATAAGATGATCTTGTAAGCGCTTGGGTTCCCCCCATAATAAAGCCGACCAGAGCAGCTAAACAGTAAAACTGCCATTGCTCCGTTATATTATAGGCTATTACGCAACACAGGAGCCATACCGCACTTGCAGCAGACAGCAATACCATATTTCCGAATCTCTTTGCCCATCTTGCGAACAAATGAGAGCCTCCAATGGCCACAAACTGAATGCAAAGCACACTCCCGATTAAACCAGCTGTTTCGATCTCCAATTCGACTTTTGCGAAGGACACGGCCAGAACCATAATAGTCTGAACACCAATACTTATCAAGAAAAACGCAATTAGAAATCGTCTTAGCTGGACATTGGGCATGAATTCGTTCCACACTTGTTTCAGTTCTTTAAACCCCTTGGTTAACTTAGTTCTCAAGGAGGCTTGTTTAGGCGTGGATTTAGGCAGATATCTATAGGTATATTGACTAAAGCCTATCCACCATAGTCCGGTGAGAATGAAGCCATATTTAAAAGGCATCCCTGCTCCCATGCCTAAAGCTAAAATGATGATTAGGAGAATGGCACTTCCGAGATATCCCATAGAAAACCCTTGTGCGCTGATTTTATCATGTTCCTCAGGCGGAGCAATTTCTGGCAGATAAGCATTGTAGAATACCAGGCTTGCCCAGAATCCAGTACTTGCAATAAGCAGTACGATTAGGCTCAATTCCAGTTGATCAGGATCAAAGAAATACAGTCCCATAGTAGCCAAAGCGCCAATGTAACAGAACATTTTAAGAAAGCCTTTTTTTGAACCGGAATAATCTGCAACACCAGATAGTAATGGCGACACCAGGGCGACCAGCAAAAAGCTCACACTGATCATATACCCTAAAATCTCTGTATTTTCAAATGTCATTCCGAAGAATTCTACGTCACGACTGACGATCTCTTTAACCTTTACCGTCAGGTCCGGATATTTTCGAAATGGTGCAATTTCCTTTTCAACTTTGGTAGCCGTCATCTCATCATAGAACACGGGAAATACTGCACTGGAAATAACAAGAGGATAGACGGAATTAGCCCAATCGTAGAATGTCCATGCACGAATGCGTTGTTTTTTCTCCAATGCCTCCGGGGTGGCATCTTGAATTGTTTCCTGAGAATGATCAGTCATGATGCGCTAAAATAAAAAAAACCTCCACGCCAGGGCGTGGAGGTTTTTAACACTATTGCGTTCTTAAGTCTACTGAAGTGTAAACTCTACCCGTCTGTTTTTCGCATGACCGATTCCGGTATCTGCAGTATCTGCAGGGTTCTTATCGCCATGTAATTCTTTTGTGAGTCTGGACTTGTCTACACCTTTAGACTCCAGATACTTGATTGCAGCATCTGCTCTTTTTTGAGCGGTGTATTTCAGTAATGGATTTTCCATACCAGCTTCTGTTTCTTTTTTATCTGTATGGCCATGCACCACCAATTTTATGGATTGATCTTCCAACATTCTGGCAGCCAGGTTATCCAAACCTTGCTTAGCGGCCATTGTGAGGTCGTACTTGTTTGAGGCAAAGTAAACTGTACTTGCTTCTAGAAGCTCAGGTGTTTTTAACTCTCTCTTACTGATTACAGTACTCACGTAGATAGTCTCTACTTCATCTTTCGTCAAATCTTCTTTTTCACAGTTACATTCAGCGGCACTGTCTAATAGAAAAACCTGGACATCATCAATAAAATAGTATGCATCATAAGTCTGAGTACCTGAAATGTTCTTTGGTTTCTTCATTTTTCCATACTTGGTCTTTTTGTTGGTATCAAAATTTCCGATAGTCAGGAATTTCTCACCTCCGTCGGCCTTAAAAATATGACATACAGTTTCCCAATTAAAAACGGCATCAAACACTTTGTTTTTGCTGTGTTTATTTTCTACATCTTCAACCAATAAACTGATCTTTTCTTCAGTTTCCAGAGGTTTTTTAGACAAGTGTGCTGCCAGATTATTTGACGAATATTTCGATCTCTCGGACAAACTCACTTTAAATGACACGCAGTATTGCATATCTTTCTTTAATGGTCCCAACAACTCAGTTTGAATGTAGGTTCTCACCATTTTATCATTGTAGCTATACGCTCTGATTCCGGCATAATTATCACCTTCCGCAGGCTCTTCTCCACCCATGTAGTTTTTTGGAGTTGACACCGGGTCTTTAACGGAAGCAGAAAATAAATCCGCTTTCATTCCCGTTGGTGAAATCCAATGTTTTGCTACTTCAATCTGACCAGCCTTTTTCAATCGACCGTCCAAAGTTTCAAACCCTCCGTTTTGAACCAGGTTTTTATCATCATCCTGAGCAAAACTTGCTCCTGACATGAGTATTAATCCGGCTCCAATAATTTTTCCAATAGTCATAATTTCTTATTTATGTTGATACGATTTAACGGCTTCAATAAAACACCTTACATTGTCTGGGTTGGTATCAGGATAAACACCATGTCCCAAATTTGCAATGTGTCTTTGACTCCCAAAGCTATTTAACATTTTGTGAGTTTCCAATTCAATGCGCTTAAAATCTGCATATAAGACACACGGATCGAGATTTCCCTGCAAAGTTTTATTCGGTCCAATAATGGATTTACTTTGCTGAATACTCATATTCCAATCCAATCCAATGGTATTACATTCCATGGATGCGATTTCTTTTCTTGCCTGATATGCGCCTTTTGCGAACACTGTAATTGGTACTTCTTTAATTGCTTTACAAATCTTAGATACATATTTCGTTCCAAACTCTCTGTACTGTTTATAATCTAGGATTCCGGCCCATGAATCAAAGACCTGAACCATATCGGCACCAGCTTTAATTTGCCCTTTCAGGTAATCAATGGTTAGGTTAGTTATCTTATCCAACAACTGATGAGACAATTCTGGGTGGGTATACAATAGCCTTCTTGCTTTGGAGAAAGTTTTGGAGCCTTCTCCTTCTACCATGTAGCAAAAAATGGTCCATGGTGCACCTGCAAAACCGATAAGCGGCACACGCCCATTTAACTCTCGTTTGGTAATTTTAATCGCTTCAAATACATACCCCAGATCATCAACACTGGCATCTCTGAGTTTATCAACGTCTGCCTGGCTCTTAATTGTGTTTTCGAACCAAGGGCCTTTTTTCTCAACCATTTGATAGGGCAATCCCATTGCTTCCGGGATGACCAGAATATCTGAGAAAATAATTGCTGCATCCACCCCCAGAATATCCACTGGTTGAATGGTTACCTCTGCTGCCAACTCAGGGGTCTCAACCAATTCTTTGAAACCGGATAGACTTCCTCTCACCTCTCGATATTCTTTTAATATCCTGCCTGCCTGACGCATGAGCCATACTGGCGTTCTTTCAACTTGTTCACCACGAGCTGCTCGTAAAATCAAATCATTCTCTAAAGCCATGCTGCAAATTTAAAGCTATATTTGGTTTAGAATTGAATAATTTAATCAGTTATGAACGCATTTATCAAAATAGTTTTATTAGGCGTTTTGTTTATCGGTCTTCCAAGCATCACTCAAGCGCAAGAGGGATCTGATACGACAACAGTATCCTATAAGCTGTATGTTGTTGTTAAAAATGATGGCACTCAATACATTGGACAAATACTCAGACAAGATGCGAGAGAAGTTTTGTTAAAGACTCAAGAATTGGGAGAGATCATCATTCCCAAACATGAGATCAAATCCATTAGTGAAGCTGAAAAATCGGGAAGATCGTGGAAAGGCGGTTCAGCGGCTCCAAACAGAATGGGCACGCGATATTTCTTAAGCACCAATGCCTTACCGTTAAAAAAGGACGACAGTTACATCAAGCTACATTACGGTTTATTCGGAGACGCTCAATTTGCCATAAACGATAACTTTTCTATGGGTGTTATGACCAGTTACATCACAGTTCCTTTGATTGCCACCCCAAAAGTGTCATTTAAAGTAGGAGAGAAAGTGCACTTAGGTGCAGGTGCTATGCTGGGTTGGACCAGTTTTGCCTACCCCAGTGGGTGGGGAGCATTTGGTTATGGAATGGCCACTTTTGGAGACTATGATAAAAATCTGAACTTAAGTGTGGGCTATGGTGCTGTTGGCGGCGGTGGAAATGTATTTTCCATGAATACGCCTTTGATGTCGCTTGGCGGTTGTTTGAGGGTTGGGAAATCTGCCTGGTTGATTTTAGACTCTTATGGTTTTGTGATTGATGATTTTGCTGTTATCATAGCTATTCCGGGAGTTAGATGGCAAACCAAGCCTAGTGTGAATTGGGAAATTGGCGCTGGTGGCGTTATTGTAGATGGCACTACTGTTCCGGTTCCGATGATCTCCTGGTCGAAAAACTTCAAATAATCTTGATCAAGGTTGGCTTGAATTGAATCTAAAAGTCAAGCCAGCATGCACAAAGTAAGGTGCATTGCCTACCCCTATTTCCGCGTTTAAACCAACAAACGGCAGGAAGAAGTATCGGTAGCCCACCAAGAGTTGAGCCGATGGGAAATTCAACCTGAAGGGCACATTCTTTTCGTATTGACCTTCCTGGAGATTGGCATCAAATGAATAGTTCCAAACGGTGAAGCCTAATCTCACGCCACCATAAAACGTAGATTTTGTATTCCCTCCTGGAAAATGGTACAGACCTCTGAGGCCATAATTCACTCTTGTTGCATTTACATTAACCTGAAGTTTTAAAGTATCTCTGGTCCACTCGTCTTCATAAGAAAATGTTTGATGAGAGTAAGCCGCACCAAGTGAAGCATTATCAGCCAGGCAAAACTCCAGATGCCCATTAAATGGTCCACTTGCCTTAACATTATTGGCTAATTTGAAGATACTCGATATAAAACCGTAGCCTGCACCACCCGATAATGTGATTTCTCCTTTTGTGTTCTGAGCACGTCCCGAAAAGCCAAGCAAAAGAAAGCTCAGCAGAATTAAGTAATACCTCATCTAAAACTTAACAGAGATTCCTAGTTTTAATTCGTGCCCATTCACATCATATGTCCAGGTCACGTCCGATAAGTCCCGGTTGTCATTGTCGACAGTATATTTTTTAAGATCCAGGAAGTATCTATTGAATTCGTAATTAAAAAACAGACCTACCTTTTCTTTGATAAATAGCCACTTAAACCCAAAGCCCAGAGAGGTGTGTGCTCCAGAAAACCTGGCTTCATAGTTAGAGTTCCAGAAAAATCGACCATTTTCAACCAGACTACTGGTGCCCAGTGTCGCATTTCCAAACAAGGTAAATTTGTCTTTATTCAGGAAATAAAAATGTGAAGAAATCTCAAACACCCTGAATTTATTGTCTTTGTTGGCGTTATCTTCAAGATACCTTCCTCCCTTAAAGTTAACCCCAAGGCTGACCCAATTTGCCAGACCATATTCCAAACCAATGGTATTAAATGCGGTTGCTACCGTGTCCTCTTCATTATCGTAAATGGTTAATCCTCCGTCTTTGTATGTATAGAAATTTTTATAGACACCTATTCCTCCGGAGGCATCCAGATATAGTTTCCCTTTCTCTCCAACCTGGGCTTGAGTTCCCATTGCAATGAATGAGACGATGATGGCCAAAACAAACTTTTTCATAGTACGATTAATTATGATGTAAATATACGGATGTATCTCATTTAATCACATACCTGAAAGCAGGAACTGGTAATTCAATGATTTTTTGAGGCAACGTCACTTTTTCTCCTTTCATCATTGACTCCCATTGCTCTCTGGTTGGTTTCATTTTGGCAGTAGGGTTCTTTTTGGTCATTTTTTGATGTCCTCTGCGTTTATTGATATACCAGTGGTAGTAAGCCTTTGCCTGCCCCCAAGTGATGTTTTGGACAGTACAATCAGGACATGAGTCGAAATCGTAGGGTATTAAAGTTCCTTTTCCCGGAATATTGGGGTAGATATTGACGGTTTCTTGAATAAAGAACTGTGATCGAATTTTATGAGTTCTTACGCCTGGGTCGTTTCCAAGTTTGTTAAAGGTAGCGAAACACAGGTCTTTACCATATTCTGAGCTCAAAGAATCAAATTCATAGAGTTCAAATTCTGGCATATTATGTTTGTATTTGGTTTTCAACTGCCAATGTTTCTTTACAAAGTGTCCTATTTCATTAGCCCTATCAAACGATATGTATCCGTACTCATAATTTAGTTTATCTGGATGAATCATACCATGATCGGTCCAAAAAGTCGTATCACTAAAGACAAATTCTGTTCTAAAATACAAATGTGCATCCTCAACATTTTTGGCTGTAAAATCGGTCCTTTTGGAGTAATCAATTACCCAATCATCCACATCATTTGAATTCCCTTTGATGTCATAAGTTGGAATTAACCCGTATTCTCCAAAATGAACATCTCCCATAAATTTCCTGATTAATGAATCCTGCACTGCCCTTATGAAATTCTGGTAATCCTCATTAGAGATTCGCCACCATTCATTGTTCACGGCAGGAACGATCAACCTAGGCAATTCATTTGGATATTTTTCTGCGTGTACTTTTCTAGGCAAATCAATTTCTACATACATTGGAAAATATACATTCTGGTTTTTCATGCCCAGATCGGTATACACTTTTTCTTTCCATTTGCAATAGGCCCAAGCCTGGTAACCAGTCATGCCCAACACAGGCATATTTTGATAAATGCCTATAGTGGTGTAATTCTCTGTCAACCATTCTTTGTAATTATCGGGTAAATCTGTTCTATACCAGAAGCCGGTATCCCTAATCAATGGCACTGCTTCCGATATGATAAATCTGGACCTATCAACATGTCCACGAATCGCACCATTTTGACCTTTTTTCTGAAATATCTCCATGTCTAAATCTCTTTTTCCAGAAATGGGATCACTTGTAAATGGATGCACCTTAGAACTATCTTTAGTTGAACTAAGATTGTCAATCGATTTGAGGTTTAACCAATAAAATTGATATACCAATTTTCTCTGATCTATTTTAAAGGGCCCTCCATTTCGATCGTGCTCTGAGTAGAAAAAATCCCTCAAAACATCTCGTTTACCATATTTGGATTGATTGGGATCGGCAGAACCTTCCGGTGACAACATGTATTTATATTTGGACTCATAATTTATTCCCAAATCTTCCCTGTCATAGCTCACGCCATCATCCTCATAGACTTCAATCCCCCACTTTTCTGGGTCTCGATCCTCTTCTATTAATTTTTTCCTCATCAAAGAATCCCTTACATAATCCCGAAACAGTTGGTAATCCTTGTTTGTCACCCAGGGAGAGATGTATTGAACGGAATCCTCACCACGTTGAGTCGACATTAAATACTTGTGATATACATGACTTGTCAATTGGGGAAACCACAAATATTCTCCTTTGTAGTGACATCCAACTGTATCGTTGACAATGGTTGTAGATGTATCAAAACTGACCTGATCGTCCAAAACATATAGATTGATTGTTGCGGCTTCCTCTTTGGACAGTTTTATTGGCTTAAATCCTTTTGGGCAATCCATGAGTCCTCCATATCTGTCCAATTTTAATGGCTTGATATCATACCCAATCTGTCCATGAACGGAGCTAAATAGCAGAAGCGCCAAATATGTTAGCAGTAATTTCATAACAACTCTCAATGTCGAAAGACCAAAAGGTAACTTCCTGTGGTCTCAATTTGCAAAATTCATTTTTATTCGCCTACCTTTGTGCCAGTTCTTTTTGTACAATTTATCAGGAAAGGTGGAGGGACTAGGCCCTATGAATCCTTGGCAACCTTCTCGTTAAAGAGAAAAGGTGCTAAATCCTATCGCGGTTTTCAATCGTGAACAGATAAGTGAGACTATCCGGCTAAGCCATCACATTTCCTGTATTACTTATTTATTATGAAACTCACGATTCAACGTCAGGATGATGCGTTTTTGCTAGAAAGTAAAAACAACTCCGGACATACGACACATACTGATGCCAGTGAAACCATTGGCGGACATAACCATGGATTCAGACCTATGGAATTGCTACTCAATAGTCTGGCAAGTTGTTCTGCCATTGATGTTTTGAACATTTTGTACAAACAAAAGCAAGTTGTAAACGATTTCAAAATCACAGTAGAAGGTGATCGTAAAAAGGGCACCCCATCTCCGTTTGAAGCCATCCGAATTCACTTTGAGTTTTCCGGCTCTATTGATGACGGCAAATTGGCTCGAGCCATTCAACTCACAGCCGACAAATACTGTTCGGTAAAATTCTGCCTAAGAGAAGACATTGACATTACCTACACTTATCAAATCAACTAAGATGAAAGACGCAACATCCGCCATCAGACTGCAAACAGAGCAAAGTGATTATCGTGAGCACTCTGTTCCATTATTTCTCACATCCAGCTTTACCTTTAACAGTGCTGAGCATGCAGAAAGTATGTTTAAGGGAGAACTGGAAGGCGATATTTACTCCCGATTCTCAAACCCAAATTGTTCTGAATTGATCAACAAGATGTGTGCTTTAGAACAGACTGAATCCGGTGTCGCAACGGCTTCCGGAATGGCAGCTATTTTCAATACTCTGGCAGCACATTTAAAGGCCGGGTATCATGTGGTGGCTGCCTCTTCATTGTTCGGGAACACACTTTATATTCTGAAAAACATCTTACCCGAATGGGGCATTAAGACGACTTTTGTGAATTTAAAAGATAAGGATGCCTGGGAAGCTGCCTTTCAAAAAAACACCAAAATGGTGTTGGTGGAAACCCCAACAAAT